>JBFWXZ010000059.1:0-16389 GCA_050186955.1 Flavobacteriaceae bacterium
CGGTATGTGCAAAAATCGTTCGGTTCCAGGAGCCGAACCGATGACAGGTCGGCATCCTTTCGTGGTTCGGCGACGCCGAGACGGGCGATTTTCGCCATATCCTTGCCGGACGCGGCGGATTGCGGCCCCGAATGCGTCGGCGGGCTTGCCCGTATCGCCTATACGCGCGGCGCCCGCCTCCTGTTCGGGACCGCAATCCGACTCGCGCCGCGCCCGAAACCTGAACTCCCGCAGACCCTAGGCAACGCACATGCGCTTCACCGGCTGCCGCACCTTCGTCGTCGCCAATCCGCCGCCCTCCTTCGGCGGGCGTTACTTCATCTTCGTGAAGCTGGAGACCGATGCCGGGATCGACGGGCTCGGCGAGGTCTATTCGGTGCCCTTCCATCCCCGCGTCGTCGAGAAGATGGTCGCCGACGTCTTCGCCCGCTGCGCCGAGGGCCGCGACCCCCACGACATCGAGGGGCTGTGCCGCCGCGTCTATTCGGCTGGCTACAACGCCCGTCCCGACATCTCGGTCGGCGGTATCCTGAGCGCGCTGGAGATGGCCTCCTGGGACATCGTCGGCAAGGCCGCCGGCCAGCCGGTCCACAAGCTGCTCGGCGGACGCGTCCACGAGCGCTTGAGGGCCTACACCTACATCTATCCCGAGGCCGGCGACCGCACGAATGTCTACGAGGACCCCGTGCTCGCCGCGGAGCGCGCAGCCCAATACGCGGCGCGCGGCTTCACCGCGGTCAAGTTCGACCCCGCCGGCCCCTACAGCACCTACGGGCCGCGCATCGCCTCGCTGGAATCGCTCGACCGCTCGGAGGAATTCTGCCGCCTGATCCGCGAGGCGGTCGGCCCGCGCGTCGATCTTCTCTTCGGCACCCACGGCCAGTTCACCGCCGCCGGCGCGATCCGCCTCGGGCGCCGGCTGGAACCCTACGAGCCGCTCTGGTTCGAGGAGCCGGTGCCGCCGGAAAGCCCCGAGGAGATGGCGAAGGTCGCGCGCGCCGTGCGCATCCCCGTCGCCACCGGCGAGCGGCTGACCGGCAAGCACGAATTCGCCCGCGTATTGGAAACCGGCGCCGCCTCGATCCTGCAGATGAATCTCGGCCGCGTCGGCGGGCTGCTGGAGGCGAAGAAGATCGCCGGCATGGCGGAGGCGCATTACGCGGTGATCGCGCCGCATCTCTATTGCGGCCCGGTCGTCGGCGCCGCCAACATCCAGCTCTCCGCCGCCAGCCCGAATTTCCTCATCCTCGAGGGCATCCTCGACTGGGGCGGCTTCCATGCCGAGATCCTCAAGATCCCGATCCGCTGGGAGGAGGGCTATGTGATTCCGCCGGATTCGCCGGGTCTTGGCGTGGAACTCGACGAAGATGTCGCTCTCGCGCATCCCTATGAGGGCGATGCGCTGCATCTTGACATGACGGATGCCGTCGTCACCTGACGGCGGGACATTTACGCGGGAGGAGGAACCATGGCCGGGCAGGACTTCGACGCAGTGGTGATCGGCGCGGGCGTCATCGGCGCGGCGATCGGGCTGGAGCTGTCGCGCAAGGGCTTCAGGACCCTGAACGTCGATTTCGCGCCGGCGGCAGGCTACGGCTCGACATCGGCCTCCTGCGCCATCATCCGCACCTACTACTCGACCGTGCCGGGCTCGCTCTTCGCCTATGAGGGCTATTTCTACTGGAAGCACTGGGCCGACTATCTCGGCGCCCCGGACGAGCGCGGCCATGCCGAGTTCCGCGAAACCGGCAGCCTCGTCATGAAGACGAAGGGCAACGGCTATCTGGAGAAGGTCAAGGCGATCATGGACGAGATCGGCGTCCCCTATGACGACCTCGATCTCGCCGGCCTGAGGCGCAGGATGCCGCATTTCGACACCCATCTCTTCTATCCGCCCAAGCGCCCCGAGGACGCCGATTTCGGCGAGCCGACCGGCGGCGAGATCGCCGGCGCGGTGTTCTTCCCGCAGTCCGGCTACGTCACCGACCCGCAGCTCGCCGCCCACAATCTCCAGCGCGCGGCGGAGGCCAATGGCGGGACGTTCCGGTTCAACCGCCGCGTCGTCGAGATCCTGAAGGAGGGCGGCCGTGTCGCCGGCGTCGTCCTCGACGACGGCTCGCGCATCGACGCCCCGGTCGTCGTCAACGTCGCCGGCCCGCATTCCTTCAAGGTCAACGAGATGGCCGGCGCGCTCGGCGACATGACCATCGCCACCCGCGCGCTGCGCCACGAGGTGGTGCACATTCCGGCGCCGGACGGCGACTACGACCGCACCGGCATGGTGACGTCGGACAGCGACATCGGCTGCTACACGCGCCCGGAGAAGGGCAATCACATCCTGATCGGCTCCGAAGACCCCGAATGCGACGGCCGCGAATGGGTCGACCCGGACGATTTCGACCGCAACTTCACCGAGCAGTGGCGCGTCCAGGCGCTGCGCCTCGCCCAGCGCATCCCCGAGCTCGGCATTCCGAGCCAGATGCGCGGCGTCGTCGATCTCTACGACGTCTCCGACGACTGGATTCCGATCTACGACAAGTCCTCGGTGCCGGGCTACTACATGGCCATCGGCACCAGCGGCAACCAGTTCAAGAACGCCGGTGTCGCCGGCGTCATGATGGCCGAGCTGATCGAGGCCGTGGAGGGCGGGCGCGACCACGACCGCGACCCGCTCAGCTTCCGCATGAGGCACACCGGCCGCGACATCGATGTCGGCTTCTTCTCGCGCAAGCGGCCGATCAACAAGGATTCCAGCTTCTCCGTCCTCGGCTGAGCATCCCGGCGCTTTTTCGCTGCATTCTGCGCTATGATCGGCAATTGGCCCCTAGGGCCTCTCCGGTTGTGAGGACGGTCATGGCGCGTCGATATGCCCTGTTCGCGGTTGCCGCTTCGTTCGTGGCCGTGTCCGCCGCGTCCGCCGGTTCCGATCTCGACGGCCGCTGGACCGGCAAGATGAAGCAGGTCGACGCCAGCGGCGAGACGGAATACGCGATGCTGCTGCGCATCGACGGCCAGACCGGCCAGACCCTCTATCCCGAGCTGCAATGCGGCGCCGAGCTGGTGCAGGTCGCCGCCGTCGACGGCTACACGATCTTCATCGAGACGGTCACCGAGGGCCGCGTCGACCCCTCGACCGACCTCGGCTGCATCGACGGCTTCCTGATCGTCCAGCCCTATGAGGACAAGCTGCTGGTCGAATGGGCCGGCAACTATGACGGCGACACCTATGTTTCCTCCGCCACGCTGGAGCGCGGCGGCGACAACTGAGTTGTCCGCGCTAAAGCGCGATCAGCACCGCGCCGCCGGCGATCATCGCCACCCCGAGCCAGCCGGTGGCGCTCAGCCGCTCGCCGAGCAGCAGCGCGCCGAGCACCGCGACGAACACCACGGAGAGCTTGTCGATCGGGGCCACGCGCGACGCCTCGCCGAGCTTCAGCGCCCGGAAGTAGCACAGCCACGACGCGCCGGTGGCAAGCCCCGACAGCAGCAGGAACAGCGCCGCCCGCCTGTCGATGGAGGCGAGCGCGCCGATCTTGCCTCGAAAGACGAGGATCGCCGCCAGCAGCACCAGTACCACCGCGGTGCGCACCAGCGTCGCCGCGTCGGGGTCCATGGTGTCGACGCCGAGCTTCGCCAGGATCGCCGTCATCGCCGCGAACACCGCCGCCGAAAGCGCCCAGAACTGCCAGGTCTCGGTCATCGCCGCGCTCCCCTATCCGATGCCGCGCCGCGCCCGCGCGACCGCGGCGCGCAGCGCCTCTATATCGCCGACCTGGTTGGCCAGCAGCAGCACCAGCCTCGCATTAAGCGCCGACGACTGCGCCGCGCTCAACCCCTCATGCGCTTCGATCAGCGCCTGGTAGAAGTCGTCGCCGGCTCCGGCGAAGCGGTCGGCGGACAGGTCGATCTGATTGCCTTTGCTCATTGAAACCCCGTCGCCCTGTGGCGCGCTGTCTTGACGGCGCCGATATTCGGCTCGCGGAAGACTGCCGCGATATGGCCGTCCGGGCGCACCAGATAGACATTGCCGCTGCCGTAGCGGCGCGCCGCGTGGCCTTGCGCGTCGAGCCAGCGCTCATCGCCCGCGTCGGCGCCGGCGATCTCCAGCGCCGCGATGCCGTCGATGCGCGGCGCCTGGGCGTCGACCGAGAGCAGGGTGAAGCCGTCCGATAGCTCGTTGAGCAGCCAGCCCGTCTCCCCACCGCGGGCGAGCGGCGCGTCGGGGCAGGGCGTGCCGGGGCTGAGCGCGCCGGCAACGCATTCGGGAGATTGCAGGCTGAGCCCGTCGAGCGCGCAGGGCAGCGACAGCCGCCCCGAATTGACCAGCCGGCGGGCGAAGCCCATGTCGGCGGCGAGCTCCAGCGCGGCGTCCCGGAACAGGCTTTCCGCCTCGTTCTTCGGCGTCATGAAGCCGGTCGAGCGCGCCGAGTTGAGGATGTTCTCGTCGGCCCCGCGCACCCGCTCCTCGTCATAGCTGTCGATCAGGCCGGGGCCGGCCTTGCCCTGAAGCGTCAGCGCCAGCTTCCAGCCGAGATTGTCGATGTCCTGGATGCCGCCATTGCCGCCGCGCGCGCCGAAGGGCGAGACCACATGGGCGCTGTCGCCGGCGAAGATCACGCGGCCGTGCACGAAGCGCTCCAGCCGGCTGCACTGGAAGGAATAGACCGACACCCAGTCGATCTCGAAGGGGCGCTCGCCGACCATCGCGCGGATGCGCGGGATGACCCGCTCCGGCTGCTTCTCGGCCTCCGGGTCGGCGTCGGGGCCGAGCTGCAGGTCGATGCGGTAGATGTCGTCGGGCTGCTTGTGGAGCAGGGCGGAGCGGCCGGAATGGAAGGGCGGGTCGAACCAGAACCAGCGTTCGGAGGGAAAGTCCGCCTTCATCTCGACATCGGCGATCAGGAAGCGCTCCTCGAAGGCGCGGCCGGTGAAGCCGAGGCCGAGGAAGGATCGCATCGGCGAGCGCGCGCCGTCGCAGGCGATCACCCATTCCGCCTCGATCCGGTAGCCGCCGTCCGGCGTCTCGACGTCGAGCGCCGCGCCGTCCGCCTGGCTGTCGACGCCGGTGACGCGGTTCTTCCAGCGCAGGTCGATCAGCCCCGGAAAGTCGGCGGCGCGCTCGGCCAGATACTGCTCGACGTAATATTGCTGGAGGTTGATGAAGGCCGGCATCTTGTGCCCCGCCTCCGGCAGCAGGTCGAAGGAATAGACCTCGCGGTCGCGGTGGAACAGCCGCCCGACCTGCCAGGTGACGCCCTTGGCGACCATCCGCTCGCCGACGCCCAGCCGGTCGAATATCTCCAGCGTCCGCTTCGACCAGCAGATCGCCCGGCTGCCGAGCGACACCACGTCGTTGTCGTCGAGCACCGTCGTCGCGACGCCGCGCTGCGCGAGGTCGATCGCGGCGGAAAGCCCCGCCGGCCCGGCGCCGACGATGACGACGCGCCTTTCCGCCGTGCCGCCGATCTCCGGCGGCTTGCGGTAGGCGAAGCGCTTGTATTCGTAGCGCGCCATCAGGGCTCTTCGCCGCGCAGGATCGCGGCCGCCAGCGGGTGGCGGTCGAAATCGAGGAAGAATTCATCGAGCTGCGGCGGTTCGACGCCGGTGCCGGCGAGCATCGCATGCGCCTGGCCGCGATGGTGGATCTGGTGCTGGAAGAGATGCGCCAGCAGGTTGGAGACGCTCTCGCGCACCTCGCCATGGCCCGGCCGGTCGGTCGCAACGCTTTCCGCCAGCCTTTCCGGCGTCAGCGCGTCGCAATAGGCGATGAGCCGGCGGTCCTGTTCCTTCTGCGCGGCCGACAGCGCCGCCGCGTCGTCGAACTCCTCGAATTCCAGATAGGCCCGGCGGCCGAGCCCGCCGCCCTCCAGCGCGTCGAGATAGTAGCGGTCGACCGCCAGATTGTGGTTCAGCGTCGCCGCCAGCGAGGGGAAGAAGCTCGTCCGCTCGGCGAGGAAATCGGCTCGCGACAGCGTGCACACGGCGTCGAACAGACGCCGGTTCGCCCAGCGGTTGTTGCGCGCCATCTCCCTGAAATGCCCCGCGAGGTCGCCCGCCGTCATGCCGCCGCCATCCGGTAGACGATCAGCAGCACCGTCAGCAGGAAGCCGGCGCCGCCGACGAGCAGCAGCGCCCGCGCCACCGCCCACAGCGCCAGCCGGCCCTGCGCCATCGCCGCCTTGCGCAGCGTCTCGTTGACATAGGCCCGCCGGTTGGTCGGACGGGGCATCGCGATGAAGCGCCTGAGCGCCTCCTCGTCGGACCAGCCGTTCGTCTCCTTCTCGTGCCCCAGCGCGATCAGCAGCAGGATGATGTAGCCCTGCGTGGCGGCGGCGAGGAACCCGAGGAGGACGATCCAGACCATGGGCGGCGGCTCAGGTCATATAGCGGACGAAGACGGCGAAGACCGCGAGCAGGCAGAGCACCGCGAACAGGTGCCACAGCAGCATTCGCCGCATCGCCTGGGTCTGCGGGTCGCGGGCGATCTTGTGGTTGAGGACGACCCTTGGAATGTTGGCATAGCGTGGCAGGCTGCTCTTGCCGCCGTCGCTGGCCTCCTCGATCCGGTAGCTGAGCCGGATCGCGTTGACGAAGACCGTCAGCACGACGCCCGCCCAGGCGAGCGACACGATGTAGAAGATCGGGCCCGGCTGCATCCCCGTCACCCCTGCAGCGCTTCCCACATCGCCTTGTCGCGCGCCGCCGTCCAGATCCTCGGCGTGTCGATGTCGCGCGCCTCGTCATAGGCGCGTGCCACGTTGAAGGGCAGGCAATGCTCGTAGATCGCGTAGTCGGCGAATTTCGGATCGCATTCGGCGCGCACCGCGTCCCAGGCCTCCTTGAGGCTGCCGCCGCGCGCCGCGACCCGCGCCGCCGGCGCGTAGGTCGAGCGCACGAAATCGGCGGTGAGGTCGAGCGCCTCGTTGACCTTCGCCCTGCCGACCAGCGCGTCGCCGCGCCCCGGCGCGATGGCGTCGACGCCGAAGCGGCGGATCGCCTCCAGCGTCCCCGGCCAGTCGTTGAAATGGCCGTCGCCGCAATAGCAGGCGGATTTGTATTCGACGATGTCCCCGGTGAACATGACGTTGGCGTCGGGCACGTGGATGGCGACGTCGCCGGCGGTGTGGGCGCGCCCGAGGAACATCAGGTCGACGCGGCGGCTGCCGAGATAGACGCTCATCCGGCCGTCGAAGGTCGTCGTCGGCCAGGTCAGGCCGGGGATTTCCTCATGTCCCTCGAACAGCCGGGGGAAGCGCTCGAACTCGCTGTCCCAGTCCTCCTGTCCGCGCTCGGCGACCATGCCGCGCGCCTTCCCGCTCATGATCACCGTCGGCGCGCTGTAGGCCGAGGCGCCGAGCACCCGCACCGCGTGATAATGCGTCAGCGCCAGGTGGGTGATCGGCTTGTCGGTGACCGAGCGCACCTTCTCGATGACCTTGCGGGCGAGCCGCGGGGTCGCCTGCGCCTCGACGATCATCACGGCGTCGTCGCCGATGATGACGCCCGAATTGGGGTCGCCCTCGGCGGTGAAGGCCCACAGGTCGCGGCCGACCTCGGTGAAGGAGATCTTCTTCTCGCTCATGTCGCCGCGCGAGGCGAATGCCTTGGCCATTCTCGTATTCCCTGTCTGTCCGGCGGCTCAGTCGGCGCCGGTGTGCAACTGCGCCTGGAAGGCCTCGATCAGCCCCGGATAGTCCTCCATCGGCGGAAACTGCTCGTAGGAATGCCGCGCTGGCGTCACCGCCCACGGCATCCGCTCGCTGGTGCAGCACTCCACGAAGGGCGCGACCCAGTGGTGCTCGTCGAGCATCGTCGGCCGCAGGAAGATGAGATGCGGCACCGCGTCGGGACGGCTGAACATCCAGCTCATGCAGACCGGGCAGAAATGATGCTTCGGGTCCTCGCGCATGCCGCCGATCACGGTCTCGCCCTTCGTCACCGCGAAGCCGTCGGCGGGGATGCCCATGGTCAGCGAGTAGGGCGCCGCCGTCATGCTCTGGCAGCCGGCGCAGTGGCACGCCATGGTCAGGATCGGCGGTAGCGTCACGCGGATGCGCGTCTCCCCGCAGCGGCAGCCGCCGTCCCACGGCAGCGGCGGCATGGTAAGCGGAAACGGTCCGGAGAATTCGACGCTCAAGCCTGCTTCACCTTCTGCTCGATGGCGCCGAAGACCGAGCGGCCCCTGGCGTCCTTCATCTCGATCCTCACCGTGTCGCCGAAGCGCAGGAACGGCGTCTTCGCCTCCCCGTGCAGGATCGTCTCGATCATGCGCAGTTCGGCGATGCATGAATAGCCCAGCCCGCCGTCCTCCACCGGTTTGCCGGGATCGCCGCCCGGCCCCTTGTTGGAGACAGTGCCCGAGCCGACGATGGCGCCGGCGCCGAGTCGGCGCGTCTTCGCCGCGTGGGCGATCAGGGACGGGAAGTCGAAGGTCATGTCGTTCCCGGCATTGGCGCGGCCGAACGGCTTGCCGTTGAGGTCGACGCTGAGCGGCAGCGCCACCTTGCCGCCGTCCCAGGCGTCGCCGAGCTCGTCCGGCGTCACCGCGACGGGCGAGAAGGCGGAGGAGGGCTTCGACTGGAAGAAACCGAACCCCTTGGCCAGCTCGCCGGGAATGAGGTTCCTCAGCGACACGTCGTTGACCAGCATGACGAGGCGGATCGCCTGCGCGACGCTCTCGCGGTCGGCGCCCATCGGCACGTCGCCGGTGACCACCGCGACCTCGCCCTCCATGTCGATTCCCCACGCCTCGTCGTCCATGACGATCGGGTCGCGGGGCGCGAGGAAGGTGTCGGAGCCGCCCTGGTACATCAGCGGGTCGGAGCGGAAGCTCTCCGGCATCTCGGCGCCGCGGGCCCGGCGCACCAGCTCGACATGGTTGATATAGGCGGAGCCGTCGGCCCACTGATAGGCGCGCGGCAGCGGCGACATGGCGTCGTGCTCGTGGAAGCGCTCGGCCGGCACCGCGCCGTGCTCGAGCTCCTCGGAAAGCCCGGCGAGCTGCGGCGACAGCCGTTCCCAGTCGTCCAGCGCCGCCTGCAGCGTCGGCGCGATCAGCGTCGCGTCGGAGCATGTGGTGAGGTCGCGCGAGACGACGACGAGGCGGCCGTCGCGGCTGCCGTTCCTGAGGGTTGCCAGTTTCATATTTTCCCCGACTGCTGCTACTCGTAATTCTTCGACAATCTAGACAATCAAGCGGTGTCCTGCCGATGCAAATATCCAGAGGCGTGTGGCTTTCCCTGGCGATGGTGGCGGCCACCGCCATCGTCCTGCTGGCGATGGGGCGGGTGCCGATCTGCACCTGCGGCTACGTCAAGCTGTGGCACGGCGTCGTCGTCAGCTCGGAGAACTCCCAGCACCTGACGGACTGGTACACGCCGTCCCACATCCTGCACGGTTTCATCTTCTACGCGCTGACGCACCTCCTGATGCGACGGGTTTCGTTCGGCTGGCGCCTGGCGGTCGCGACTTTGATCGAGTGCACGTGGGAAATCATTGAAAACACTGACTTTATCATCAACCGTTACCGCGAGGTCACCATCTCGCTCGACTATTTCGGCGACAGCGTCGTCAACTCCACCGCCGATGTCCTTGCAATGTTTGCCGGATTCTGGCTCGCCTCGCGCCTGCCGGCATGGCTGACCGCACTCATCGCCGTGGTCACCGAGATCGTCACCGCATGGATCATCCGCGACGGGCTTTTGCTCAACATCATCATGCTGTTGTGGCCGCTCGATTCGATCCGGCAGTGGCAGGCCGGCGGCTGAACATGTTCACCGCTCGCGTCACCGGCCGGACCATGAGCCGAATCGCCGGCCGACCCGCCGGCTAGGCCGCCGCCGCGCCGCGCACGACCACCGGCGCGAACCCGCCATAGATCAGCCGCTTCCCCTCGAAGGGCATGTCCTCCATCTTTCCTTTCAGCCGCGCGTCCGCCATCACCTTGGCGTTGACCGCGTCGCGGTGCTCGCGCGACTCGTAGAGGATCCACGAGAACCACACCGTCTCGTCGTCCTCGAGCTTGACAGCGCGGGTGAACGAGGTGACCTCGCCGACCGGCACGTCGTCGGCCTCCGCCTCGACATAGCCGAGCGCCCCGTGCTCCATCCACACCGTCGCCGCCAGCTCGGCGAGCTTGCGGTAGTCCTCGCGTTTCGCCTTCTTCACCGGCACCACGAATCCGTCGACATAGCTCATCGCTTTCTTCCTCTTCCTCGCGCCCCTTCGCCCGCTTGCGGATATAGGGCGCTCACGCCCGATCGGGTTGCGGCAGTTCGATCTCCATGCCGTCGCGGGCGATGCTGAGCCGGCCGTCCCAGCTCCTGCGCGCGTCGGCGATCCAGTCGGCCTCGCCGAAATCGGGATCGTCGGCCGGGATCAGATGGTTGAGCACCAGATGGCGGACGCCGGCCTTCGCCGCGATCTCGCCGGCCTCCTCCGCGCTCGAGTGGCTGGCCAGCAGGTGCTGGCGCAGCCGCCGGCCGTTGCCGGTGCGGGCGACGAGGCTCTCGACGCCGGCCATCAGCATCGCCTCGTGAACGAGGATGTCGGCGCCGCCGGCGAAGTCGGCGAGGGCGGGGCAGAGGGCGGTGTCGCCGGAGAAGACGATGGCGCAGCCGGAAAGGTCGAGCCGCAGCGCGAAGCTGTCGTCGAGCGGCGGGTGCCGGTTGCGCAGCGCCGTCACCGTCACGTCGGCGTCGCGCGTCACCGCGCCGTCGGCATATTCGGCGACGCGCACCAGCCCCGCGAGGTCGGGCCGGCCCTCGTCGGCGATGCGGGTCTCGATGTCGATCCGCATCATCTTGAGGAAATCCGCCCACAGCGCCTTCGTTCCCGCCGGGCCGAAGACCCGAACCGGCGTCGACAGCCCGGCGGTCCAGGCGGTGTGGACCAGCGCCCCGAGCTCCAGCGTGTGGTCGCTGTGGTGATGGGTGATCAGCACCGTGTCGAGGCGCCTCAGATGCACGCCGGCGTCGACGAGGCCGCGCGTCACCCCGAGCCCGCAATCGATGACGATCACGCGGCCGTTCCACTCCACGAGGCTCGAGGTCGGCGACGGCCCGCCCGGGCGGATCGCCGGCCCGCCCTTGGAGCCGAGGATGACGAGGCGGTTCACGGCTTGCCGTTGAACTTCTTCTCGATCCCCGCCCAGCAGTCGGCGTAGTTGTCCTGCAGCGTCTCCAGCCCGGCGGCGAAGCGCGTCAGGTGCTGGGGAAAGCGCGTCTCGAACATGAAGGCCATGGTGTGGTCGAGCTTCACCGGCTTGAGCTCGACATTCGACGCCTTCTCGAAGGCGTCGAGGTCTGGCCCGTGCGGCAGCATCATGTTGTGCAGGCTCATGCCGCCGGGCACGAAGCCTTCCTCCTTGGCGTCGTAGCGCCCGTGGATCAGCCCCATGAACTCGCTCATGATGTTGCGGTGATACCAGGGCGGGCGGAAGGTGTGCTCGGCGACCATCCAGCGCGGCGGGAAGATGACGAAGTCGACATTCGCCGTGCCTTCCTCGCCCGACGGCGCGGTCAGCACCGTGAAGATCGACGGGTCGGGGTGGTCGAAGAGCAACGCGCCGACCGGCGAGAAGGTGGACAGGTCGTATTTGCAGGGCGTGTAGTTGCCGTGCCAGGCGACGACGTCGAGCGGCGAGTGCGGCAGCTCGGTCTCGTGGAAGGTGCCGCACCACTTGACGGTGAGCGTGCACGGCTCCTCGCTGTCCTCGAAGGCGGCGACCGGCGTCTTGAAGTCGCGCGGATTGGCGAGGCAGTTGGCGCCGATGGGGCCGCGGTCGGGCAGGGTGAACTTGGCCCCGTAATTCTCGCAGATATAGCCGCGCGCGGTGTCGCCGAGGAGGTTGACGCGGAACACCATGCCGCGCGGGATGATGCAGATCTCGCCCGGCGCGACCTCCATCCGGCCCATCTCGGTGAAGATGTCGAGCGTGCCTTCCTGCGGCACGATCAGCAATTCGCCGTCGGCGTCGAAGAAGCAGTCGCGGCCCATGCCGCGATTGGCGACGTAGACATGCGTCGCCATGCCGACCTGGGTGTGGACGTCGCCCGCCGTCGTCATGGTGCGGATGCCGGCGAGGAAGTCGGTCGGCTCGGCGGGCACCGGCACCGGGTCCCAGCGCAACTGGCCGAGCGCCAGCGAATGGTCGCCGATATTGGGCGCGGTCTTCCACTCGTCGTAGGAGGCCGCCCGGAAGCGGCCGGAATGGCGCACCGAGGGGCGAATGCGATAGAGCCAGGAGCGCTCGTTGGTGCCGCGCGGGGCGGTGAAGGGGGAGCCGGAAAGCTGTTCGGCGTAGAGCCCGTAGGCGGTCTTCTGCGGCGAGTTCTGGCCCTGCGGCAGCGCGCCCGGCAGCGCCTCGGTCTCGAAATCGTTGCCGAAGCCCGGCATGTACTGGAGCTGGGTCATCGTCGGCCTCCCTTGAAGATTGCCGCCCTCGGGCGATTGCGTGCGAACATTCGCGTCCGAACATTCCCATCTTCGGCCCTTTGTGACGGTTGCATTTGCAACTATCAATGGAGGAATGGCGAAAATCAGGCCCTTCCGTCTCGATGAATTCCTGCCCTACCGGCTCAACCGGCTGGCCGCCGAGCTGAGCGCGCGGCTGTCGCGCGTCTATCGCCAGCGTCACGGCCTAGCGCGCGCCGAATGGCGGGTGCTGGCGACGCTCGGCGAGTTCCCGGGCATGACGGCGAAGGCGATCGGCGCCCATTCGGCGATGCACAAGACCAAGGTCAGCCGCGCCGTCGCCTCGCTGGAGAAGCGCCGCTGGCTGAAGCGCAGCCGCGACGAGCAGGACCGCCGCTTCGAGCGCCTCGAGCTGACGGCGGCCGGCCGCGCCGCCTATGACGACCTGGTGCCGCTGATGCTCGCCTTCGAGCACGCCTTGCTGTGGGCGGACGAGGGGCGCGGCGAACGCATAGCCGCCGGCCTTGCCGAACTGGAGCGGGCGTTGGAGATTGGCGGCAACGACAAGAAGGATGGAGAAGGGGAGAAGGGGCCGCGTGTTCGAAGGCTTTGAGCGCCGCCGGGTCGATGCCGGCGACGGCATCTCGATCAATCTGGTGACGGCGGGCGAGGGGCCGCCGGTCCTGCTGCTGCACGGCTTTCCGCAGTCGCTCGCCATGTGGGCGCGGGTCGCGCCGGCGCTGGCGGAGCGCTACAGCGTCGTCTGCGCCGATCTGAGGGGCTATGGCGACAGCGCCAAGCCGCGCTGCGCCGCCGACAACGCCAACTATTCCTTCCGCGCCATGGCCGCCGACCAGGTTGCGGTCATGCAGGCGCTCGGCCACGACCGCTTCCACATGGTCGGCCACGACCGCGGCGCGCGCACCGGCCACCGCATGGCGCTCGACCACCCCGACCGCGTGCTGTCGCTGACGCTGATGGACATCGCGCCGACATGGTCGCTGTTCCGCGAGATCAGCCATGAATCGGCGCAGGCCTACTGGCACTGGCAGTTCCTCGCCCAGCCCGCCGCCTTCACCGACCGCATGATCGGGCTCGATCCGGACTTCTTCTACGAGACCTGCCTCGTCGGCTGGGGCAAGAGCGCGCTCGGCGACTACGACGCCGGACAGCTCGCCGAATACCGCCGCTGCTGGCGCGACCCGGAGATGATCCACGGTTCCTGCGCCGACTACCGCGCCGCCGCGACGGTCGACCTGGCGCTCGACGAGGCCGATCTCGGGCGCCGGGTCGAATGCCCGGCGCTGATGCTCTATGGCGGCGACGGCGTCATGGCGCGGCTCTACGACCTCGAGGCGCTGTGGGCGGAGCGGCTCTCAGACATGCGCGGCGCCGCGATGCCCGGCGGCCACTTCTTCGTCGACCAGCACCCGCGAATGGTCGCCGACAGGCTTCTCGAATTCCTCCAAGAGGTCGCATGACGCTGCCGCATTTCACGGCGCTGCCGCGCGCCGAATTCATGGACGAGGCGGAGATCGCCGCCATCCAGCGCGAGCGCTGGCGCGCCCAGGCCGCATGGGTGGCGGGGCATTCGGATTTCTACAAGGCGCACCCTGCCGGGCCGCTGCTCGGGGGAGATCTCGACGAGATCGCTGATCTGCCCTTCACCGACAAGGCGATGCTGCGCGACGACCAGGCGGCGCATCCGCCCTTCGGCTCCTATCTTGCCGCCGCTCCCGAGGCGGTCTCGCGCGTCCACCGCACCTCCGGCACCACCGGCGTCGCGATGAACCTCGCGCTGTCGGCCGCCGACGCGACGATGACCGCGCTGGTCGGCGCCCGCGCCCAGTCGGCGGCGGGGCTGGGACCCGGCCATCGGGTCGTCCACTGCCTCAACTACCAGCTCTGGATGGGCGGCTATACCGACCACGCGACGCTGGAGGCCGCCGGCGCGACGGTCATCCCCTACGGCGTCGGTGGCACCGAGGGACTTATCAACGTCATCCGCGAGCTCGGCGTCACCGCCATCTCCTGCACGCCCTCTTATCCGGCGGTGCTGGAGAAGGTGATCGCCGAGCGCTTCGAGGGGCTGAAGCCGCGCGACCTCGGGCTGAGGCTCGGGCTGTTCGGCGGCGAGGCGGGGCTGGACGAGCCGGCCTTCCGGGCGCGGCTGGAGAATGTCTGGGGCTTTTCCGCGATGAACGCCAATTACGGCGTCTCCGACGTGCTGTGCAATTTCGCCGCCCAGACGCCCGACAATCCCGACCTGCACTTCATGGCGATGGACGTGCTCCATCCCGAGCTGATCGATCCCGACAGCGGCGCGCCGCTGCCGTGGAAGGAGGGCGAGACCGGCGAGATGGCGCTGACCCACCTCGCCAAGGAGTGCCAGCCGCTGGTGCGCTTCCGCACCGGCGACATCGTCACCCTCACCGGGCTCGGCAGGGCCTCCTGCGGGCGCACCGCGCCGCGCTTCCGCGTCGTCGGCCGCAGCGACGACATGGTGGTGGTGCGCGGCCTCAACATGTTCCCGGCGATGGTGGGCGGCATCGTCTCCTCCTTCGCCGGGCTTTCCGGCGAATACCGCATCGTGCTGGCGGGGCCGCCGCCCTACGACGCGCTGCCGGTGGAGGCGGAGCTTGCCGAGGGCGCCGATCCGGAGGGGCTGGCCGAAGCGGTCGAGGCGCGCTTCAAGAAGACGCTCGGGGCGACGGCGAAGGTGCGGCTGCTGCCGCCCGGCAGCCTGCCGCGGAGCGAGGGCAAGACAAGGCGGGTGGTGAGGTAGTGACGGGTGGTGAGGACGTGATGGCTGATTTTACCTACGACAGCGTCGAGAGCGTCGACGAGGGCGGCGGCGTCCGCCTGATCGCGCTCAACCGGCCGCAATCGCTGAACGCGATGAACCGGCAGCTGATCGGGGACGTGGCGCGCGCCTTCCGCGACGCCCATGCCGATCCCGCCACCCGCGTCATCCTCTTCACCGGGCGCGGCCGCGCCTTCTGCGCCGGCGACGACCGCAACGAGCACGTCCACCCGCAGGGCCACGAGGAGGCGCGCGATCTGGTCGACGCCATCCAGGAGGCGACGCGGGCGATCGTGCTCGGGGCCAAGCCGGTGGTCGGCGCCATCAATGGCTGGGCCGTCGGCGGCGGCTTCGAATGGGCGATCAACTGCGATTTCTCGCTGTGGGCGAGGAGCGCCAAGGCCTTCTTCCCGGAGGTCTCGCTCAACATCTTCGTCACCGGCGCCGTGACCTCGCTCCTGCCCTCGCTGGTCGGGCTGGCGAAGGCGCGCGAGATGCTGATGCTCGGCGAGCGTTATTCGGCCGCCGAGTTGCACGCGATGGGGCTCGCCTGGAAGGTCGTCGACGATGAAGCGCTGCCAGGCGAGGCGCGCGCGCTCGCCGCCCGTCTCGCCGCCCAGCCACCGCTCGCCCTGCAGGCGATGAAGCGGGTTCTCAACCGCGCCGGATTGTGCAGCATCGAGAACGCGCTGGCGCTCGAGACTGACGCCACCGTCGCCGGTTTCCTCGATCCCGAGACGACGCGGCGGCTCAAGGATTTCTAGCAAAGGGAGGAACGCGGCCATGGCCAAGGGATACTGGATCGCCACCGTCGAGGTGAGCGATCCCGACGCATACAAGGAATACGTCGCCGCCAACGGGCCGGTCTTCGCCAAGTGGGGCGCGCGGTTCCTCGTCCGCGCCGGCCGCCACGAGGTGGTCGAGGGCCGGATGAACTCGCGCAACGTGGTGCTCGAGTTCGACAGCTACGACAAGGCGCTCGCCTGCTACAACTCGCCGGAATACCAGGACGCCATGAAGCTGCGCCTGCCGGCGTCGGAGGGCAATCTCGTCATCGTCGAGGGCTACGGGGACTAGGGTCTGTGGGGGTTCAGGTTTCGGGCGCGGCGCGAGTCGGATTGCGGTCCCGAACAGGAGGCGGGCGCCGCGCGTATGGACGACACGGGCAAGCC
>JBFWXZ010000060.1:0-15864 GCA_050186955.1 Flavobacteriaceae bacterium
GCCCTGGCCTTCTATGCGGGCGAGGGCGTGGCGCCGGCCTGCCTCGCCTTGCAGGACGAGGCGAGCGTCGACGTGATCGTCCTGATCCTCGCGGTCTTCGCGGCCGTCGAACGCGGCGTCGTGCTGTCGGATTCAGGGTTGCGGGAGGCGGACCGTCTGGTCGCCGGCTGGCGGAAGGAGATCGTCCATCCGCTCAGGGGCGTGCGGCGGACGCTCAAATCGGGCCCCGACCCCGCGCCCTCGGCGCAGACCGAGGCCCTGCGCAACCGCATCAAGAAGGCCGAGCTCGACGCCGAGCAGGTCGAGCTTGCGATGCTCTACGAATGGCTCGCGGGCCGGACGCCGGGGACCGCCGGTCCCGAGGAGGCGGAGCGGGTTCCCGGCCGGGTCGCCGCCTATTTCCACGGCCGCGGCGGGGCGGGCGAGATGGCCTCGCTGGCGGGGCCGATAGACACACTGTCGCGCGCCGCGCGCCGGCTGGCTGAGGATTCGACGAGCGAAGGAACATCAGAATGAGCATTTCGATCTACACCGACGAGACCATCGAGGCGCTGCGCGACCAGGTTCGCCGCTTCGTGCAGGAAGACGTCGTTCCCCATGCCGACAAGTGGGAGGAGGACGGCGCGGTGCCGCGCGAGGTGCTTCGCAAGATGGGCGACCTCGGCTTCCTCGGCATCCGCTATCCGGAGCAATATGGCGGTTCGGAGATGAACACGCTGGCGACGGTGGCCTTCACCGAGGAGCTGTCGCGCTCGACCTATGCCGGCTTCAACATCACCGTGCTCGTGCATACCGACATGGCCTCGCCGCATCTGGAGCGCTTCGGCACGCCGGAGCAGCTTGAGCGCTACCTGCCCGACGTGATCGCCGGACGCAGGATCGCGGCGGTGGCGGTGACCGAGCCGGGCGGCGGCTCGGACGTGCAGGCCCTGCGCACCAAAGCCGAGCGCCGCGGCAATGGCTGGGTGCTCAACGGCGCCAAGACCTTCATCACCAACGGCGCGCTCGGCGATCTCTTCATGGTGGCGGCGCGCACCGATCCCGAGGCGCGCGGCTCGCGCGGCATCTCGATGTTCCTGGTCGAGAAGGGGACGCCCGGCTTCACCGTCTCGCGCAAGCTCGACAAGATGGGCTGGCGCTCCTCCGACACGGCGGAACTCGCCTTCGAGGATTGCGAGCTTTCGGGCGATGCGCTGCTCGGCGAGGAGAACAAGGGCTTCTACGCCATCATGCGCAACTTCCAGAACGAGCGCATCGTGCTCGGCGCGATGGCGGTGGCGGAAGCCCAGAAGGCCATCGACCTGACCCTCGACTACGTCAAGGACCGGGCGGCCTTCGGCGGCGTGCTGTGGGACAAGCAGGCGATCCGCCAGCGCCTCGCCATGCTGCAGGCGGAGGTCGAGGCGGGCCGCCAGCTCGTCCATCACGCCGCCTGGCTCGACGCCAACGGCCACGACGCCACCCGCGAGGTGTCGATGGTCAAGGCCTATTGCGGCGAGCTGGTGAACCGCGTGATGTATGCCTGCCAGCAGTTCCACGGCGGCTACGGCTATATGCGCGAATTCCCCATCGAGCGGATGGTGCGCGACGCCCGCATCCAGTCCATCGGCGGCGGCGCGACGGAGGTCATGCTGGAGGAGGTCGCCAAGCGCATGTGAGCGCTCGGCGATTGCGCTGAACCACTCTAGCCGGCCTCGAAGCAGCGCTTGAGGACCTGCGCGTCGATCGCCCGGCAGACCGACCCGGCAGGTTTCGCGGTCGGCACGTCCTCGGCGGCCAGCATGGCGTTCAGCACCGCCTCCTCGACCGCCTCGACGGCCGCCAGGTAGACGGGGTCGAGAAGCTCGTTGTTCAGCGCCTTCATCGTCCTCCACGGCCCGCCGAGCTGCGGCAGGTCCATGGCGTTGGCGGTGCTGAAGGCGAGGAAGATGTCGCCGGAACTGTTGCCGCCCGGCGTGCCGCCGCGGCCGATGCCGATCGTCGCCCTGCGGGCGAGCCGTTCGAGCTGGCCCGGCAGCATCGGCAGGTCGGTCGCGATGACGACGATGATCGAGCCGCGCTCGGTATCCGTGTCGGGCGGGCCATCCTGCGGCATCATCCGGCCGACCGGACGCCCGAGCACGGTGAGCCATGGCCTGATCCCGTGATTGGCCTGGACCAGCGCGCCGACGGTGAAAGCCTCGCCGGCGATCCCGACGCGGCGCGACGCGGTGCCGGTGCCGCCCTTGAAGCCGTAGCAGATCATGCCGGCGCCGCCGCCGACATTGCCTTCCGCCACCGGGCCGTCGCCGGCGTCGGCGAGCGCCCGCAGCCCATGCTCGGGGCGCACGTGCAGCCCGTTGATGTCGTTGAGGACGCCGTCATAGGTCTCGGCGACCACCGGCATCGCCCAGAGGTGGCTTTCCCGCCACTGCCGGCGGTAGGTCTCGACCGTCCAGCGCACGGCCGCCTCGTGGGCGGCGCCGATCCCGTGGGTGTTGGTGATGAGGATGGGGCCGACGAAATAGCCGCCGTCGCGGATCCAGTGGCTGCCCGTCATCTCGCCATTGCCGTTGAGCGCGTGAAGGCCGGCCCAGACCGGGCGCGGGGTCGCGTCGCGGCCGCGCGGCAGGATCGCGGTGACGCCCGTCTGGACTTGAATGCCGTTCGTCGCGAGCGACGGGTCGAGCCGCGAGGACAGGGTCTCGAAGCCGACGAGGACGCCGTCGACGTCGGTTATCGCGTTGTGCCTTCCCGGCGTTCCGGGAACCGGGAGCCCTAGGTCGCGGGCTCTCGGCTTCTTCTCGTCGGCCATCTCGTTCCTCCCCGCCGGATGGTCGCCCGGCGCATCCGCAGCCTGTGCATATCGGCGCAAACTATCATTGCGCCGTATTGACATAAGTAAAAATATTATTACAAGTGAGACTGACGATATTTGGCCTGGGTCTATGATGCCGGCAAAGGGGTGCCGGCTAAGTGGGGAGGCTGGTCCGAATGAAAGATCGTCCGACGAATTACGTTGCCGCGCCGGTATTTCCGGCCGGTCCGCGCGCTCGCCGCGAGGCCTCCTCTCGCGGCCGGGGTGACGCGCGATGAGCGCCGGCGCGCCGATCAAGCCGGTGGAGAAGCCGCCGCTTCTGGAACTGTCGGGAATCCGCAAGGCCTACCCTTCGGTCGTAGCCAATGACGGCATCGACCTGACGGTGCGCGCAGGCGAGATCCATGCGCTGCTCGGCGAGAACGGCGCCGGCAAGAGCACGCTGATGAAGATCATCTTCGGCGTCGTGCGGCCCGATGCCGGCGAGATCCGCTGGGAGGGCGTGCCGCAGACCATCACCAGTCCGGCGCATGCCCGCCAGCTCGGCATCGGCATGGTGTTCCAGCATTTCTCGCTATTCGAAACGCTTACCGCGGCGGAGAACATCGCCCTCGGCATGCCGGGCAAGCCGCAGATCGCCAGCATCATCCGCCAGGTGCAGTCGGTGTCGGAGCGCTACGGGCTGCCGATTGATCCGCGCCGCCATGTCCATTCGATGTCGGTGGGCGAGCGCCAGCGCGTGGAGATCGTCCGCAGCCTGCTGCAGAACCCGCGGCTGCTGATCATGGACGAGCCGACCTCTGTGCTGACGCCGCAGGCGGTGGAGAAGCTGTTCGACACGCTGCGCCGGCTGGCGTCGGAAGGCGTGAGCATCGTCTATATCAGCCACAAGCTCGATGAGATAAAGGCGCTGTGCGAGCGCGCGACGGTGCTGCGTGGCG
The DNA here is from genome assembly GCA_050186955.1 of Flavobacteriaceae bacterium. Classification (GTDB taxonomy): domain Bacteria; phylum Pseudomonadota; class Alphaproteobacteria; order Rhizobiales; family Tepidamorphaceae; genus JACKJP01. The sequence goes on from JBFWXZ010000060.1 coordinate 3,739, forward strand.
GCAAGGTCACCGGTGTCTGCGATCCGCGCCGGGAGACGCCGAAGAGCATGGCGGAGATGATGATCGGCGAGGAATTGCCGGTCTGCCAGCATCCTCCGGCCAAGGTGGGCAACGAGCCCTTACTTAGCGTTTCGAAGCTTTCCACGAAGTCGGACGAGCCCTTCGGCACCGACCTCAGCGAAGTGAGCCTCGACGTGCATGGCGGCGAGGTCGTCGGCATCGCGGGGATTTCCGGCAACGGGCAGGCCGAACTTCTCGCAGCGCTCAGCGGCGAGCACCCGCTGCGCGAGCGCGACGCGGTGCGCATCTGCGGCAAGCCGGCGGGGGCGCTCGGGCCGTTGCAGCGTCGCCGGCTCGGCCTCGGCTTCGTGCCGGAGGAGCGGCTCGGCCGGGGCCTGGTGCCCGAGCTGAAGCTTTCCGAGAACGCCCTGCTGACCGCCCATGCCATGGGGATGGTGCGCTCGGGCCTCGTCAGGTTCGCCGAGGCCGGCAGTTTCGCCCAGCGCTGCATCGACGGCTTTCGGGTCCGCTGCGGCGGTCCCGAGGCGGAGGCGCGCAGCCTGTCGGGCGGCAATCTCCAGAAATTCATCGTCGGGCGGGAAATCCTGCAGCGGCCGAAGGTCCTCGTCGTCGCGCAACCGACCTGGGGCGTCGATGTCGGCGCGGCCGCCTTCATCCGCCAGACGCTGATCGACCTGCGCAACAGCGGCACCGCGATCCTGGTGATCTCGGAGGAGCTCGATGAGCTGTTCGAGATCTGCGACCGCATCGCGGTGATCGCCAAGGGCCGGCTGTCGCCGTGCCGGCGCGCCAAGGAGACCGACGTCAAGGAGATCGGGCTGCTGATGACCGGCCTGTGGACCCAGGAAGGCGGCGTCGGGCAGGCGCGGGGCGAGGAGGCGGGCCATGCAAATCAGGCTTGAGCCGAGGGCGGAGCCGTGGAAGGCGATGCAGTACATGTCGCCGGTGATCGCGCTGCTGCTGACGGCGTTCACCGGACTGCTTCTGCTCAACGCCGTCGGGCGCGACCCGTGGGCGGCGCTCTACACCTTCACCATCTCCCCGATCCGCGATCTCTACGGCGTCGGCGAGCTGCTCCTGCGGGCGGCGCCGCTCATCCTGATCGGCATCGGCCTGTCGGTCGGCTTCCGCGCCAATGTCTGGAACATCGGCGCCGAGGGGCAGCTCACCGTCGGCGCCATCTTCAGCGGCGGCCTGGCGCTGCAATTCGCCGACAGCGACAGCGCGCTGCTGCTGCCGGCGATGATCGTCGCCGCCGCCATCGGCGGCATGGCGTGGGCGGCGATACCGGCGTTCCTGCGCACCCGGTTCAACGCCAACGAGATCCTCGTTAGCCTGATGCTCTCCTACGTGGCGCAGCTCTGGCTGAGCTACCTGATCTACGGGCCGTGGCGCGACCCGCAGGGTTTCAACTTCCCGCAGTCCGAGCCGCTGACCGCGGCGGCGCTCTACCCGGTGCTGATCGAGGGCACGCGGCTTAACGCCAGTATCCTGATCACGGTGGTCGCCATCGTCGTCGGCTGGATATTCCTCAACCGCAGCTTCATCGGCTTCCAGCTCAAGGTGACGGGCCTCGCGGCCCCGGCGGCGCGCTATGCCGGCTTCAACGCCAATCGCGCGATCTGGATCGGCATGCTGGCGGGCGGGCTCGCCGGCGGCCTGGCGGGCGTCGGCGAGGTCGCCGGGCCGCTCGGCCAGCTCTATCCCACGGCGTCGCCCGGCTACGGCTTCGCGGCGATCATCGTCGCCTTCCTCGGCCGGCTGAACCCGATCGGCATCACGCTGGCCGGCCTGCTGATGTCGCTTCTCTATCTGAGCGGCGAGGCGGCGCAGCTTGAGCTCAACCTGCCGCCGGCGACCACCGGGCTGTTCCAGGGCGTGCTGCTGTTCTTCCTGCTCGGCGCCGACTTCTTCATCTACAACCGCGTGCGCCTGGTGCGCCGCGTGGCCGCCCTCGAAGGGGTGACGCGATGATCGACACCATCCTGGCAATCGTCACCGCGACGGTGATCGCGGGAACGCCGCTGGTCTACGCCGCCCTCGGCGAGCTGGTGACGGAGAAGTCCGGCGTCCTCAATCTCGGGGTCGAGGGGATGATGCTGGTCGGGGCGATCAGCGGCTTCATCACCGCGACCGTCACCGGCAGCGTCTGGCTCGGCATCCTCGTGGCGGCGATCGCCGGCATGGCGATGGCGCTGATCTTCGCGGTGTTCGCGATCTCGCTGCGCACCACCCAGGTTGCCACCGGGCTGGCGCGGTCGATCGTCGGCGCCGGGCTCAGCTCGCAGCTCGGGCGCGGCTATTTCGGCGTCGCCTTCGTCCGCCCGGATTCGGCCGTCTACGACTTCTTCCACGGCATTCCGCTGATCGGGCCGGCGCTGACGGCGTTCCACCCGCTGGTCTATCTGTCGTGGGCGATCTTCGCGGCGATCGTGTGGTTCTTCAGCCGCAGCCGCCTGGGGCTGGTGATCAAGGCCATCGGCGAGGCGCCGTCCTCGGCGCATGCGATCGGCTTCAGCGTCATCGGCCTGCGTTACGCCGCGACCCTTTTCGGCGGCGCCATGGCGGGCATCGGCGGCGGCTACCTGGCGCTCATCTACACCTCGCTGTGGGTGGAGAACATCACCGCCGGCCGCGGCTGGATCGCCATCGCGCTGGTCGTCTTCGCCACCTGGAAGCCGGAGCGCGCGCTGCTCGGCGCCTATCTGTTCGGCGGCGTGACGACGGCGCAGCTCTTCGCGCAGGGCGCCGGCATGCCGGTTCCCTCCGAGTTCATGTCGGCGCTGCCCTATATCGCGACGGTCGTCGTGCTCGTCCTGATTTCCCGGGATTCCTCACTCATCCGCCTGAACGCCCCGGCGTCGCTCGGGCGCCCCTTCCAGCTGGAGGGGTGAGGGATGGCGAAGATCGAATGCGCCCGCTTTCGGCAAACGCACAGCTCAACCAGTGGAGGTGAAGAGCCATGTTCAATCTGACCAGACGCAGCTTTCTCCAGAATGCCGCATTGACCGGCGTGACCGTCGCCTCGGGCGGCGTCGGCATCGCCCGCGCCGACGATTTGCTGAAGGTCGGCGTCGTCATCCAGGGGCCGATCGCCGATACCGGCTGGAACTCGTTCCACGACCGCGCTTGGAAGGCGATGGAGGCCGCGATGCCGGGCCGTATCAAGGCGACGGTGATCGAGAACATCAACCAGCCGCAGGACGCCGAGCGCGTCTTCCGGCAGCTCGCCGTGCAGGGCCACAAGCTCGTCCTCGGCACGACGTTCTCGCAATACGCGACGCTGCGGAAGATGTCGCCGGCGATCAGCCAGGCGCATTTCGAGTGCTGCGCCGGCATCGAGACGACCAGCAATCTCGGCGTCTTCGAGGCGCGTTCCTACGAGGGCACCTATCTGACCGGCATCTCGGCCGGCCGCATGACCAAGAGCAACATCCTGGGCTGGGTCGGCGCCTATCCGGTGCCGCAGGTGAACTACAATCTCAGCGGCTTCGTGCTCGGCGCCAGGAGCGTCAATCCGGACGTCGTGTGCAAGGTCGTCTGGGTCAATGCGTGGGACGATCCGGCGAAGGAGAAGGACGCCGTCAATGCGCTCGTCGCGCAGGGCGCCGACGTCATCTCGGGCAGCCCCAACACCCCGGTGCAGGGACTGGCCTGCGAGGAGAAGGGCGTGTGGTCCATCGGCAGCACGGGCGACTTCTCCAAATACGTCAAGAAGGCCCAGCTCACCTCGTTCGAGCTCGACTGGTCGCCGGCCTATATCGAATCCGCCAAGGGCGTCATCGAGGGCAACTGGAAGCCGTCGGCGCGCTGGCGCGGCATCGGCCCCGACGGCTTCGTCAAGATGACGACGCAGAACCCGGCGCTTCCGCCCGAGCTGGTGAAGGAGCTCCAGGAAGCCGAGGCGGCGATCGTCGCCGGCAAGCTGCATCCCTTCGCCGGGCCCATCAAGGATAACAAGGGCAACGAGAAGGTGGCGGCCGGCACGGTGATGTCGGACGAGGCGCTGAAGGGCATCGACTGGCTCGTCGAGGGCGTCCAGGGCTAAGACTTCCTCCCGTCTGGTGCCGCCATGGCATGGCATGGCGGCACCTTTTTTCAATGTCAGTTGCGGTGACGGATGTTCGATCTGGTTCTTGAGAATCTGGTGCTGGACGGCGACAGGCGCGCCCGGCTCGGCATCGCGGCGGGGCGCATCGCCGCCATCGCCGGCGAAGGCGAGACGCTGGGCGACGCGGCCGAGCGGATGGACCTCGGCGGGGCTCTCGTCCTGCCGGGCTTCGTCGACGGGCACATCCATCTCGACACCACGCTGTTCGGCGACAGATGGCAGCCGCACCGGCGGTGCCGCGCCGGCTTCGACGTCGCCGAGCGCATCGCCATCCAGAAGGAGGCGGTCGCCGCCGCGACGCCGCTGGCGGAGCGGGCGGAGGCGCTGCTGGAGCGCGCCGTCTCCCGCGGCACGACGCGGCTTCGCACCCATGTCGAGATCGACGTTGATCTCGGGCTGACGCATTTCGAGGGCATATGCGCCCTGCGCGAGCGCTACCGGGACCATGTCTCGATCGAGATCGCGGCGTTCCCGCGCGGCGTCATCCGCCGGCCGGGGACGGCCGAGCTTTTGGAGGAATCGCTGCGCCAGGGCGCCGACGTCGTCGGCGGCGTCGACCCGTCCGGCTACGAGGGGGACATCGCCGGCCATCTCGACGCGATTTTCGGCCTGGCGGAAAAATACGCCAGGCCCGTCGACATCCATCTGCACGACGGCGGCTCGCTCGGCCTCTACGAGATTCGCGAGATCGCCGGGCGCACGCGGGCGCTCGGCATGCAGGGCAAGGTCGCGGTCAGCCACGCCTACGCGCTCGGCGACCTGCCGTGGGACATGGTGGCGCCGACCGCCGACAGCCTCGCCGAGGCCGGCATCTCGATCATGACCAACGCGCCGGGAGACCATCCCTTCCCGCCGGTGCTGGCGCTGCGCGGCGCCGGCGTGAACGTCTTCGCCGGCAATGACGACATCCGCGATTCCTGGTGGCCCTATGGCGACGGCGACATGCTGGAGCGGGCGATGATCATCGGCTACCGGTCGGGTTTCTATACCGACGAGGAGCTGCGGACGGCCTTCGAGCTGATCAGCGAGGCTCCCGCGAGGGCGCTGTCGGTTGCCGATTACGGGATCGCCGTCGGCAACCCGGCCGACCTCGTCGCCGTCGACGCGGCGCATGTCCCGCAGGCCGTCGTCGCGCGGCCCGCCAGAGAGGTCGTGTTCAAGGCCGGCAGGCCGGTCGCGCGGCACAACGAATTCATCCGCTGAGCGGAACCACTTCAGGAGAGCACGAAGCAGCATGGACACGACCTTCACCAACGCACTTTTCCCCGACGGCGAGCTGAAGTCCTTCCGCGTCAGCGGCGGGCGGATCGCATCCATCGGTGCGGCTTCCGGCGCGGCGGACGGTTCGTCGGCAGTCGATCTCGGCGGATCCCTCGTCATCCCGGGGCTGGTCGAGGGTCACATCCATCTCGACAAGACGTTTCTCGGCGACGGCTGGCGGCCGCACCGGCCCTGCACCAACGGCTTCAACGTCCGCGAGCGGGTGGCCTTCGAGAAGGCGTTCCTCGCCGCCGCCGAACCGGTGAAGGTCCGCGGCTCGGCGCTGATCGAGACCGTCGTGGCCTTCGGCACGCTGCATATGCGCTCGCATGTCGACATCGACCCGCAGGCCGGGCTCTCAAATCTCAAGGCGGTCGTCGGGCTGCGGGACAGCTACCGGGATTCGGTGTCGATCGAGATCGTCGCCTTCCCGCAGAGCGGCATCGTCACCGCGCCGGGCACGGCGGAGCTGCTGGAGGAGGCGGTGAAGAACGGCGCCGACCTCATCGGCGGGCTCGATCCGGCCGGCTTCGACGGCGACGTCGACGGCCATCTCGACGTGGTCTTCGGGATCGCGGAGCGCAACGGCGTCGGCATCGAGATCCATCTGCACGACCCCGACACGCTCGGCCTGATGCAACTGGAGGAGATCGCGCGCCGGACGACGGCACTGGGCATGCAGGGGCATGTCAGCGTCAGCCATGCCTATTCGCTCGGCGGGGTTCCCGAATCCGCGATGCGGCACACGGGCGAGATCCTCGCCCGCGCCGGGGTGTCGATCATGACCAACGCTCCCGGCAATCACGGCTTCCCGCCGGTGCTGCCGCTGCGCGAAGTCGGCGTCAACGTCTTCGCCGGCAACGACAACATCCGCGATTCCTGGTGGCCCTACGGTGATGGCGACATGCTCGAGCGGGCGATGATGATCGGCTACCGCTCGGGCTTCTACACCGACGATGAGCTCGCCGCGGCCTTCGACCTGGCGACGGCGGCCGCGGCGCGGGCGCTGCGGCTGGAGAACTACGGCCTCGCGGAAGGGGCGAACGCCGATTTCGTCGTTCTCGACGCCGCCCATGTGCAGGAAGCCGTGGTCGCCCGTCCGGTCCGCCGGCAGGTCTACAAGGCGGGGCGGCTGGTCGCCGAGAACGGCGCCTACTGCGGGTAGGCCGCGCCCGCCGGCGCCCGTCCCCGACGGATCGTCCGCGCCCCGAGGGCGGGGAAGCACCCGGATTCCTGCGTCTTTCCATCGATTGTGCGGTGCAGCGGCAATTGTTCGCCTTTTTTGCGCTTGCGCAAAGAACGGCGGCGGCCGGCTCAATAGGGTTCCTCCATACAGATCGACGGATTGGAAAAGGAGGATCCGAAAATGTTCACGCGTCGCCAGACACTGGTAGGAGCGGCCGCCGCCGCAATGCTGGCCGCGGCTCCCTCGGTGCCCGCAGGGGCGGCCGAGCAGAAGGTCGATATCGCGGCCCTGCCGCGCCAGAAGGTGACGCTCGTCGCGCCGCCCTTCGTCCACGCGCACGAGCAGGTCGCCACCAGCGGCCCCAAGGTCGTCGAATTCACGATGAAGATCGAGGAAAAGCCGGTCGTCATCGACGATGAGGGCACCGTGCTGCAGGGCATGACCTTCAACGGATCGATCCCCGGCCCGATGATGGTCGTGCACGAGGGAGACTATGTCGAACTCACGCTGATCAACCCCGAAGCCAACTCGATGCCCCACAACATCGACTTCCACGCCGCCACCGGCGCGCTGGGCGGCGGTGCGCTCACCCTGATCAATCCGGGCGAGCAGGTGAAGCTGCGCTTCAAGGCGGATCGTTCGGGAACCTTCGTCTATCACTGCGCGCCGGAGGGCGCGATGATCCCCTGGCACGTCGTGTCGGGCATGAGCGGAACCATCATGGTGCTGCCGCGCGACGGTCTGAAGGACCACAAGGGCGAGCCGATCCGCTACGACCGGATCTACTATATCGGCGAGAACGACTTCTACGTTCCCCGCGACGAGGAAGGTAACTTCAAGAGCTACGAGTCGCACGGGGAGAGCTACGCTGACACGGTCGAGGTGATGCGCGGCCTGGTTCCGACCCACGTCGTGTTCAACGGCGCCAAGGGCGCGCTGACCGGCGACCGGGCGATGAAGGCGAAGGTCGGCGAGACCGTCCTGATCGTCCATTCGCAGGCCAACCGCGACACCCGCCCGCACATGATCGGCGGTCACGGCGACTATGTCTGGGAGGCGGGCAAGTTCGCCAATCCGCCGGCCAGGAACCTTGAGACGTGGTTCATCCGCGGCGGCTCCGCGGGCGCGGCGCTCTACACGTTCCGCCAGCCCGGCGTCTACGCCTATGTGAACCACAACCTCATCGAGGCGGTCGAACTCGGCGCAACGGCCCACTTCCTGGTCGACGGCGACTGGAACGACGACCTGATGAAGCAGGTCGAGGCTCCCGGCCCGATCATGATCAACTGACGCGGAACGCGGCCCGGGGCGACCCGGGCCGCCCCCGCAGCGGGGGTTCGTCATGCATATCAACATCCTCGAAACGACACTGGGAGCGGCGGCGATGATCGCGGTGCCGCTCGCGGCCTTCGACCTCAACGGCGGCGCCACGCGGGATGCCGTCCCGGCCGTCCCGGTGGTCGAGATCGCCTCCAGCGCCTTCGACTATCCGCTGCCCGGCGAGTTTCTCCTCGACGGCCGGCCGGCCGCGGCGCCGGTACAGCGCGTCGAGGTTCCCGCCTTCGCCATCATGAAGCACCAGGTCGGCCTCGCCGATTACGGCCGCTGCGTCGCGGAGGGCGCGTGCGCCGCGCCGCAGACGCGGGCGAGCGACGCCGACGTGCCGGTGACCGGCGTCAGCCGGCTCGACGCCGAGGCCTATGCGCGCTGGTATTCGAAGCGGACCGGCGAGACCTGGAGGCTGCCGAGCGCGCTGGAGCTGGCGGCGGCGGCAGGCGAGCGCTTCGCCGGCGAGAGCGCCGCGTCGGCCCCCGACGATCCCGACAACCCGGCCGTGCGCTGGATCCGCAAATATCGCGAGGAAGCCGCGGCGAAGCGCGTGCCCGAGCCGAACGCGATGCCCTTCGGCCATTACGGGGCGAATTCCGCCGGGCTCGAGGATTTCGCCGGCAATATCTGGGAGTGGACGTCCACCTGCTATCAGCGCGTCACGCTGTCCGCCGACGGCGAGAGCGTCGTCAGCCGGGTGGAGAACTGCGGCGCCTACATCCTCGAGGGCCGCCACCGGGCGGTGATGTCCGAGTTCGTCCGCGACGGCAAGAGCGGCGGCTGCGCCACCGGGACGCCGCCGGACAATCTCGGCTTCCGCCTCGTCCGCGACGATACGTCAGCTTCCGCGATCGCCCGGCTCACGGCGAAGATACGCACCATGCTGCCGTTCGCAGGGCAGGCGGGAACCGGAACCGCATTGTGAATTCCGGCGATCGATCCGGGAACCCGGACCAGCAGGCGCCCATGTCATCCAGCAACGACCGTTCTTCCCCGCGCAATGCCCATCGCGCCGGCGATTTCTCGCGCGACGCGCGCGGCCGGACGCTGGCGGCGCCGCCGATCCTGCAATACGGGTTCAGGCCGTTCTTCTTCCTCGGCGCGCTCCATGCCGGCGTGGCGATCCCCGTGTGGCTCTGCGTCTATTTCGGGCACGCGAGCCTGCCGTCGCCCTTCGCCGGCATGCAGTGGCACGCGCACGAGATGATCTTCGGCTATCTCGGCGCGGTGATCGCCGGCTTCGTGCTGACGGCGGTGCCGAACTGGACCGGGCGGCTGCCGCTCAGCGGCAGGCCGCTGGCGGTCCTCGCCTCGCTGTGGATCGCCGGCAGGATCGCCTGCCTGCTGTCGCCCGATCCGGCGCTGGCGATGCTCGCCGATCTCGCCTTTCCGGCGGTCCTCGCCTTCGCGATCTGGCGCGAGGTGCTCGCCGGGCGCAACTGGAGGAACGTTCCCGTGGCGCTGATGATCACCCTGTTCGGGCTGGCGAACGCGACCGACCACCTGGCGAATCTCGGCTTCGTCGCCGGCGATCTCGGGCAGCGGCTGGCGCTCGGCGTCGCCGCCATGCTGATCTCGCTCATCGGCGGGCGCATCGTGCCGAGCTTCACCCGCAACTGGCTGGCCAAGCGGCGCTCGGACGTGCTGCCGGCGCCCTTCGGCAATCTCGACAAGGCGGCGCTGGCGATGACCGCCGCCGGCGGGGCCGGCTGGATCGCGCTGCCCGGATCGGCCCTGACGGGGACGGTGCTCCTCGCCGCCGGCACGTTGCTGGCGTTGCGCCTGCTGCGCTGGCGGGGGGCGTTGGCGGTATCGGAGCCGATCCTCCTCGTGCTGCATCTCGGCTATGGCTGGCTCGCCGCCGCGCTCTTCCTGCTGGGGGCGTCGATGCTCTCGCCCGCCTTTCCCGCGGCGTCGGCGATCCACGCGCTGACGGCGGGCGCCATCGGCACCATGACGCTGGCGGTGATGACCCGCGCCAGCCTCGGCCATACCGGACGCGAGATCGTCGCCGACCGCTATGTCGTCGCCATGTACGCGCTGGTCACTGCGGGCGCGGTGGCGCGCGTGGCCGCGCCCTTCTCGGCCGACTGGTACCTGCCGCTGATCGCCGCCGGCGGCGGGCTGTGGAGCGCCGGGTTCCTCCTGTTCGCGCTCCGCTTCGCGCCGATCCTGTGGGGCCGGAGGCTTGCAGGGCAAGTCGGTCAGGGAGCCTGACCTAAAACAGGCGTTGAAAATACCACTTTTTTCCGTAGCCTAGTCGAACGCCCGACAGGGCGGTCCACACGTCCCAGGCCCATGAGGGAGTTCATGACCCAGGGTAGCCCGGCTGCGGCAGACGATTCGCTCCCCCCGGGGAAAACCCGGCGACGGGAGCTGCTGGCGTTCCTGGCGCTGGCGTTCGGAATCTGGCCGGTGGTCGCCGTTGGCGTCGTCGGCGGATTCGGGTTCCTCGTGTGGATGTGGCAGATCGTCTACGGCCCGCCCGGGCCGCCGGCGGGTTAGCGCCATGGCGGGCGGGGCGGCGCTCAGCCGCAGGGAGCTTCTCACGGGCGGCGTTTCGGCCGAGGCGCACATATCGAGCGCCGTCGTCATGACGCTGCCGCAGCGCCGCGACGAGGTCCGGCGCGTGCTCGCCGGCATGCCGGGCGTCGAGGTCCACGCGGCCGAGGGCAGCCGCATCGTCATCACCATGGAAGGCCCCACGTCCGGGATGCTGGGCGAGACGCTGTCGCGCATCTCGCTGCTCGACGGCGTGATCTCCGCCAACATGGTTTTCGAGCATATCGAGGAAACGGAGGCGAAGACCCCATGACGGCAGGCATCAACCGCCGCGAACTGCTCAAGGCGCATGCCGCGGCGCTGGCCGCCGCCTCGGCGGGCATCGCGCTTCCGGCCCAGGCGCAACCCGTGCAGGGCGGCGTCAACGCGCTGGAGATCAAGTGGTCGAAGGCGCCGTGCCGGTTCTGCGGCACCGGCTGCGGGGTCATGGTCGGCGTCAAGGACGGCCACGTCGTCGCCACCCATGGCGACATGCAGGCCGAGGTCAATCGCGGCCTCAACTGCGTCAAGGGCTACTTCCTGTCGAAGATCATGTACGGCGAGGATCGCCTGACCACACCGCTGATGCGCAAGCGGGACGGCGTCTACGACAAGGACGGCGAGTTCGAGCCGGTCTCCTGGGACGAGGCCTTCGACGTCATGGCCGGGAAGCTGAAGGCGGTGCTGCGCGAGAAGGGTCCCGAGGCCGTGGGCATGTTCGGCTCCGGCCAGTGGACGATCTTCGAGGGCTACGCGGCGACCAAGCTGATGCGCGCCGGCTTCCGCTCCAACAATCTCGACCCCAATGCGCGCCACTGCATGGCCTCCGCCGCCACCGCCTTCATCCGGGCCTTCGGCATGGACGAGCCGATGGGCTGCTACGACGATTTCGAGCACGCCGACGCCTTCGTCCTGTGGGGCTCGAACATGGCGGAGATGCACCCGATCCTGTGGACGCGGGTGGCCGACCGCCGGCTCGGTCATCCGCATGTGCGCTGCGCGGTGCTGTCGACGTTCACGCACCGCTCGATGGACCTCGCGGACATCCCGATCGTGTTCAGGCCGGGCACCGACCTGGCGATCCTCAACTATATCGCCAACCACATTATCCAGACCGGCCGCGTCAACGAGGACTTCGTGCGCGACCACACGGTGTTCATGCGCGGGCAGACCGACATCGGCTACGGCCTGCGGCCCGACAACCCGGTCGAGAAGGCGGCCAAGGGGGCGGCCAATCCGGGCCTCATGGAGCCGTTCGACTTCGAGGCGTTCAAGGCCTTCGTCTCCGAATACACGCTCGACATGGTCTCGGAGCTGTCCGGCGTCGAGAAGGAGTTCCTCGAGGAGCTGGCGGAACTCTACGCCAACCCGGATATCAAGGTGATGTCGCTGTGGACGATGGGCTTCAACCAGCACGTGCGCGGCGTGTGGGCCAATCACATGGTCTACAACATCCACCTGCTGACCGGGAAAATCTCCGAGCCGGGCAACAGCCCGTTCTCGCTGACCGGCCAGCCCTCCGCCTGCGGCACCGCGCGCGAGGTCGGGACCTTCGCGCACCGGCTGCCGGCCGACATGGTGGTGACCAATCCCGAGCACCGCGCGCATGCCGAGGAGATATGGCGGCTGCCGCACGGGCTGCTGCCGGAAAAGCCCGGCTACCACGCCGTCCAGCAGG
>JBFWXZ010000061.1:0-15552 GCA_050186955.1 Flavobacteriaceae bacterium
CCTTCCTGCTGCCCTTCGCCGGCTGGATGCGCATGGCCCGCGAGCGCGCCGCCCCCGGGCGGCTGTCGAATTCCTGAAGCCGCCTCAGCCGATATCAGCCATCGCCGGCCTGCGGTCGCCCCAGTCCGTCGCCGTCTCGTAGGCGCGGGCGATCCTCAGCATCGTCGCCTCGTCGTGCATCGGCCCGACGATGTGCAGGCCGCCGGGCAGGCCGGCCCGCGTGAAGCCGCAGGGCACGCTCGCCGCCGGCTGCTGCGTCAGGTTGAAGGGATAGGAGAAGGGCGTCCACGGGATCCAGTTGCGCCCCCTCCTTTCCGGCCAGCCCCGCGGCGACAGCTCGCCCGCCTCGAAGGCGGGGATCGGCAGCGTCGGCGTCACCAGCGCGTCGAACCGGGTATGGAAGGCGCGCATCCTCGCTCCCAGTTCGGCGCGCTCGGCGGCGGCGTTCAGATAGTCCATCAGCGACAGCCGCGCGCCTTCCTCGGCCATGGCGACGAGGCCGGGGTCCATCTGCGCCCGCTGCCCGGCGTCGAAGGCCGAGAGTACCTTGGCGGCGCCCGCCGTCCAGTGGGTCTGGAAGATGTCGAAGCAGTCGCCGATGCCCGGATCGGCCTCCTCGACATCGGCGCCGAGCCCCGCCAGCACCTCGACCGCCGCGTCGAACAGGGCGGCGATCTCCGGATCGAGGTCGGCGACGCCGAGATCGCGCGACACGGCGATCCGCATGCCCTTCACCCCGTCCTCGATCTCCTTCGCGAAATCCGTGCCGCTGTCGGGCAGCGCGTACCAGTCGCGGGCATCGCCCTTCGCCATCACGGTGAGCATCAGCGCGCAGTCCTCGATGGTCCGCGCCATCGGCCCGACATGGGCGACGGTGCCGAAGGGCGACATCGGCCAGGCCGGCACCCGCCCGAAGGCCGGCTTGATGCCGGCGATGCCGGAAAAGCCCGCGGGGATGCGGATCGAGCCGCCGCCGTCGGTGCCGATGGCGAGCTGGCCGAGCCCCGCCGCGACCTGCGCCGCCGCGCCGCCCGACGACCCGCCCGGCGTCTTCGAGGGGTCCCACGGGTTGCGGGTGATACCGGTGCGCGGGCAGTCGGTGACGCCCTTCCAGCCCATCTCCGGCGTTGTCGTCTTGCCGATGAGCACGCAGCCCGCCTCGCGCAGCCGCGCCACCGAGGGCGCGTCGGCCTCCGCCGGGCCGCTGGCGGCGACCAGCGAGCCGCGCCCCGTCGGCCATCCCTTCGCGAGGATCAGGTCCTTCACCGAGGTCGGCACGCCGTCGATGGCCGAAAGCGGCTCGCCCGCCGCCCAGCGCTTCTCGCTTTCGCGCGCCGCCTTAAGCGCCCCGTCCGCATCGACGAGGCAGAAGGCGTTGAGCGCGTCGTTCAGCGCCTCGATGCGTTCCAGGATCGCCCGCGTCGCCTCGACCGGCGATATCTCCCTGCTCGAATAGGCGGCGGCGAGCGCCGCCGCGCTCATGAAGCCTATATCCGCATCTTTCATCGCGACCCCCTGCGCTTGCCCTTTTCAGACGCGGGGCAACTGTCCCAATATGCGGGCTCCTGATCAATCTCGAACACGGGTTCCGGATCCTCTCCGCATGAATACAGCAAGCTGGCTCGTCCGCGCCGGACGCAGCTTCCCCGACCTGCCGGCGGTGGCGCTCGGCGACCGCGTCGTCGCCGACTATGCCCGGCTCGCCTCGCGCGCCGCCTCGCTCGCCGCCTCGCTGCGCGGTGAATTCGGCCTCGCCCCGGGCGACCGCGTCGCCATCGTCGCCAGGAATGTGCCGGAATATCTCGAGGTGCTGTTCGGCATCTGGCACGCCGGGCTCGCCGCCGTGCCGGCCAACGCCAAGCTGCACGGCGCGGAATTGCAGTGGATCGTCGAGAACGCCGAGGCCGGCGTCGTCTTCGCGACGCCCAAGGAGCTCGAGGCGCTGGCCGCCCGCGACCCGCAGGGCGTCACCCGCATGATCGCCATCGGCTCGGACGAATACGAGGCGCTGTTCGCCGCCGATCCGGCGCCGATGGCCGACGCCGCGCCCGACGACCTCGCCTGGCTTTTCTACACCAGCGGCACCACCGGCCGCCCCAAGGGGGCGATGATCACCCACCGCAACGTGCAGGCCTGCGCCTGGGGCTACCTGGTCGATGTCGACCCGACGGATATCGGCGGCGCCTGCCTGCACGCCGCGCCGCTGAGCCACGGCTCCGGCCTCTACGCGATCCCCCATGTCGCCCGCGCCGGGGTCAACGTCATCCCCGAATCCGGCGGCTTCGAGCCCGAGGAGATCTTCTCGCTGTTCGAGGCGTGGCGGCCGGCCTCGATGTTCGCCGCCCCGACCATGATCAAGCGCCTCGTCGAGTGCCCGGCCGATTTCGACGCCTCGGCGATCCGCACCCTCGTCTGGGGCGGCGCGCCGATGTATGTCGAGGACGTGCGCCGCGCCCTCGACCGCTTCGGCCCGCGCCTCGCGCAGATCTTCGGCCAGGGCGAATCGCCGATGACCGGCACCGTGCTCTCCAGCGCAATCATCGCCGACAGCAACCATCCGCGCTGGCTGCAGCGCATCGGCTCCGCCGGCATCGCCAACACCATGTGCGAGGTGAGGATCGGCGGTGAGGGCGACGCGCCGCTGCCGGCCGGCGAGACCGGCGAGATCATGCTGCGCGGCGACAGCGTCGTGCCCGGCTACTGGAAGAACCCTGAGGCCACGGCCGCCACCTTCCGCGGCGGCTGGCTCGCCACCGGCGATGTCGGCGCCATGGACGAGGACGGCTTCGTCACCCTCAAGGACCGCTCCAAGGACATGATCATCTCCGGCGGTTCCAATATCTATCCGCGCGAGGTCGAGGAGGTGCTGCTCACCGATCCGCGGGTGAAGGAGGTCTCGGTCATCGGCCGCCCCGACGCCGAGTGGGGCGAGGTGGTCGTCGCCTATGTCGTCGGCGACGCGCCGGCGGGCGATCTCGACCGGCTCTGCCTCGACCACATCGCCCGCTTCAAGCGGCCCAAGGACTACGTCTTCGTGCCCGAGCTGCCGAAGAACAACTACGGCAAGATACTCAAGACCGAGCTGCGCGACGCCGACCGCCGGCGCGCCCGCGGGGAGGGCGCGTGATGGCCGGCCGGCTTGCGGGAAAGACCGCCATCGTCGTCGGCGCCGGCTCGATCGGGCCCGGCTGGGGCAACGGCAAGGCGACCGCTGTCACCTTTGCCCGCGAGGGCGCGCGCGTCGTCTGCGCCGACATCAACGCCGCCGCGGCCGAGGAGACGGCGCGGATCGTCGCCGGCGAGGGCGGCGAGGCCTTCGCGCTCGCCTGCGACGCGACCAGCAAGGCCGATCTCGACGCCGTCGTCGCCGCCGCGCTCGAGCGCTACGGCAGGATCGACATCCTCGACAACAATGTCGGCATCGCCGAGGTCGGCGGCGTCGTGGAGCTTCCCGAGGAGGAGTGGGACCGCGTCTTCGCGATCAATCTGAAGAGCTGCTTCCTGGCGATGAAATGCGTGATCCCGGAGATGCTGAGGACCGGCGGCGGTTCGATCGTCAACATCTCCTCCATCGCCTCGATCCGCTACACCGGCGTGCCCTACGCCACCTACTACGCGACCAAGGCGGCGATGAACCACCTGACCCGGGCCACCGCCGTCGAATATGCCGGGCGCGGCATTCGGGTGAACTGCGTCCTGCCGGGGCTGATGAAGACGCCGATGGTCGAGCACGCGGCCGGCCTCGCCAAGAGCTATGCCGGCGGCGACGTCGAGGAGATGTGGCGGGTGCGTGACGCGCAGGTGCCGATGGGCCATATGGGCGACGCCTTCGACGTCGCCAACGCCGCCCTGTTCCTGGCCAGCGACGAGGCGAAATACGTCACCGGCGTCGAGCTCATCGTCGATGGCGGCATCACGCTGAAATATTCCTGAAGGGCTTGCCGCGCGCGGCGGGCTGGCGCACATCGGGGGCCATGACCGATTCTTCTTCCAAGGACGAAGCTTCGCCCGGGGACGCTGCCTGCCCGATCTGCGGCAAGCCCCCGGCGGAGGCCTACAAGCCCTTCTGCTCCAAGCGTTGCGCCGATGTCGACCTCAACCGCTGGCTGACCGGCGCCTATGTGATTCCGGCTGCGCCGGAGGACGACGAGGAGGATTTGCCGCCGGGCGAAGATTCCTGAACGCGGCCCCTCGCGCGCGCCTTGTCAGGCCCCGGCAATTCTCCTATAAACCGCCGGCCCGAAGCGGGCCGCGGCAGGCCTTACGCCCTGTCCGCGATCGCGGCGGCGCCCAGGTAGCTCAGTTGGTAGAGCATGCGACTGAAAATCGCAGTGTCGGTGGTTCGATTCCGCCCCTGGGCACCACGCCCTTCCTTCCGCCGAGACTGATCGCTTTTCACGGCGGGCAAAGCACCGCCGTTCGTTCGCGCGCCTGCCGGGCCGTGGGACGCCCTACCGGTCGATCACCATCAGGTCGCGCGGCGAGAATACGAGGCGCACCTTCTCGCCCTTCGCCGGCGGCGGCGTGCTCGGGTCGTTGAAGCGGTCGACGAGGAACTCGCTGCCCTCGACATCGACCTTCAGCCGCACGATCGAGCCGAGGAAGCTGACATCGGCGACGGTGCCCTGGAGCGCGTTGCCGCGCCGGCTTCCGGCGCTCCCCGTCTCCGCGCCGACGGTCTCGGGCCTCAGCGCCACGGTGCAGGGATCGCCCTTCCTGCCGGCAAGCTTGCGCGCCGCCGTCGCCTTCTGCCCGCCGAATGCGACGACGCCCTTGGCCGCGTCGGCGACCGTCGCGTCGATCAGGTTCAGCGTGCCGACGAAGGAGGCGACGAAGCGCGTCGCCGGCGCGTTGTAGACCTCGAAGGGGGTGCCGACCTGCTCGGCGTGGCCGTCATGCATGACCACGATGCGGTCGGACATCGACAGCGCCTCCTCCTGGTCGTGGGTGACGAAGATGGTGGTGATGCCGAGCGACTTCTGCAGGCTCCTGATCTCCTCGCGCAGCGATACGCGGATCTTGGCGTCGAGCGCCGACAGCGGCTCGTCGAGCAGCAGCACCTGCGGCTTGACGGCGAGCGCGCGCGCCAGCGCCACGCGCTGCTGCTGGCCGCCGGAGAGCTGGTAGGGATAGCGGTCGGCGAGCTGCGGCAGGTGGATCAGCGTCAGCATCTCCTTCACCCGCGCCTCGATCTCCGCGCGCGGCCGCCCCGCGACCTTGAGCCCGAAGCCGATGTTCTGGCCGACCGTCAGGTTGGGAAACAGCGCATAGGCCTGGAAGACCATGCCGATATTGCGCTGGTTGGGCTTCAGCCCCGTGACGTCGCGCCCGCCGATGAAGACCTGGCCGGCGGTCGGCTCCTCGAAGCCGGCGACGATGCGCAGCATGGTCGTCTTGCCGCAGCCCGACGGTCCGAGGAAGGAGACGAACTCGCCCTTCTCGATGTCGAGGTTGAAATCCTTGACCACCGTGGTCGCCCCGAAGGACTTGACCACGTTGCGGATCGACAGGAAGGCGTCGCTTGCGGGCACGTCCGGTCCTCTCATTCGGGCCTGTTGGCGGGTTTCGGCGCGAAGCGCGAGACCACCTGGATCAGCGCCATGCAGCCCCAGGTGATGGCGAAGGCGATGACCGCCAGCGCGGCGGGCTCGTAGGCGCGGTTGGCGCCGATGAGCTGCAGATAGGGGCCGAAGGCCGGCCGGTTGAGCAGCGCCGCCAGCGTGAACTCGCCGATCACGATGGCGAAGGTCAGGAACGCGCCCGACAGCACCGCCACCATGACGTTGGGCAGGATGATGCGGGTCATGATGGTCAGCCAGCCGGCGCCGAGGCTCTCGGCGGCTTCCGTCAGCGTGCGCACGTCGATGGCGCGCATGCCGGTGTCGACGGCGCGGTACATGTAGGGCAGCGCCAGCATCGTGTAGCCGAACATCAGCAGCACGTTGGTGCCCGTCGTGCTGCCGGTCAGCGGCAGCCAGGACGAGGTGTTGTAGAGGCGGATATAGCCGAAGACGACGACGATCGCCGGGATCACCAGCGGCAGCAGGGTGATGAACTCGATCACCGGCCGCCACGAGGGCAGCCTGAGCCGCACCCAGTAGGCCGTCGGCACCACCAGCACGACGCCGGTGACGATCGTGCAGACGGCCATGATGACCGAATACCCGAAGGTCGCCTGGAACTGCGGGTCGGCGAGCACCACCCGGTAGGCGTCGAAGCTGTAGACGCCGCGCCGCATCTTCATCGAGAACTCGAAGGTGCCGAGCAGCGGCATCGCGAAATAGGCGATGCCGAGCACCAGGATGATCCACGACCACGCATTGCCGCGCTTCATTTGATCCACCTCTCGGCGCGGGTCCTGAGCCAGATGTAGATGCCGTTGGCGATGCCGGTGATGACGATCATGCCGAAGGCCAGCGCGTAGCCCAGATGCGGATCCTGCAGCACGTCGCCGCGGATCTGCGCGAACAGCAGGATCGGCACGATGGAGAGCGACGAGCCGGTCAGCGCGTAGGCGGTGGCGACCGCCCCGAAGGCGTTGGCGAAGAGCAGCGCGAAGGTCCCCAGCAGCGTCGGCCACAGGATCGGCAGCGCCACCATGCGCCAGTATTGCAGGCTCGACGCGCCGAGGATGTCGGCGGCCTCGCGCCATTCCCGCCGCAGCCCGTCGAGCGCCGGGGTGACGATCAGCACCATCAGCGGGATCTGGAAGAACAGGTAGGTCAGCGTCAGCCCGAGGAAGCTCAGGATGTTGAAGCCGTAGGCGTAGATGTTGATGCCGAACCAGTCGCGCAGGACCAGCGTGACGAGGCCGAGCCGCCCGAAGGTGGCGAGGAACGCGAAGGCCAGCGGCACGCCGGCGAAGTTCGAGGCGACGCCGGAGAACGTCATCAGCGGCGAGCGTATCCAGCCCGGCAGGCCGCCGACGGTGACGGTCGCCGCCAGTAGGAAGCCGACGAGGCAGCCGAAGAAGGCCGAGGCGACGCTGATGCGGATCGAGATCCAGTAGGCCGACAGGATCGACGGCTGGAACAGATTGGCGACGTTTTCGAGGGTGAAGGCGCCGTCCGGGGTGAGGAAGGCGCCGGTGACGATCTGCAGCGTCGGCAGGATCAGGAAGAGCAGGGCGAAGAGCAGGAACGGCATGACGCCGAGCCATGCCAGCGGCAGCTTGCGCGGCTGGGCTGCGGCCTGCTGCATCTTTCCCCCTCGCACCCTGTGGCGAAACGGCCGGCGGAGGTTTCTCCGCCGGCCTCATGCGGTCCTACTGGACGTTGGCGCCGACCACGCTGTCCCACTGGCCGGTGATGACCTGCTTGGCGGCGTCCTGCTCCTCGAGCGTCGGGAACACGGCCTTCTCATAGGCCTCCGCCGGCGGCAGCCGGTCGAGCATCTCCTTCGGAACCTTGCCGTTCTTGGCGAGGTCGTTGAAGCGGATCGGGTGGCAGTAGCCCTTCAGCCAACCGAGCTGCCCCTCGTCGGAATAGAGATATTCCATCCACAGCTTGGCGGCGTTGGGATGCGGCGCATAGGCGCTGATCGCCTGCACGTAGACGCCGGCGACGACGCCCGACTTCGGCACCACGACCTCGATCGGCGGATTGCCGTTCAGCGCGTCGCGGCCCGACAGCGCGTTGTAGTCCCACCAGATGACGACCGGCGTGGCGCCCTGCGCCAGCGTGCCGGACTTGCCGATCACCGGCACGAAGTTGCCCGCCTTGTTGAGCTCGGCGAAGAATTTGAGCCCGGCCTCGCCGGCGTCCTTGCCAGCCGCCGCGCCGCTCGCCATGCCCGCCGCCTGGACGCCGAGGATCGCCTGGTTGGAGGCGCGCGGATCGCCCGCCAGCGCCACCGAATTGGCGAATTCCGGCTTCTGCAGATCGGCCCAGTCGGCCGGTAGGTCCTTGACGATGTCGGTGTTCACGGCGAAGGACAGCACGCCGTAATAGTCGCCGTACCAGTGGCCGTCGGCGTCCTTGACGTTGTCGGGGATCGTGTCCCAGGTCGAGACCTTGTAGGGCATGGTCAGGCCCTCGCCCTTGGCCTGCGGGCCGAAGGAGAAGCCGACATCGAGCACGTCGGGGGCCTGCGGGCCCTTGTTGTCCTTGTTGGCGCGCACCGCCTCCAGCTCGTCGGCCGAGCCGGCGTCGGGGTTGAGCTCGTTGACGGTGATCTCGGGATATTTCGCCTTGAAGCCGGCGATCACGTCGCCATAGCCGCACCAGTCATGCGGCAGGGCGATGACGGTCAGTTGCCCTTCCGCCTTCGCCGCGGCCACCAGCTCGTCCATCGACGCGGCCATTGCCGCGCCCGAAATCGCGGTGCCGGCCAGCAGGCCGGCCACCAGGCCGATCACACGCTTGGTCTGTGACATGTCGGATTACCTTCCCTCTATCGTTGAGCCGCGTGTTCGATGCGGCCGTTCCCATTTGCATGGAATTGCAACACTGCCGTGAAAGGTCTCGTCGCGGCGCGAGTCGTTCAAAGGAAGACGTTTTCCGGCGCGGTCGAACCCGCTCGCCGGAGCGGGCCCGGACCCTGCCTGCGGTCACGATAGCCCCGTTGGAGCCGGTGCGGTAGGGGATTCCTGACGCCGCCTCAGCCCGCCGCCGCGAGCGTCGAATTGTAGTAGTCGCGGTCGCCGCTGACCTCGCGCCCGAGCCAGGCCGGCCGCTCGAAGGCGCTGTCTTCCTCGGGAAGCTCGATCTCGGCGATGACCAGCCCCTCATGGGCGCCGGAGAAGACGTCGATCTCCCAGTCGAGTCCGCCGCCGGCGGGAAGGACGTGGCGGATCTTCTCGATCGTCGCCCCGGTCTTCAGCGCCTCCAGCGCCTCGGCGTCGGCGAGCGGTATCGCGTATTCGAACTCGGCGCGCCGGGTCGCCGCCCGCGCGCTCTTGATGGTCAGCAGCGCCCGCTCGCCGCCGACGATGCGCACCCGCACCGAGGCGCTGCCGCTGCGCGAAAGGTAGAACTGGCGGATCGCCAGGCGGCGTTCCACCGCCGGCATCCAGCCATCGCTCGCGACAAGGAATTTGCGTTCGGTTTCACCGGCCATCCGCACCTGTCTATGTCGGCTGGATTACGCGCGTATGACAGCCGCTCAGGCCGCCAGCGCGGGCTTTTTCTCGTCCCGGCCGCCACGCCAGCTCTGCCAGTAGGCGCCCCAGCGCCTGGCCAGTGCGCCCGGCTTCTCCGCGAACAGCCTGTCGCCCTGCTCGAAGGCCGAGCGGTCCAGCGCCTGCTGCCGCTTGCGCGCCAGCGCGGCGAAGGCGGCGGCCGTCGCCGGCTCGCCGAAGGCGGCGGGCTCGGCGATCACCGCCTCGATCAGCATGTCGAGGTCGCGATGCGCGCCGAGCGCCTCGGCGAGCGTGTCGGCGGCGGCGACATGCGCCTTGAGCGGGCCGGGCCATGCCGGCGCCAGCAGCCGCGAATGGTGCCAGTGATACTTCACCTGCTTGCGCCATTCGTGGAAGTCGTCGATGCGCTGCGACTTGCGCGCCGCGTTCATCGCCTTGCGGCCGCGCCGGTAGATCGCGCCGGCGCCCTCGCCGAGCAGGCTCCAGCCGGTTCCCGTCAGCTTCCAGCCGGCCGCCTGGCGTTTCAGCCGGCGCATCGCGGCACCGAAGTCGGCGAGCCGCGCGGCGCTGTCGAAGCGCGCCTCCGCATCGTCGCGGCGGCGCTGCAGCTCGAGCCGCACCGGCGCGAAGCGGCCGCTCTCGAAGGCGTCGGGCATCGCCGCCGCGAGCCCGTCGAAGGCCTCGATCTGTGCTTCCCCGTCGCGCAGCGCGGAGAGGATGCGCGCGGCGTCGCGCACCGCGGCGTTGGCCTTGCGGTACTGGGCGAAGCCCGGGCGCGCCATGCGGAACAGCCCGCGCAGCGCCTTGCAGCGCTTGCGCACGCCGTGGATCGTCACGTGCGGATCGGCGCCCGCGTCGGAGGCCTCGGCGATCGCCGCCTCGATCTGCTCCAGCGCGATGCGGCGGAACCCGTCCTCGACGCTCTTGTCGTCCTGCTTGAAGCGAAAACCCATCACGCTCTTCCCGGCACTCGCCACCGGCGCCGCCGGAAGCAGACGCCCGCCCAACAAACGGCGGGCATCCTAGAGCGGTTCACGGTTTGGGGGAAACAATTCTGTTTTCCGGCCGGCGAGGCGGTAGTGTCGGCGGGAAGGAAGCGGGGGCGCGATGCAACGGCGACGGGTCGTCATTCTCGACTGCAACCATCGCGAGGACGCGCCGCACGTCGTCTTCGTGGCGATGCGCGAACGGCTCGCCGAGGAGGGCGTCGACCTCGTCGTCGACAATCGCTGGTCCGCCGACTACGCGGCCGCCGAGCTGATCGTCGGCGCCGATCCGCTGCCCGACGCGCCGGAACTCCTCGACTGCCGCATCCTCGGCCAGCGCACCCTCAACCGCCGCACCCGCCTCGATGTCGCCGCCACCTGCGGCGCGCCCGTCGCGCCCTTCGGCGGCCCAACCGGCGATGCCGGCCTGGACGCGCTGGCGGCGGAATGGGGCGGCGGCCTCGCGGTGCTGAAATACGACTGGTCGGCGCGCCGCAACGGCGTCTTCCTGTGGCCGCTCGACGCGGGGAAGCGCCGACCTTTCCCGGCGGATTTCGATCCCTCCCGCGACGTCTTCATGGCCTTCCAGGAGGGCGACCCCGGCACCTACAAGATCGACACCTTCGCCGGGGTGATCCTCAACGCCTACATCCTGCCGACAAGCGACATGCGCGAGCCGGCCTGGCACGCGATCCGCGAGCGCAAGCATTTCCCCTTCGAGCCGCCGCCCGATCTCGCCGCCGACATCCGCCGCGTCAGCCGCGAGCTCCTGCGGCACGGCGCCGGCTATGCGAGCTTCGACACCATGCTGTCGGGCGGCGTCTTCCGCATCATCGAGATGAACACCTGCGGCGTCGGCACCGCGCCGTGGGACGACTGGCCGGAGACCTATGCGGAGAACTATGCCGCCGGCATCCTCGCCGCCCTCGCCGATCTTGACGCCGTCCCCCGCTATCGCGAGCTGCGCGAACAGGCGCTGGCGCTCGGCAATGACGAGCAGGCGGTGACCCTGCCGCGCCGCGATCCCGCCGCCGACGCGGCGCCGCGGCCGCGCGGCATCGCGCCGGAGCTGGAATTCCTGCAGACGCTCGCCGGGACGGAATCGGTCTCCGCCGCCGAGATGGAGGACTTCACCGCCGGGCCGACAGCCGCCCTGCTGCGCAACGCCCGCGACCATTCGCCCTTCTATGCCGGCCGCCTCGACGCGGTGGTCGGGAGCGACGGCGCGGTCGATCTCGGCCGCTGGGACGAGATCGCGCTGCTGACGCGCGACGATGTCGCGCTCAGGCGGCAGGACCTGCTGGCGCGCCGCATGCCGCCGGTCCACGGCAGCATCGCCCATCTCTTCACCGCGGGCACCGCGCATCCGCCGATGACGGTGTCGCGCTCGCGCTTCTCCACCGCTGCGGCCTCGGTCGCCGGCACCCGCTTCTACACCTGGCACGACATAGCGTTCGCCGGGCCGATGGCGACGATCCGCCGGCCGCAGGTCGTCCGCGAGCGCGCCGACACCGCCTGGGCGCCGCGCTGGATACCCGGCGAGCGCGGCGAGGAATACGAGCTTGAATCCTCCGCGCCGGTGCGCGATCAGCTCGAATGGCTGCGGGGCAGGGGGCGCGTCTGGCTGCGCTCGCGCCCCTCGCTGCTGCAGCAGATGGCATTGGCGGTGCGCGCCGATCCGGCGCTCAAGCCGGAGCTCGCCGGGATCGTCTCGTCGCGCGAGATCCTGACCGCCGATGTCCGGCGGCTGGCGCGCGAACATCTCGGCCACGAGCCGCTCGACGTCTACTATCTGAGCGAGGCCGAGACGGTCGCCTTCCAGTGCCCGGCCGGCGCCTGGCACGTCCAAGCCGAGCTGGTGCGGGTCGAGCTGCTGGACGAGGCCGGCAGGCCCTGCCGGCGCGGCGAGACCGGCCGCGTCGTCGTCACGCCGCTCTACAATCTGGCGATGCCGATGATCCGCTACGACACCGGCGACCTCGCGGTGGCCGGCGATCATTTCGACCGCGCCATGGGCCGCCACTGCCCCTGCGGCCGGCGGCTGCCGCGTTTCGAGAGGCTGATCGGGCGCGCCCGCAACCTGCTCGACGTCCCGGCGCTGGCCGGCCGCCATCCCGATCTCGACTCGGCGCTGATCCACGACCTGTCGGGCGCGCCGCTCTGGCAGTTGCGGCAGGAGGCGCCGCGGCG
This sequence comes from Flavobacteriaceae bacterium, assembly GCA_050186955.1. Lineage (GTDB taxonomy): Bacteria > Pseudomonadota > Alphaproteobacteria > Rhizobiales > Tepidamorphaceae > JACKJP01. The sequence continues at coordinate 12,256 of JBFWXZ010000061.1, forward strand.
CTTCGTCCTGGCGCTCGACGCGCCCGGGGAGCCGTCGGCGGATCAGGCGCGCGCGCTTTCCGATCATGTGAGCCAGCGGCTCGGCATGGATGCGGATGTGACGGTCGTGCGGGAGAGGCTCGCCGGCAAGGCCGGCGTCACGCCCTTCGAGCCGTTCCTGCGGCTGTTCTGACGGCTACTTGAACTTGCTGAAATGCGTGACGCTCTCCGAGCCGGACGCCGAGCCGTAGAAGTTCTTGCGGCCCGACCGGTCGCACATGATCAGCGTCGCGCATTCCGCGCCGCCGGCGACGCGCAGGCCGATCCGGAAGCCGACATCGCCGTCGGTCGGGATGTAGACATTGCCGGTGAACGACAGCAGGTAGCCGCCGGAGGCGTTCGCGTTGATCGACTGCGGCGCGTATTCGAAGCCGAGATTGAAGGTCTCCAGCTCCAGCCCGCGCGCGAAGCTCGCCGAGAGCTTCAGATTGTCGTTCGCATAGTAGCTGGCGCCGAGGCTCACCCACAGCTCGTCATTGTCCTGCAGGAAGTGGTCGTGCGCGTGCTGCACGCCGATCGAGCCGCCCAGCGTCACCACCGGCAGGTAGTATTCGGCCTCGAAGGCGTAGGTGCTGATCGAGGGGCGCTGCTGGAAGCCGTTGTCGCCGAAGGAGGTATGCGAATAGAAGAAGCCGATCTCGCCCATCTCGTTGCGGTAGTAGAAGCCGGCGCCGAAATGCGTCGAGGCGTCGCCCTCGCCGAAGCCGATGGCGCCCTGCGCGTGCACCCCGATCCCGTTCGAGAACTGCACGTTGACGCTGCCGACGGGGGAGGCGCGGAAGGCGTCCTCGGTGACGCCGCCATAGAAGACCAGGTCGCCGGTGACCCGCGGATCGTGCCACCACTCGTCCGCATGCGCCGGCCCGAGCGTCATCCATGACAGCGTGCAGGTCAGCGCGGTGGTGATCGTGAATGACCGCTTGTACATGAGTGCCCCCCGGCATCGGTTCCGATATTTGGGCGGCATCTTGCGGGGGTACGACCCGTGGCGCAAGCGTAAGTTGCGCGGCCTGCGGCGTACTTCACAGCCTGCGGGGAAGCCTCCCGACCCGATTTCCCCGACGTCAACCCGACCATGCCCGGCCGCTTTCCGGGTATCCGCGCCGGATTCCGCCTTTGGAATCAACGTACCGGTTGCGAATCTTAGGTTGCGTGGTCCTCGCGCATCATCGAAGCCGCCTTTTCGGCGATCATGATGACCGGCGAGTTGGTGTTGCCGGAGGTGATCGTCGGCATCACCGAGGCGTCGGCGATTCTGAGCCCCGCGATGCCGTGCACGCAGAGCCTGGAATCGACGACGGCGGCGCGATCGTCGCCCATCCGCGCGGTGCCGACGGGGTGGAAGATCGTCGTGCCGATATTGCCGGCGGCCTCGGCGAGCGCCTCGTCGCTGTCGAATTGCGGTCCCGGCAGATATTCCTCGGGCGAGTATTTCGCCATCGCCGGCTGCGCCATGATCCGCCGGGTCAGCCTTATGGCGCGCGCCGCCACCTGCCGGTCGCCCTCGCTCGCCAGATAGTTGGGACTGATGACCGGGTGCGCCGCCGGATCGGGCGAGGCGATGCGCACATGCCCGCGCGACTGCGGCCTGAGATTGCACACACTCGCTGTCATCGCCGGGAAGGCGTGCAGCGGGTCGCCGAACTTGTCGAGGGAGAGCGGCTGCACGTGATATTCGAGGTCGGGCGTCTCCACCGACGGGTCGGAGCGCGCGAAGGCCCCGAGCTGGCTCGGCGCCATCGACATCGGGCCGCGCCGGTGGAGCGCGTATTCGAGCGCGATTCGCGCCTTGCCGAGAAGCGTCCCGGCGAGCTCGTTGAGGGTCAGCGCGTCCTTCAGCCGGAAGATGGTGCGAAGCTGCAAATGGTCCTGGAGGTTCTCGCCGACCCCCTCCAGCGCGTGGACGACGCCGATGCCGTGTCCCTTGAGCAGGCCCGGCGCGCCGATGCCGGAGAGCTGGAGGATCTGCGGCGTACCGATGGCGCCGGCCGTCAGCACGACCTCGCCGCCGGCGTCTGCGCGCAGCAGGTGGCCGCGCTGGCGGAACGACACCGCCGCCACGCGATTGCCGTCCAGCACCAGCCGCTCGATATGCGCCCCGGTCTCGACGCGCAGATTGGGCCGCCGCGCCGCCGGCCGCAGGAAGGCCTTGGCGGTGTTCCAGCGCCAGCCGCCCTTCTGGTTCACCCGGAAATAGGAGACGCCGTGATTGTCGCCGCGGTTGAAGTCCTCGGTGCGCGGGATGCCGGCCTCGACGCAGGCGTCGCGGAAGGCGTCGAGCACGTCCCATCTGAGCCGCTGCTCCTCGACGCGCCATTCGCCGCCGGCGCCGTGCATCGCGTCGCCGCCGGCGTAATAGTCCTCGGAGCGCTTGAAGAAGGGCAGCACGTCGTCCCAGCCCCAGCCCTCGTTGCCCATCTGCCGCCAGCCATCATAGTCGCGCGCCTGGCCGCGCATGTAGATCATGCCGTTGATCGACGAGCAGCCGCCCAGCACCTTGCCGCGCGGATAGAGCAGCGAGCGCCCGTTCAGGCCCTTCTCGGGCGCGGTGCGGAAGCCCCAGTCGGTGCGCGGGTTGCCGATGCAGTAGAGATAGCCGACCGGGATGTGGATCCAGTGGTAGTTGTCGCTGCCGCCGGCTTCCAGCAGCAGCACCTTGTTGCGCGGGTCCTCCGACAGCCGGTTCGCCAGCACGCAGCCGGCCGAGCCCGCCCCGGCGATGATGTAGTCGAAGGCGCCGATCGAACGGGCCACGGCGTTTCCTTTCTTTCCCTCGACAGTAGAGCCAATCGCCGCCGGATTGAAACCGGGGATGAAGGTGGGGTTGCCGGTGCCGCGATTTGGATTGAAGCCGCGCAACAAGCCGTCATTGCCGGACTTGATCCGGCAATCCATTCCGCCGGCGTCGATCCAGAACGCCCCCACCGCTTCTGACGCAAGGACATCGGAATGGATCACCGGGTCGAGCCCGGTGATGACGGACGGGGCGGACACAGTCGCTCATTGCCGCCGCTCGGAACGTGGCGCCGCAGTAACTGGATTCTTAGCTTTCGCCGGAATGACGATTTGGACTGGAGCCGCTCAACAAGCGGTCATTGCCGGACTTGATCCGGCAATCCATGCCAACAACATCGCGAACCATCGTTACCGTCGCGTCTGCCGCCCCGACAACGGAATGGATCACCGGGTCGAGCCCGGTGATCACGGATGGGGCTGCGAACGGGAAGCGATCGGCCGTCGGAGCCCGCGGCGACCGCC
>JBFWXZ010000062.1:0-15329 GCA_050186955.1 Flavobacteriaceae bacterium
ATCAGGTCCGGGAGATCGACGTCGACAAATACAAGTACGGCTTCTTCACCGAGATCGAGTCGGAGAAGGCTCCCAAGGGTCTCGACGAGGATGTGGTCCGCTACATCTCGGGGCGCAAGAACGAGCCGGAATGGATGCTGGAATGGCGGCTCGACGCCTATCGCCGCTGGCTCACCATGCAGGAGCCGGGCTGGGCAAAGGTCGAGTATCCGAAGATTGACTTCCAGGACCTCTATTACTACGCCGCGCCTAAATCGACCCCGGGGCCGAAGAGCCTCGACGAGGTCGATCCCGAGCTGCTGGCGACCTACGAGAAGCTCGGCATCCCGCTCAAGGAGCAGGAGATCCTGGCCGGCGTCGAGGGGTCGCGGGTGGCCGTCGACGCGGTGTTCGATTCCGTCTCGGTCATCACCACCTTCAAGGAGGAGCTGGCCAAGCACGGCGTCATCTTCTGCTCGATCTCCGAGGCGCTGCGCGAGCACCCCGAGCTGGTGCGCAAATATCTCGGCTCGGTGGTTCCCCCGAGCGACAATTTCTACGCCACGCTGAATTCCGCCGTGTTCTCCGACGGCTCCTTCGTCTGCGTGCCCAAGGGCGTGCGCTGCCCGATGGAGCTGTCGACCTATTTCCGCATCAACGAGAAGAACACCGGCCAGTTCGAACGCACCCTGATCATCGCCGAGGAGGGGGCCTATGTCTCCTATCTGGAGGGCTGCACCGCGCCGACGCGCGACGAGAACCAGCTCCACGCCGCGGTGGTCGAGCTGATCGCGCACGACGACGCCGAGATCAAGTATTCGACGGTGCAGAACTGGTATCCCGGCGACAAGGAAGGCCGGGGCGGCATCTATAATTTCGTTACCAAGCGGGGCGACTGCCGCGGCCGCAATTCAAAGATCTCCTGGACCCAGGTCGAGACCGGGTCGGCGATCACCTGGAAGTATCCGAGCTGCATCCTGCGCGGCGACAACAGCCGCGGCGAGTTCTACTCGATCGCCATCTCCAACGGCCACCAGCAGATCGACAGCGGCACCAAGATGGTGCATCTGGGCAAGAACACCTCAAGCCGCATCATCTCCAAGGGCATCGCCGCCGGCGTCTCGCAGAACACCTATCGCGGGCTCGTCTCGGCGCATGCCAAGGCCTCGAACGCGCGCAACTTCACGCAGTGCGACAGCCTGCTGATCGGTGACAAGTGCGGCGCCCACACCGTGCCCTACATCGAGTCGAAGAACGCGACCGCGACCTTCGAGCACGAGGCGACGACCTCGAAGATCTCCGATGACCAGATGTTCTACTGCATGCAGCGCGGCCTCTCCGAGGAGGAGGCGGTGGCGCTGATCGTCAACGGCTTCGTGCGCGACGTCATCCAGCAGCTGCCGATGGAGTTCATGGTCGAGACCCAGAAGCTGATCGGCATCAGCCTCGAGGGCAGCGTCGGCTAGCGCCGCGATTGAGCGGCCCGATCGAAGGGAACCGGCAGGATGCATCACGCGCTACTCTTCGCCATCGTCTGCGGCCTCTGCGTCGGCGGCGGCCTGTTCGCCGTCTGGGGACCGGCGGGCCTGCCGGTCGCGACCCGCACCGGGCGCATCCGCACCGCCACCGTCGCTGGCGTCATCGCCGGGCTGGTGGTGCTGATCCTGCCGAGACTTCTGTAGGAGGCGGCGCGATGGGCGAGCAGGCGAAGAAGCCGGTCATCAACATCGCCGACGTGCCGCTTCGCAACGGCGGCAACGGCAAGGCGTTCAAGGCGAAGATCGCCTCCTTCGGCCCGATGATCGGGCTCGACGGGATCGGCTGCATGCTGCATGTCGTCGAGCCGGGCGAGAAGGCGTTCCCCTTCCACGTCCATCACCAGATCAGCGAGATGTTCCTGATCCTGGAGGGCGAGGGCACCTACCGCTTCGGCGGCGAGAGCTATCCGGTCAGGGCGGGCGATGTCTGCGCCGCCCCGACCGGCGGCCCGGAGCGCGCGCACCAGATCGTCAACACCGGCAAGACGACGCTCAAATATCTCGGCATCTCGACCCGTACCGAGACCGAGGTGGTCGAATATCCCGATTCCGGGAAGTTCGCGGTGATGAGCCGTTTCGACTGGTCGAACCCGAAGGCCGGCGGCATCCGCTATGTCGGCCGCGCCGGCAACACCCTCGATTATTTCGAGGGCGAATCCTGATTTTTCCGGACGCCGGCTTCGCGCCGCGTCCGGGCAAGACGAGAACGAGTTCGAAGGGACAACAGAATGCTCGAGATCAAGAACCTGCACGTGAAGATCGCCGAAGAGGACAAGATGATCCTCAACGGCGTCGACCTGACCGTCGAGGACGGCCAGGTCGCGGCGATCATGGGGCCGAACGGCTCCGGCAAGTCGACCCTGTCCTATGTGCTTGCCGGCAATGAGGACTACGAGGTCACCGAGGGCGAGATCCTGTTCAACGGGACCGACCTGCTGGAGCTGGGGCCCGACGAGCGCGCCGCCGCCGGCGTCTTCCTCGCCTTCCAGTATCCGATCGAGATCCCCGGCGTCGCCACCATGACCTTCCTCAAATCGGCGATGAACGCGCAGCGCGCGGCACGCGGCGAGGACGAGCTTTCGATGCCGGAATTCATGCGCGCGGTGCGCGAGACGGCTGCGAAGCTGAAGATCGACATGGACATGCTCAAGCGGCCGCTCAATGTCGGCTTCTCGGGCGGCGAGAAGAAGCGCAACGAGATCCTCCAGATGGCGTTGCTGGAGCCGAAGCTCTGCGTCCTCGACGAGACCGACTCCGGCCTCGACATCGACGCCCTGAAGATCGTCGCCGACGGCGTCAACGCGCTGCGCGCGAAGGATCGCTCCTTCGTCGTCATCACCCACTACCAGCGGCTGCTCGACTACATCGTGCCCGACGTCGTGCACGTCCTGTCGAAGGGCCGCATCGTCAAGACCGGCGGTCCGGAGCTGGCGCACGAGCTCGAGCGCGCCGGCTACGCGGAATTCGTCGACGCCGCCTGATCGAGAATACGGAACGGAACAGTCATGAACATACAGGTCACACGCGTCGAGACGCCGGCCGAGCGCAAGCTCGTCGACGAGTTCGCGCGCATTGCGGCGGCGCTGCCGGGAGGCGGCTTCGCGCGGCAGCGCGAGACGGCTTTCGCCCGCTTCGCCGCGCAGGGGCTTCCGCACCGGCGGATCGAGGAGTGGAAATACACCGATCTGCGCAGCCGGCTCCGGGAGATGCCCGACGCCGCGGCGGTCAGCGTCGAAATTCCCGCTTCCGCCGATGGCGTCGCGGTCACGCCGCTCGCCGGGGCGCTCGATGACGCGGCGCTCGCCGGGCGCATCGCCGAGCGCTTCACCGGTTTCGAAAGCCCGATGCTCGATCTCAACGAGGCCTTCCTGTCCGGCGGCGTCGCCGTCGACGTCGCGGATGAGGCCTCGCCCGAAGCGCCGGTGCGCTCGCATTTCGCAAGCCCCGGGGGCAAGCGTGGTGACAGCGCGGCGCTCTACACGGTCGGCAAGGGAGCCAGGGTCACGCTGGTGGAGACGGTGTCGGCGGCGGGCGAGGGCGCCTTCTGCGGCCATGTCGCCCATCTCGACATCGCCGAGGGCGCCGAGGTCACCTTCGTCCGCCACGTCGATGCGGGCGCCGGCGGCGTTCATTCCGGCGGGCTGGCCGTGACGGTCGGCGCCGACGTGAAGCTCAACCTGCTGATTGTCGTCTCCAGCGGCGACATCATCCGCACCGATCTCGGCGTGCGGCTGGTCGGCGAGGGCACCGACGCCAATCTGCGCGGCCTGCATCTCGGCGGCGGCAAGCGGCATATCGACACCACCATGTTCGTCGATCACGCGGTGCCTGCCTGCACCAGCCGCGAACTCTTCAAGTCGGTGCTCGACGACGAGGCGCGCAGCGTCTTCCAGGGCAAGATCCTGGTCCGTCCCGACGCCCAGAAGACCGACGGCAAGATGATGGCGCAGGCGCTGATGCTCTCCGACCGCGCGGAGGCCGATTCCAAGCCGGAGCTGGAGATCTACGCCGACGACGTCCAGTGCGGCCACGGCTCCACCACCGGACGCATCGACGACACGCTGCTGTTCTACCTGATGGCGCGCGGCATCCCGCGCAAGGAAGCCCAGGCGATGCTGGTGGCGGCCTTCGTCAACGAGGTCTTCGACGGGTTCGACGAGGATCTCGCCGGCGAGTTCGGCGCCGTCGCCGAAGCCTGGCTCAAGCGGCATACGGAAGCCTGATCCCGTGACCGCCAACGGCTACGACATCGACGCGATACGGCGGGAGTTCCCCATCCTCTCCCGCGAGGTCTACGGCAAGCCGCTGACCTATCTCGACAACGCGGCCTCGGCGCAGAAGCCGAAGGCGATGCTCGACGCCGTCAACCGGGCCTATACCGAGGAATACGCCAACGTCCATCGCGGGCTGCATTTCCTCTCCAACGCCGCCACCGAGGCCTATGAGAACGCGCGGCGCACCGTCGCCCGCTTCCTCAACGCGCCGAAGGAGGACGAGATCGTCTTCGCCCGCTCGGCGACCGAGGCGATCAACCTCGTGGCCTCCTCGCTCGGGCAGTCGATCGGCGAGGGCGACGAGATCGTGCTCTCGATCATGGAGCACCATTCCAACATCGTGCCCTGGCACTTCCTGCGCGAGCGCAAGGGCGCGGTGATCCGCTGGGCACCGGTCGATGACAATGGCGAGTTCCTGCTCGACGAATTCGTCAGCCTGCTCGGCCCGCGCACCCGGATCGTCGCCCTGACGCATATGTCGAACGTGCTCGGCACGGTGACGCCGATCGCCGAGATCGCGAAGATCTGCCGCGAGCGGGGGATTACCCTGTTCGTCGACGGCAGCCAGGGCGCGGTGCATCTGCCCGTCGACGTGCAGGCGCTCGGCTGCGACTTCTACTGTTTCACCGGCCACAAGACCTACGGGCCGACTGGCATCGGCGTGCTGTGGGGCCGCGAGGCGCTGCTCAACGCCATGCCGCCCTTCAACGGCGGCGGCGAGATGATCCGCGAGGTCACCACCGAGATGGTGACCTACGGCGTGACCCCGCATCGCTTCGAGGCGGGGACGCCGCCCATCGTGCAGGCGATCGGGCTCGCCGCCTCGCTGGACTACATGGAGCAGGTTGGCCGCGGGCGCATCGCCGCCCACGAGGCCGAGATCGGCGCCTACGCCCAGGAACAGCTCCAGCGCATCAATTCGGTGCGCATCATCGGGCAGGCGCGCGGCAAGGGCGCCATCGTCTCCTTCTCGCTCGGCGGCGCCCATGCGCACGACGTCGCGACCGTGCTCGACCGCTCGGGCGTCGCGGTGCGGGCGGGTACCCACTGCGCGATGCCGCTGCTGGAGCGCTTCGGCGTCACCTCGACATGCCGGGCCTCCTTCGCCATGTACAACACGAGGGAAGAGGTCGACCGGCTGGTCGAGGCGGTCGACAAGGCGAGGGAATTCTTCGCCTGAAAGGAATCTGGCATGGATAGCAAGGCGAACGAGGACAGGATTGCGGAAGAGGGCGTCTCCGAGGCGCCGGGCGAGGTCGAGAAGCTGCCGCCAGAAGAGGTGGCGCGGCTGACCGACGACATCATCGCGGCGCTGAAGACCGTCTACGACCCGGAAATCCCCGCCGACATCTACGAGCTCGGGCTGATCTACCGCGTCGAGCTCGAGGACGACCGCTCCGTCAAGGTCGACATGACGCTGACGGCGCCCGGCTGTCCGGTCGCCGGCGAGATGCCGATCTGGGTCGAAAACGCCATTTCCGGCGTCCCCGGCGTCGGCAAGGTGACCGTGAACATGGTTTTCGATCCGCCCTGGGACATGAGCCGCATGTCCGAGGAAGCGCGCGGCATGTTGAATATGTGGTAGGATGGGGCCACCTATTGGGTGGATCCACCTCGCGAAACCGACGAAGCCGAAACGATGAACATGCCCAGGGCCTTTCCGGCCGCCATCAGGATGACCGACGCCGCCGCCGAGCGCGTGCGCCAACTCGTCGCCGCAAGCGGCGAGAAGGAGGCGGGCCTGCGCCTCGGCATCAAGAAGGGCGGCTGCGCGGGAATGAGCTACACGATGAACCTGGCGTCACGCCCCGAGCCGGGCGACGACGTGGTGGAGACCGGCGGCGCGCGGGTCTTCGTCGACCCCTCGGCGATGCTTTTCCTGCTCGGTACCGAGATGGACTACAAGGTCGACAAGCTGTCGGCGGGTTTCGTCTTCAACAATCCGAACCAGGTCTCGGCCTGCGGCTGCGGCGAATCCGTCGAACTGCGGCCGGCCGAGCGCCCCTGAACCACTCCAGCTTCAATGAAAAAGCCGCCTCCCGGGCGGCTCCTGTCGACGGCAACCGCGTCGCCTCAGGCGACGGCTTCCTTCGAACATTCCAGCTCCGTCAGCACGCGGTCGCGGCCGGCCCGCTTGCCCGCGTAGAGCGCCTCGTCGGCGCGCTCGATCAGCGATTCCACGGGCTCGCCCGAGCGGAAGAGGGCGATGCCGAAGGAGATCGTGATGCGCCCGAGGCTCTCGCCCGTCGAGCGCTTCACCAGCTCCTTGGCGCGCACGACCTGGCGGATCTGGTCGCAGACGGTGCGCCCGGCCTCCAGTGAGGTCGCCGGCATGATCAGGCCGAATTCCTCGCCGCCGTAGCGGGCCGCCGTGTCGCGGCCCTTGACGTTGCTCTTCATCGTCGCGGCGACGAGACGCAACACCTGGTCGCCGGTCTGGTGGCCGAAGGTGTCGTTGAACTTCTTGAAATGGTCGACGTCGGCCATCGCGAGGCAGAGCGGATTGCCCGTCTCCTCGGCCTCGTTGATCGCCTTGCGCAGGCTCTCGTCGAAGCGCTTGCGGTTGGCCAGCCCGGTGAGCTGGTCGGTCAGGGATTCGAAGCGGATCGACTCCAGGCTCGAGTGAAGCTCCTCGATCTGCGCCTGCGAGTCGCGGAGCTGGCGCTCGAGGTCGGAGTTCTGGCCCTCCATCTTCTGGGTCGCCTTGACGATCGTCTCGACGATCGTGCGGACTTCCTCGCCGGACTTGGCGCTGCCGAGGCCGTTGGTCGCCTGCCGCAGCTCCTTGCCGAACTGCCCGACCGAGCCGCCCGACTTCTCCAGCGCCTCGATGATCTCGACGACCTGGTCGGTCAGCCGGCCGCTGACCTGGCCGATGCGCTCGCTGAGCATGCCCGAGGAAATGAAATCCTCGTAGATCTTGTCCGTCTGGGCGGGGGTAAGCTTGCCGCCGGCGCGCAAAGCTTCGTTTATCGCGCGGTTGAGGTCGCGATTTACACCCGTCGAATAGGTGTACCAAAGCTCGTAATTGCGTGGATAGGCGGGTGTAATATTCGCCTTCAGGTATTTGATCGCGATTTCGCCATGCGCGATCGTTCGTTCGAACTCGTCGGTTTTCATCGTACCCCCAGGAAGGCCGAATCGCTGCAAGCCTACCGCACGTCCCCCTGCGGAAACGATAGGGGGCCTCGCGTTAAAGTCACGTAAATTCGGCTGATGCGATGGCCGGGGGGCGACAGGCGATGGCCGGTCAGCGACCCTCGGCGAGCCGTACGGGACGCCTCAGAAAGTCCGGTGTGTCGTCGCCGAAGCCGACCACGGCCTCGCCGCGTCCGCCTTCGTCGCGCCTCGACGGTTTCTCGCGCTGCGACTTCTGGTTGCCGGAGGAGGGCTCCTCCCGGCGCTCGCGGGGAGCGGTCTTCTTGCGCCCGCGTCCGCGGCCGCCGCTACGGCTTCTGGCCTCGTCCCTGGCCTCGTCTTCCTCGTCCGCGACCGGGGCCGCCTCCGGCTTGCCCTTGGCTTCTGATTTGCTCTTCGCTTCCGGCTTGGCTTCGGACTTGCCCTTCGCCGCGCCTTCGGCGGCCGGAATGGACTTGCCGATCAGCTCCTCGATCGCCTTGACGTATTTCGATTCCGCCCGCGTCGCGAGGGTGATCGCCTCGCCGGAACGCCCGGCGCGGCCGGTCCGGCCGATGCGGTGGACGTAGTCCTCCGCATGCGTCGGCACATCCATGTTGAAGACGTGGCTGACATCGGGAATGTCGAGGCCGCGCGCGGCGACGTCGCTGGCGACCAGCAGCGTCAGCTCGTTCTTGCGGAAGCTGGCGAGGGTGGCCATGCGCTCGTGCTGGTTCATGTCGCCATGCAGCGCGCCGGCATTGAAGCCGTGGCGGCGCAGCGAGCGCTCCAGCACGGCGACGTCGCGCTTGCGGTTGCAGAAGATGATCGCGTTGGTCAGCCCCTTGGCGGCGTTGATCTCGCGGCGCAGCACGGCGCGCTTGTCCTTGGGCACCGATGGGGCGTGGACGAGCGTCTGCTGGACCGTGTCGGCGGTCATGCTGGTGGTGGCGGTCTTGACGCTGACGGGATCGCGCAGGAACTGCTCGGTCAGCCGCTTGATCTCCGGCGGCATGGTCGCCGAGAAAAACAGGGTCTGGCGGCGCGCCGGCACCAGCTTGCAGATGCGCTCGATGTCCGGGATGAAGCCCATGTCGAGCATGCGGTCGGCCTCGTCGATGACGAGGATCTCGACGCCGGTCATCAGCAGCTTGCCGCGATCGAAGTGATCGAGCAGGCGGCCTGGCGTGGCGATCAGCACGTCGGCGCCGCGATCGAGCTTCTTTTCCTGCTGATCGAAGGACACGCCGCCGATGAGCAGGGCGACGGTTAGTCGGTGGTTCTTGCCGTAGCGCTCGAAATTCTCCTCGACCTGCGCGGCGAGTTCGCGCGTCGGCTCGACGATGAGCGTGCGCGGCATGCGCGCCCGGGCACGGCCGCGTTCCAGCCGCGTCAGCATCGGCAGCACGAAGGAGGCGGTCTTGCCGGTGCCGGTCTGGGCGATGCCCAGCACGTCCTTGCCGGCGAGTACGTGGGGAATGGCCTGCGCCTGGATGGGCGTCGGCGCGCTGTAGCCAACTTGTGCTACCGCGTCGAGCACCTTCGCGCTCAATCCGAGATCCTGAAAGTTCATCTAAACCTATCTAGCCCGTCGGCGCACGACAGGGCCCTCATGGCGACGCGCGCGGCATTGCGGCGCCGGGAACCCGCCGCAACGATGCCGCGCACCCTATTGCCTTGAGCGCGCTTGTCAATTGAACATTCCGCGTAGAGTTGACGCAGGGCCCATATCGGGCAGACTTGCCGCCGGAACGGGCGCTGCCCGGGCGGGCCGGAAAAGCGCGGGAGAGAAGATCGCATGGCGGCGCACAGAAATCTGCTGCTTGTCCCCGGACTGCTTTGCACCGCCGATCTCTTCGCGCCGCAGATCGCGGATTTCGGCGAGGAGATACGATGCGTTGTCGCCGATCACCGGCGCGCCGATTCCATTCCCGCCATCGCCAGCGGCATCCTCGAGGAGGCGCCGTCGACCTTCGCGCTCGCCGGCCTCTCCATGGGCGGCTACCTGTCCTTCGAGATATTGCGGCAGGCGCCCGACCGGGTCGAGGCGCTGATCCTCCTCGACACCAGCGCGCGCGGCGAGACGGAGGCACAGACGGCGCGCCGCCACGAGCTGATCGAGCTGGCGCGCGCCGAGGGCATCGATCCCGTCATCGAGCAGTTGCTTCCCTATTTCGTCGACGAGGACAACGTCGTGCGGCTGCGCGACACGGTGGTGAAGATGGCGCGCGACACCGGCGTCGACGCCTTCGTGCGCCAGGAAACGGCGATCGCCAGCCGCGTCTCCTCGCTGGAGATGCTGCCGCAGATCCTGTGCCCGACGACGGTGATCGTCGGCGGCCGCGACAGGCTGACGGCGCCCGAGGTCAACCAGGAGATCGCCGACAACGTGCCGGGCGCGGAATATTACCGGATCGACCGTTGCGGGCACCTGTCGACGCTCGAGGCCCCGGCGCGGGTCAACGAGATCATGCGCCACGCCCTCAGGCTGTGACGCCGGCTTTCGTCAGATATCCAGATCCTCGGCGAATTCGGCCCGCTCCTGGATGAAGCGGAAGCGCAGCTCCGGATTGGTGCCCATAAGGTTGCCTACTGACGTCGTGGTCGCCTCGTCCTCGCCCTCGGTTATCTCGACGCGGAGAAGGGTGCGCCGCGACGGATCCATCGTCGTCTCCTTGAGCTGCGCCGGCATCATCTCGCCGAGGCCCTTGAAGCGGCCGATATCGACCTTGCCGCGCGACTTGAAGGCCTTTTCCAGCAATTCGTCCTTGTGCAGGTCGTCGCGGGCATAGAGCGTCGTCCCGCCCTGGCTCAGCCGGTAGAGCGGCGGCACGGCGAGATAGAGGTGTCCGGCGCGGATCAGCTCGCGCATCTCGCGATAGAAGAAGGTGATAAGCAGCGAGGCGATATGGGCGCCGTCGACATCGGCGTCGGTCATGATGATGACCCGCTCGTAGCGCAGCGCGTCGAGGCCGAAATTCTTTCCCGTGCCACAGCCCAGCGCCTGCACGAGGTCGGCGATCTGCTGGTTCTGCCCGACCTTGTCGCGCCCGGCGCTGGCGACGTTGAGGATCTTGCCGCGCAGCGGCAGCACCGCCTGGGTGCGCCGGTTGCGCGCCTGCTTGGCCGAGCCGCCCGCCGAGTCGCCCTCGACGATGAATATCTCGGTTCCCTGCGCGCGCTGGTCGGAGCAGTCGGCGAGCTTGCCGGGCAGGCGCAGCTTGCGCACCGCCGATTTGCGGCTGACATCCTTCTCCTGCCGGCGGCGCACCCGCTCCTCGGCGCGCTCGACGAACCATTCGAGCAGCTTCGCCGCCTGCTGCGGGCTGGCGGCGAGCCAGTGGTCCATCTCGTCGCGCACCGCGGTCTCGACGAGGCGGGCGGCCTCGGTGGTGGCGAGGCGGTCCTTGGTCTGGCCCTGGAATTCCGGCTCACGGATGAAGACCGAGAGCATGGCGCCGCTGGAGGCCATGATATCCTCGGCGGTGATCAGCCCGCTCTTGCGGTTGCCGACCAGCTCGCCATGGGCCTTGAGCGCCCGCAGGATGGCGCTCCTGAAGCCGCTTTCATGGGTGCCGCCCTCGGGCGTCGGCACGGTGTTGCAGTAGGAATTGACGAAGCCGTCGCGGCTGGCGAACCAGGCGATCGCCCATTCGAGCGAGCCGTGCCCGCCCTCGCGCTTGACCTTGCCGGAAAAGATGTCGGGAACGACGAGCGTCTCGCCCTTGAGGTCGGCGAGCAGGAAGTCCCTGAGCCCGCCGGGGAAATGCAGCGTCTCCGCCGCCGGCACCGATCCGTCGGCGGGGAGCAGGGCCGGATCGCACTTCCAGCGGATCTCGACGCCGCCGAACAGATAGGCCTTGGAGCGGGCCATGCGGAACAGCCGCGCCGGCTTGAAGGCGGCGGCGCGGCCGAAGATCTCCGGGTCCGGGCGGAAGCGGATGCGGGTGCCGCGCCGGTTCATCACCTCGCCGAGCGTTTCCAGCCCGCCGAGCGGCAGGCCGCGCGCGAAGCTCTGGCGATAAAGCTGGCGGCCGCGCGCCACCTCGACCTCGAGATGCTCCGACAGCGCGTTGACGACCGAGACGCCGACGCCGTGCAGGCCGCCCGAGGTGTCGTAGACGCCGCTGTCGAACTTTCCGCCCGCATGCAGCGTGGTCATGATGACCTCGAGCGCCGACTTGTCGCGGAACTTCGGATGCGGATCGACCGGGATGCCGCGCCCGTTGTCGGTGACGGTCAGGAAGCCCTCGGCGTCGAGCTCGACCTCGATGAAGGTGGCGTGGCCGGCGACCGCCTCGTCCATCGAGTTGTCGATGACCTCGGCGAAGAGGTGGTGCAGCGCCTTCTCGTCGGTGCCGCCGATATACATGCCCGGACGGCGGCGGACCGGTTCCAGGCCCTCCAGAACCTCGATGTCGGCCGCGGTGTAGGCGTCCTCGCCGACGGCGCTCGCGGGCCGACGCGGCGCGCGCGGCGCCGGGGCCTGCTCGTCGAAAAGGCTTTGCGTCTTGGCCATGGATCAAGTCCCGTCGTCGGAATGCGCATTTCGGATGGAGACGCGCCTGAATCAGCGCGAATCATAAGGGAATAATGGCATTGGCGAGGCGACAAGACGAGAGCGGCCCCGGCGCTTGCGGGCAGCCGGGGCCTTGTCGTCCGGGGCGTCCGTCAGGATGTGTATGGCCCGGTCCTCATCAGGGATCGGCGGGCCTCATGCGCCCCATGCGGTTTATCACCGATATACCGGTTCGAGCGCGCCACAGAACGCGACGAACCGCGCAAGTCATAGCGATGTCTGGGATGGGCCGTCGCGGGTGCCGGTTGACGTGGGTCAGGGCCGCAACGGCCAGCGCCTCTTCGGAGGATTCATTTTCCTAAACCTCCTTTCATTTGATGACGTCGAGCCTCGCGCGGGGAGGCCGCGCAGTCAAATCACATTTGGTTTCGGGCGGCGGCTTCAAGGCTTCTTAACCCGGCGGGGGCAGAATCCGTCCCGGTATCGTCAGTCGAGTGCGTTGCGTCAGCGGGCGGGTGTTGCATGCGTCGGTTCGAGTATCTTTGCAGTGTCTGCCTGCTGACGCTGGTCTTCGCGATTTTCTGATCCTTCCGCCGGGTGACTTGTCATCCGGCCATCGTATTCATACCCTTACGTAAGCGTCGGCGGCCGAATGCGGCCGGCCGGATCGCTACGGGGGGATGATGAAGCCGCCTGCAAGGCTGGCACTGCCGTTCAAGATTGTCCTGCTGCTTCTGGCGGCATGGCTTCATTCGGCCTCCGCGCAGGCCGGCGACGCCGCCGAGGAGGCGCTGTGGAACGCGGCGCGCCAGGCGAGCGAAGCCGCCGATATCCAGATCTATCTCGACCTCTATCCCGACGGCGACCACGCCGAGGAGGCGCGCGCGCTGATCCGCAAGATCGAGGACGCCGCCAAGGCCGAGCGTGAGGCCGCTGAGGCGGCCGCGTCGCAGCAGGCCGCGGCCGATGCCGAGCCGAAGCCCGCGCCGCGCCACGAATGCGACGATCTCGCCGCCAATCCGGACGACGAGGACAAGGTCGGCGAGGGCGTGCAGTTCGAGAAGATGGACGCGACCGCCGCGGTCGGCGCCTGCCGGGAGGCGGCGCGGCTCTATCCCGACGAGGCGCGTTTCCAGTTCCAGCTCGGCCGGGCGGAATTCAAGCTCAATCGGCACGAGCAGGCGGCCGGGCCGTTCCGCAAGGCGGCGGACGCCGGCTACGTCCCGGCGATGGTCGGGCTCGGCCAGATCATGATCCAGGGATCGGTTCCCGGCATCGGCACCCCGGCGGACGGGGTCGCTATGCTGGAGCGCGCCGCTGAAACCGGATACGCGCTCGCGCCCGAGGCGCTCGGCCTCATCTATATGCGCGGCCTCGGCGGCCTGCAGGACTACGAGAAGGCGGCGCGCTGGAACCGCCAGGCGGCGGAGGCCGGGCGGTTGCGCGGCATGGCCTTCCTCGGCGAGCAATATTACGACGGCAAGGGCGTCAAGCAGGACTATCTGGAGGCGTTCCTGTGGCTGCGGCAGGCGGCCGAGCGGGGATGGGCGCCCTCCCAGCGCACCATCGGCTACATGCTCCGCCACGGCCAGGGCGTCGCCAAGGATTACGACAAGGCCCGGCACTATCTGCGCCTCGCCGTCGACCAGAAGGACGCCTTCTCGATGACCGAACTCGGCATCATGCATCTCAATGGCGAGGGCGGGCAGAAGAACGAGCGCGAGGCCTGCCGGTTGTTCAAGGGCGCCGACGAGCAGAGCCAGGCCGGCGGCATCGGCGCCTATGGCTATTGCCTCGAGAACGGCATCGGCGGCGTCGCCAAGGATTTCGACGGCGCGGTAAGCCGCTACAGGAAGGCGGCCGCCCTCGACAACGATTTCGCCAACACGCGGCTGGCGCAGTTGAAGATCTATCCCTTCGACGTGGCCGAGCTGCAGCGCCGCCTCAACGACGCCGGCTTCGACGCCGGCAAGCCCGACGGCAGGATCGGCCGGCGCACCGAGGCGGCCATCCGGGCCTTCCAGAAGGCCAAGGGCATCAACGAGGACGGCCTGGCGAAGCTCCAGGTATTCAACGCGCTCGGCCCTAACCGGGGCGGAGGCGGCACCGCCGCGGCGTCCGGCGACGGCGGCAAGTTCGACGATTTCTGATCCGCGCGACGAAGGGAGTTCACCATGTCCCATCTCCGGCGATTGATTACGGGTACTCTCTCTGCGCTGTTCCTCGGCCTTCTCGGCGGTCTTGCCGAGGCCGGTGACGCGCTCGACCGGGTGAGGGCGATAGATCGCGACATCGCCGCGCTCGACAAGGAGATCGCCAACCAGGACAAGGTGATCGGCGACATGCAGCGCATCGTCGACGATTCCCGCAAGCCCGGCGGCGTCGCGCCTGATCCCAAGAAGTTGCAGCCGATGGGCCGCGCCGGCGTCGGCGTCGTCGGCGAGGGCCTCAAGAAGCCGCAGGTCGTCCGGGACATCGTCGCCGGCTACGAATCCAAGGCCAACCCGGCGAACTGGCTCGACATCGGCAGGCTGGCGACGACCAAGAACGACGAACTCGACCGCCAGCGCGAGGAATACAACAAGCAGAACGGCCTGCCGGCCGACACCGCGTTGCCGGCCGACAAGGTGGCGGAGGCGGAGGCCATGGCCGCCGGCCGTTCCGTCTACCGTGTGGAGATCAGCCGCAGCGAGCGGCTGCGCAGCCTGTTCCGCGGCCGCAAGGCCAATCTGGAGAAGGAGAAGCAGCGCCTGCTCGCCGAAATGTCCGACGAGGACAAGTCCGGCTACGAGGATACGGCTGCCGCTGAGCCGCCCGCCGAGGACGAAGACGAGGAACCGGTCACGGCGGCGGGCGAGCCGTCGCCCGAGCCCGAACCCGAGGCGGCGGAAGTCGAGCCGCCCGAGGAGGAGCCGCTTCCCGATACGCGCCTGGTGACGGAGAAGTTCGAGTCCATCGTCGGCCCGCTGCGCAACCGGATTTCGGCGATGGAGTCGGAGCTTGCGCGGATCTGCGCCGGCTCGGAAGGCGGTGCGGCGCGCATCGAGGCGGCGATCGCGGCGAGCAAGGCCAATTTGGATGCGCTGGTCGCGGCCCACAAGCCGCCGGAACTCGGCGCCGCCCTCGTCGGGCTCGACCGTCTGGCCGATCTCGCCGGCGCGGTGAGCCGGATCGCCGACAAGGCGCAGGAAGCCTCGGGCAGCGCCTGCACGCTGTCGGCGGCGACGCCCGTCGATCTCGACGGGGCGCGGGCGCAGTCGGCGCGGCTGGAAAACCTCGTCGCGCTCGCCGATGCGGTCGCCTCGGAAGCCGCCGGCGTCGGGCGCGGCCTGCTGACCCAGCTCGACGGATGGAAGGTGGAGAACCCGGAGATTCCCCGTGCGGGTATCGAGGCCGCCTCGG
>JBFWXZ010000063.1:0-15200 GCA_050186955.1 Flavobacteriaceae bacterium
CGGCGATAAGGCGATGATCTACAAGTCCGTCGCCGCCGTGAAGGGCCTCGTCGACGCCTGCAAGAAGATCGCACCGAAACTGGGCAAATAGCGCCGCGGCAGGACATTCACCGGTCCTGCCGGCATGGCGGGACCGCCGGAAGCGGGTTTCGCATGACGGGGACGGGTGAATCGTGAACATCCACGAATACCAGGCCAAGGCGGTGCTGAAGGGGTTCGGGGTGCCGGTCTCCGCCGGCGTCGCGATCCACACCGCCGACGAGGCCAAGGCGGCCGCCGAAAGCCTCGGCGGGCCGGTCTGGGTCGTCAAGTCGCAGATCCATGCCGGCGGCCGCGGCAAGGGCAAATTCAAGGAACTGCCGGTCGGCGCGGCGGGCGGCGTGCGGGTCTCGAAATCCGTCGACGAGGTCGTCGCCAACGCCCGCGAGATGCTCGGCAACACGCTGGTCACGGTGCAGACCGGGCCGGCGGGCAAGCAGGTCAACCGCCTCTATATCGAGGACGGCTCGGCGATCGCCAAGGAGCTCTATCTGTCGCTCCTCGTCGACCGCGAGACCAGCCGCATCGCCTTCGTCGCCTCGACCGAGGGCGGCATGGACATCGAGAAGGTGGCGCACGACACGCCGGAGAAGATCGTCAGCTTCTCGATTGATCCGGCGACCGGCTTCATGCCGCATCACGGCCGCACGCTGGCCGCCGCCTTCGCGCTTTCCGGCGACCTCGCCAAACAGGCCCATTCCCTTGGCGCCAGCCTCTACCGGGCGTTCCGCGAGAAGGACATGAGCCTGCTCGAGATCAACCCGCTGGTGATCACCGAGGACCGGCGGCTTCACTGCCTCGATGCCAAGATGGGCTTCGATTCCAATGCGCTGGCGCGCCATCCCGACATCATGGAGCTGCGCGACGAGAGCGAGGAGGACGCCAAGGAGATCGAGGCGTCGAAATACGACCTCTCCTACATCGCGCTCGACGGCACCATCGGCTGCATGGTCAACGGCGCCGGCCTCGCCATGGCGACGATGGACATCATCAAGCTCTACGGGGCGGAGCCGGCGAACTTCCTCGACGTCGGCGGCGGCGCGACGACCGAGAAGGTCACGGCGGCCTTCAAGATCATCACCAGCGATCCCAATGTCGAGGGCATCCTGGTCAACATCTTCGGCGGCATCATGCGCTGCGACGTCATCGCCGAGGGCGTGGTGACGGCGGTCAAGGAGGTCGGGCTCAAGGTTCCCCTCGTGGTGCGGCTGGAAGGCACCAATGTCGAGAAGGGCAAGCGGATCATCAACGAGAGCGGGCTCAACGTCATCGCTGCCGACGACCTCGACGACGCGGCGCAGAAGATCGTCGCGGCCGTGAAGGGAGCCTGAGCCGATGGCGATCCTCATCGACCGCAACACCCGGGTCATCGTCCAGGGGCTGACCGGCAAGACCGCCACCTTCCATACCGAGCAGGCGCTCGGCTACCACGGCACGCGGATGGTCGCCGGGGTGACGCCGGGCAAGGGCGGCTCGGTGTGGAAGGGCACGCTGCCCGACGGCTCGAACGCCGAGCTGCCGATCTACGACACGGTGGCGGAGGCGAAGGCGAAGACCGGCGCCACGGCCTCGGCGGTCTACGTGCCGCCGCCGTTTGCCGCCGATTCCATCGCCGAGGCGATCGACGCCGGGATCGAGCTGGTGGTGTGCATCACCGAGGGCATCCCGGTGATCGACATGATCGGCGTCAAGCGCTCGCTGTGCGGCTCGAGGACGCGCCTCATCGGACCCAACTGCCCCGGCGTGCTGACGCCGGAGCAGTGCAAGATCGGCATCATGCCGGGCAACATCTTCCGCAAGGGCAGCGTCGGCATTGTCTCGCGCTCGGGCACGCTTACCTACGAGGCGGTGTTCCAGACGACGCAGGAAGGGCTCGGCCAGACGACCGCCGTCGGCATCGGCGGCGATCCCGTCAAGGGCACCGAGTTCATCGATGTGCTGGAGCTCTTCCTCGCCGACGGCAAGACGGAGTCGATCATCATGATCGGCGAGATCGGCGGCTCGGCGGAGGAGGACGCGGCGCAGTTCCTCGCCGACGAGGCGAAGAAGGGCCGCAAGAAGCCGGTCGTCGGCTTCATCGCCGGGCGCACCGCGCCGCCCGGCCGGCGCATGGGTCATGCCGGCGCCATAATTTCAGGCGGAAAGGGCGGCGCCGAGGACAAGATCGCGGCGATGGAGGCGGCGGGCATCACCGTGTCGCCGTCGCCGGCCGGCCTCGGCAAGACACTGGTCAAGGTGCTCAAGGGATAGGCGCCGAACGGAAGGCCGCCGGCGAGCGCGGCGGCATCCACAAACCAAGGAGCGGGCGGACAGGCCCGGCAGGACAACGAGATGGCCCGACAGGAACAGAACGAGCTGTTTTCCAACACCTCCTTCCTCTATGGCGGCAACGCCGCCTTCCTCGAGCAGATGCATGCCAGATACGCGGAGAACCCGGCCTCGGTCAACGCCGAGTGGCAGGCCTTCTTCGAAAGCCTCAAGGACGACCCGGCGGACATCGCCAGCGAGGCGCGCGGCGCCAGCTGGAAGCGCAAGGACTGGCCGGTCGCCGCCAATGGCGAGCTGGTCTCCGCCCTCGACGGCGACTGGAGCGCGGTCGAGAAGGCGATCCTCGGCAAGCTGAAGGAGAAGGCGAGCAAGCGGGGCATCGAGCTCAGCGAGGATTCGGTCCAGCAGGCGACCCGCGACTCGGTGCGCGCGATCATGATGATCCGCGCCTACCGCATGCGCGGCCATCTGCACGCCAATCTCGACCCGCTCGGCATCGAGGAGCAGAAGGACCACGAGGAGCTGCACCCCTCCAATTACGGGTTCGAGGAAAGCGACTGGGACCGGCCGATCTTCATCGACTACGTGCTCGGCCTCGAATTCGCGACCATCCGCGAGATGCTCGACATCCTGCGCCGCACCTATTGCGAGACCATCGGCGTCGAGTTCATGCACATCTCGGACGCCGCCGAGAAGGCGTGGATACAGGAGCGCATCGAGGGCCCGGACAAGGGCGTCGCCTTCACCCCGGAGGGCAAGAAGGCGATCCTCAACAAGCTGGTCGAGGCGGAAGGCTTCGAGAAGTTCCTCGACCTGCGCTACACCGGCACCAAGCGCTTCGGCCTCGACGGCGGCGAATCGCTGATCCCGGCGCTCGAGCAGATCATCAAGCGCGGCGGCGCGCTCGGCGTGCAGGACATCGTCTTCGGCATGGCGCATCGCGGCCGGCTCAACGTGCTGAGCCAGGTTATGGGCAAGCCGCACCGGGCGATCTTCCACGAGTTCAAGGGCGGCTCGGCGGCCCCCGACGAGGTCGAGGGCTCGGGCGACGTCAAATACCATCTCGGCGCCTCGTCTGACCGCGAGTTCGACAACAACAGGGTCCACCTGTCGCTGACCGCCAACCCGTCGCATCTGGAGATCGTCGATCCGGTGGTGCTCGGCAAGGCGCGCGCCAAGCAGGACCAGATGGTCGAGCCGGATCCGGAGACCGGGTCGCGCGACCGCTCCGGCGTGCTGCCGCTGCTGCTGCACGGCGACGCCGCCTTCGCCGGCCAGGGCGTGGTGGCGGAGTGCTTCGGCCTGTCGGGGCTGAAGGGCCACCGCACCGGCGGCTCGATCCACTTCATCGTCAACAACCAGATCGGCTTCACCACCAATCCGCGCTTCTCGCGCTCCTCGCCCTACCCCTCGGACGTGGCGAAGATGGTCGAGGCGCCGATCCTGCACGTCAATGGCGACGACCCCGAGGCGGTGGTGTTCTGCGCCAAGATCGCCATCGAGTTCCGGCAGCGCTTCGGCAAGCCGGTGGTGGTCGACATGTTCTGCTACCGCCGCTTCGGCCACAATGAGGGCGACGAGCCGGCATTCACCCAGCCGCTGATGTACCGGCGGATCCGCGAACATCCGAGCGTGCTGCAGATCTACGCCGAGAAGCTGATCGGCGAGGGCCTCGTCACCGCCGACGACGTCGACAGGATGAAGGCCGACTGGAAGCAGCGGCTGGAGGAGGAATACGAGTCGGGCCAGGCCTACAAGCCGAACCGCGCCGACTGGCTCGACGGCCGCTGGTCGGGCCTCACGGTGGCCAAGGACGACGGCGCGCGGCGCGGCCGCACCGGCGTCAAGCTGGCGCGGCTGAAGGAGCTCGGCCTCAGGATGACCGAGGTGCCGGCCGACTTCGACGTCCACAAGACGATCGGCCGCTTCCTGGAGAACCGCCGCAAGATGATCGAGAGCGGCGAGGGCATCGACTGGGCGACCGGCGAGGCGCTGGCCTTCGCCAGCCTGCTCGACGAGGGCCACCTGGTGCGGCTGTCGGGACAGGACGTCGAGCGCGGCACCTTCTCGCAGCGCCACAGCGTGCTGATCGACCAGCAGACCGAGGCCCGCTACATCCCGCTCAACAATCTCGACGAGCACCAGGCGCGCTACGACGTCATCAACTCGATGCTGTCGGAGGAGGCGGTGCTGGCCTTCGAATACGGCTACTCGCTGCAGGAGCCGAAGGGGCTGATCCTGTGGGAGGGCCAGTTCGGCGACTTCGCCAACGGCGCGCAGGTGGTCTTCGACCAGTTCCTGTCGTCGGGCGAGCGCAAGTGGCTCCGGATGTCGGGCCTCGTGGTGCTGCTGCCGCACGGCTACGAGGGGCAGGGGCCGGAGCATTCATCGGCGCGGCTGGAGCGCTTCCTGCAGGCCTGCGCGGAGGACAACTGGCAGGTCGCCAACTGCACGACGCCGGCCAACTACTTCCACATCCTGCGCCGGCAGCTCAACCGCGACTTCCGCAAGCCGCTGATCCTGATGACGCCGAAGTCGCTGCTGCGCCACAAGCGAGCGGTGTCGAAGCTCGACGAGTTCGGCGCCGACACCTCGTTCCACCGGGTGCTGTGGGACGACGCGGAGTTCCTGCCCGACCAGAAGGTGAAGCTGGTCAAGGACGCGAAGATCCGCCGCGTCGTGATGTGCACCGGCAAGGTCTATTACGACCTCTACGAGGAACGCGAGAAGCGCGGCGTCAACGACGTCTACCTGCTGCGCGTCGAGCAGCTCTACCCGTTCCCGGCGAAGGCGCTGATGGCCGAGCTCGGCCGCTTCAAGAACGCCGAGATGGTGTGGTGCCAGGAGGAGCCCAAGAACATGGGCGCCTGGAGCTTCATCGAGCCCAACCTCGAATGGGTGCTGGCGCAGATCGAGGCTAAGTCGAGCCGCACCCGCTACACCGGCCGGCCGGCCTCGGCCGCCACCGCCACGGGACTGATGTCCAAGCACCTCGCGCAACTCAACGCCTTCCTCGACGAAGCGCTGGCCGAATAGACGGCAGGAGAACGATACGATGGCAACGGAAATCCGCGTCCCGACCCTTGGCGAATCGGTCACCGAGGCGACCGTCGGGCAATGGTTCAAGAAGCCCGGCGACGCGGTCGCCAAGGATGAGCCGCTGGTCGAGCTCGAAACCGACAAGGTGACGGTCGAGGTGCCGGCGCCGGCCGCCGGGACGCTCGGCGAGATCGTCGTCGGCGACGGCGAGACGGTCGAGGTCGGGGCGGTGCTCGGCTCGATCAGCGAGGGCGGCGCCGCGGCGCCGGCCAAAGCCAAAGAAGACAAGCCGAAGGAAGAGGCGAAGGCCGAGCCGAAAAAGGCGGTGCCGGCGCCGGAGAAGAAGGGCGATATGCCGCCGGCCCCCTCGGCCGCCAAGATGATGGCGGAGAAGGGCGTCTCCGCCGACCGGGTCGAGGGCTCGGGCAAGCGCGGGCAGATCCTCAAGGGCGACGTGCTGGAGGCGCTGTCGAAGGGCTCCGGCCAGCCGGCCCCGGCGCCGCAGGTCCGCGCCCCGTCGGCGGGCGACGACGCGGCGCGCGAGGAGCGCGTGCGGATGACCAAGCTGCGCCAGACCATCGCGCGCCGGCTCAAGGACGCGCAGAACACCGCGGCGATGCTGACGACCTTCAACGAGGTCGACATGAGCGCGGTGATGGCGCTTAGGTCCTCCTACAAGGAGCTGTTCGAGAAGAAGCACGGCGTGAAGCTCGGCTTCATGGGCTTCTTCGTGAAGGCGGTGTGCCATGCGCTGAAGGAAGTGCCGGCGGTCAACGCCGAGATCGACGGCACCGACCTCATCTACAAGAACTACTGCCACATCGGCGTCGCGGTGGGTACCGACAAGGGCCTGGTGGTGCCGGTGGTGCGCGACGCCGACGCCATGTCGATCGCCGAGATCGAGAAGGCCATCGCCGATTTCGGCCGCCGCGCCCGCGACGACGAGCTGAAGCTCGAGGACATGCAGGGCGGCACCTTCACCATCTCCAATGGCGGAGTCTACGGCTCGCTGATGTCGACGCCGATCCTCAACGCGCCGCAGTCGGGCATCCTCGGCATGCACAAGATCCAGGACCGCCCGGTGGCGGTGGACGGCGAGGTGAAGATCCGCCCGATGATGTATCTGGCGGTCTCCTATGACCACCGCATCGTCGACGGCAAGGAGGCGGTGACCTTCCTGGTGCGGGTCAAGGAATGCCTCGAGGACCCGCGGCGGCTGGTCCTGGATTTGTAAGAACGCGCCCTAGGAGAGGCTGGACATGTCCTACGATCTCGTCGTCATCGGAACCGGACCGGGCGGCTATGTCTGCGCGATCCGCGCCGCCCAGCTCGGCATGAAGGTCGCCGTGGTCGAGAAGCGCGCGACCCATGGCGGCACCTGCCTGAATGTCGGCTGCATCCCCTCCAAGGCGCTGCTGCACGCCTCCGAGCAGTTCGCCCATGCCGGGCACGGGCTCGAGGCGCTGGGCGTCAGGGTCTCCGAGCCGAAGCTCGACCTCAAGGCGATGATGGGCCACAAGGACGCGACCGTTAAGTCGAATGTCGACGGCGTCGCCTTCCTGTTCAAGAAGAACAAGATCGACGCCTTCCACGGCGCCGGCCGCATCGTCGCCGCCGGCAAGGTGGAGGTGACGCCGGAGAAGGGCGACAAGACGACGCTTGAGGCGAAGGCGATCGTCATCGCCACCGGATCGGATTCGGCGAATCTGCCGGGCATCGAGATCGACGAGAAGCGCGTCGTCACCTCGACGGGGGCGCTGGAGCCTTCCAAGGTGCCGGAGCGGCTGCTGGTGATCGGCGCCGGCGTCATCGGGCTGGAGCTCGGCTCGGTGTGGCAGCGGCTCGGCTCGAAGGTGACGGTGGTGGAGTTCCTCGACCGCATCCTGCCGGGCATGGACGGCGACGTCGCCAAGCAGTTCCAGCGCATGCTCAAGAAGCAGGGCTTCGAGTTCCTGCTGTCCAGCAAGGTCACCGGCGTCAAGGCGAAGAAGGGGCCGCTCGACGTCAGCGTCGAGCCGGCTGCGGGCGGCGAGGCGCAGGTGCTGCAGGCCGACGTGGTGCTGGTCGCCATCGGCCGCAAGCCGCATACCGAGGGGCTCGGCCTCGCCGAGATCGGCGTCGAGCTCGACAAGCGCGGCCGCGTCGTCACCGACGGGCATTTCCAGACCAATGTGAAGGGCGTCTACGCCATCGGCGACGTCACCGACGGGCCGATGCTCGCCCACAAGGCAGAGGACGAGGGCGTCGCGGTGGCCGAGATCCTCGCCGGACAGGCGGGGCACGTGAACTACGACGTGATCCCCGGCGTCGTCTACACCCAGCCCGAGGTTGCCTCGGTCGGCAAGACCGAGGAGGAGCTGAAGGAGGCCGGCATCGCCTACAACGCCGGCAAGTTCCCCTTCACCGCCAATGGCCGGGCGCGGGCGATGAACGCCACCGACGGCTTCGTCAAGGTGCTGGCGGACGCCGCGACCGACCGCGTGCTCGGCGTCCATATCGTCGGCTTCGGGGCCGGCGAGATGATCCACGAGGCGGCGGTGCTGATGGAGTTCGGCGGCTCGGCGGAGGATCTGGCGCGCACCTGCCACGCCCATCCGACGATGTCGGAGGCGGTCAAGGAAGCCGCCCTCGGGGTCGCCAAGCGCTCGATCCACATCTGACCCCGTCCGCCCGCGCGTGCGCCGTCTCGTCCTCAGCCTCGCCAGCCTCGTCGGGCTCGCCATCACCATGGCGGTGGCGTGGTTCGCCTATCTGGCGGTCCTGTCGGCCACCGGCTCGGGCAATCTCGCGCTCGGCGTGGCGCTGGCGCTGACGGTGCTGATGGCCGGTGCGCTCGGCCTCGTCGTGCGGCGGGCGCGCGAGGAGAGCGAGTAGACCCCTTCCCCCGGGCTCACTGAAAGCGAGACGCCCGGGCTCCTGACGGAACCCGGGCGCTCAAGCAGGCTTTCTGGGTCGGATGATCGGTAGTCCTATTGCTGCGCCGTCTGGCCGTCGCCCGACGGAACGCTCGATTGCGCCGTCTGGGTCGGCTTTTCGGAATAGGCCGCGGTCTTGTCGTGGCCCATGCACTCGGCATAGGCCGCGCTGCCCGCGATCGCGAAAGCGGCGCCGATAACGAGAGTTTTCAGGGTCCTCATCGAAGCAGATCCTTTCTCGTTCGCCGGAATATACCGGTAGACGTAACGGTAGGGCGCACGTGCCCGTTCGCCAAGTCACAAACGTGTCAGGGCCACAAACGTGTCAGGGTCGCAAAAGCGTGGGGGGCGGGACACGTGGCCCCGCCCCCGGACGGGTCAGTCCTTCGCCTTGCCGTTGCCCCAGATCGAGGCGTCGATGTCGAGATCGGCGAATTTCGCCGGGTCGAGCACCGGGCGGGCGACGCCGGCCGCGACCTGCTCGCGGAAGTCGCGCAGCACCCGCATCGCCACCGGGAACAGCATCAGGATGGCGATCAGGTTGACCAGCGCGAGGATGCCCATCATCGGGTCGGAGAAGAAGAACACCGCGGTGGCGCCGGGCGCCGTCGCGCCGATGAAGACGATCCCCATGATGGCGAAGCGCAGCACGTTCCTCGCCATGTGGCTCTCAGTGAAGACCGTCAGCGCGTTCTCGCCGAGATAGTAGTTGTACATGATCGAGCTGAAGGCGAAGAGCAGGATCGCCCCGGTCAGGAAATATTGCGACCACGCGCCGACATGCGAGACCAGCGACTGCTGGGTCAGCGCGACGCCGTCGATGTCGGTGGCGCCGGGCACGTAGACGTCGCTCAGCAGGATGATGAAGGCCGTGCAGGAGCAGATGACGATGGTGTCGATGAACACCGACAGCGACTGCGTGATGCCCTGGCTGATCGGGTGGCGCACATCGGCGGTGGCGGCGACGTTGGGGGCGGAGCCGAGGCCCGCCTCGTTGGAGAACAGGCCGCGCCGCAGCCCCTGGGCGATGGCCGCGCCGACGCCGCCGCTGACGACTTCCTCGAAGCCGAGGGCGTTGGAGACGATCGAGGCGACGACGCGCGGGATCTCGCCGATATTCATGACGATCACCAGCAGCGCCATGGCGATGTAGCCGAAGGCCATGATCGGGATGATGACGTCGGCCGCCTTGGCGATGCGGTGGATGCCGCCGAAGACGATGAAGCCGGTGAGCGCGGTCAGCAGCAGGCCGGTCCACAGGCGCTCGATGCCGAGGCTGTCCTGCACCGCGCCGGCGAAGGTGTTGCCCTGGAAGGCGTTGAAGCCGAGGCCGAAGGCGGCGATCAGGCAGATCGCGTAGATGACGGCGAGCCAGCGATATTGCGGGCCGAGCCCGTGCAGGATGTAGCCGGCGGGGCCGCCGCGGAAGCTGCCGTCGTCCTCGCGCCGCTTGAAGAGCTGGGCCAGCGTGCACTCGACGAGGCTGGTGGCCATGCCGACCAGCGCGATTGCCCACATCCAGAACACCGCGCCGGGGCCGCCGAGGGTGATGGCCACCGCGACGCCGGCGATGTTGCCGCCGCCGACGCGGCCGCCGACCGAGACGAGCAGGGCCTCGCGGGCGCTGATGGCGTTGGGGTCGGCGCTCTCGCTGCCCGACACGAGAACGCGGAACATCCGGCCGAAATAGCGGATCTGGACGAAGCCGGAGGCGGCGGTGATGAAAAGGCCGAAGACGACGAGGATGGGGATCAGCGACCAGCCCCAGGTGAACGCCTCTATCTGGCCGAACAGGCCCGTGATCAATTCCATCTTGATACCCCCTTCGCGGGATATCGCGCCCGGTGCGGGCGGCCCCGCATTGTCACCGGCGTCCAACATCGGCACCGGATCGGATGGATCGTAGGCACGCAAGCCGGCCGCGACCAACCGCAAATATGCAGGCCAGCCTCCCGCCGGTGGACAACCGGGCCGCCGCCGCGGGGGGCGTCACCCGCCAAGTCACGGCAGCAACGGGACAATTTCCGACTTTACGTTACGTAATATCGGGCCTTCGGTGATAGTATCGGCGATGTATCTGTCGAACAGGGGAGGCATCCGCCATGACATTCGACCAGATCATTTCCACCCTTCCGCCGAATATCCAGACGATTCTCCGGCAACTGGCCCAGGGAACGACACCGCTGAGCGCGCGCGAACTCTTGCGCCTGCTGGCGTTCCTCATGGCGTCGGGGGCCGCTTACAAGGACACGATCTGGGCCGCCCTCATCTGGCTCGCCAATGCCGGTGCATCTGAGCCGCGGCAGCGCTCAGCGGCGCGCTGCCATGCGCGGATGCGCCGCCTCGTAGGCCTCCAGCAGCCGCGCCTCGTCGACGGCGGTGTAGATCTGGGTGGTCGACAGGCTGGCGTGGCCGAGCAGTTCCTGGATGACGCGCAGATCGCCGCCGCGCGACAATATGTGGGTGGCGAAGGAATGGCGCAGCGCGTGCGGCGTCGCCGAATCCGGCAGGCCGAGGGCGCCGCGCAGGCTTTCCATGCGCCGCTGCACGGTGCGGGCGTCGAGCGGGCCGCCGCGGCTGCCGCGGAAGATGCGGTCGGCGGGGTCGAGGGCGTAGGGCAGTTCGGCGAGATAGTCGGCGATGGCGCGGCGCACCTGCGGCAGGACCGGGACGAGGCGCGTCTTGCCGCCCTTGCCGGTGACGCTCAGCGCGGCGTCGCCGCCGGGCCCCGGCGCCTCGGCGAGGGTGATCGCGAGGGCTTCTGAAATGCGCAGGCCGCAGCCATAAAGCAGCGACAGCACGGCGGCGTCGCGGGCGACGATCCACGGCGCGCCGCCGTCGACGGCGATGGCGCCGGCGTCGATCACCGCCCGCGCGCCGGGCGCGGAAAGCGGCTTCGGCAGGCTCTTCGGCTTCTTCGGGCCGCGCAGCCCCGACAGCGC
Source organism: Flavobacteriaceae bacterium (assembly GCA_050186955.1). Classification (GTDB taxonomy): domain Bacteria; phylum Pseudomonadota; class Alphaproteobacteria; order Rhizobiales; family Tepidamorphaceae; genus JACKJP01. Next base: position 11,204 of record JBFWXZ010000063.1, read on the forward strand.
GTTGGAGGAGACGCCGCGCACCGTCTCAAGGTAGCGGTAGAAGGAGCGGATCGCGGCGATGGCGCGCGACAGCGAGCGCGGCGCGATGTCGTCCATGCGGCGGGCGGCGAGGAACGCGCGGATGTCGGTGGCCGAGAGGCCGGCGAGGTCGGCGAGGGTCGGCGGGTGGCCGATATGGCCGGTGACGAAGGCGCAGAACTGCGCGAGGTCGCGGCCATAGGCCTCGCCGGTCTTCGCCGCCAGCCGGCGCTCGACCAGCAGGCGGTCGAGCCACGCGCCAACGGCCTCCGCCGCGTCGGGAGCGGCGCTGACGGCGCGGTGGCGGTGACGGGTCGCGGCCTGCTGCATGAGGCGCCGATTGTCGCCGATTCGCCTTGCCAATTCCTTCACCCACTTTTCGGTGAAGGAACCGGAGACCCTAGAGGATCGACTGGCCGGTCTTCTTCCAGTCTGCGAGGAAGGCGGCGAGGCCCTTCTCGGTCAGCGGGTGGGCGGCGAGCTTGCCGATGACGTCCGGCGGGATGGTGGCGACGTCGGCGCCGGCGAGCGCCGACAGCTTGACGTGGTTCACGCTGCGGATCGAGGCGGCGAGGATCTCGGTGGCGAAATCGTAATTGTCGTAGATGGCGCGGATCTCGGCGATCAGCTCCATGCCGTCGAGGCCGATATCGTCGAGGCGGCCGATGAAGGGCGAGACGAAGGTGGCGCCGGCCTTGGCGGCGAGCAGCGCCTGGTTGGCGGAGAAGCACAGGGTGACGTTGACCATGGTGCCTTCGCCGGTCAGCGCGCGGCAGGCCTTCAGCCCGTCCATGGTGAGCGGCACCTTGACGGCGACGTTGTCGGCGATCCTGGCCAGCGAGCGGCCCTCGGCGATCATGCCGGCGGCGTCGGTGGCGGCGACCTCGGCGCTGACCGGGCCGTCGGTGATGGCGCAGATCTCGGCGATGGTCTCGCGGAAGTCGCGGCCCGACTTGGCGATCAGCGACGGATTGGTGGTGACGCCGTCGATGAGCCCGCTCTCGGCGAGCTCGGCGATGGCGGCCGTATCGGCGGTGTCGACGAAGAATTTCATCGCTGTTCCCGTTCCCGGTTCGTTGAGAGAATGACGCGCCGCCCCTTGCAAGCGGCCCGATAGGTTGCAAGTCCTTTAGCGCATATCGGCGCGCCATGCAGCCCGCCGATTCGACCTTGTCCCGCGAAATCCGGTTGCAGGCGACATGAACGAGACGGCGACGGTCCCTGTCCTGCTGGCGAGCGCCTTCGACGCCCCCTTCACCTATGCGGTGGGGGCGGAGGGGACGCCGCCGCCGGGCACGCTGGTGGTCGCGCCGCTCGGCTCGCGGCAGGTGCTCGGCGTGGTGTGGACGGGCCCCTGCGACGATGTCGACCCGCGCCGGCTGAAGACGATCGCCGGCATCGTCCCGCTGCCGCCGCTGGACGGGCGGCTGATGGCCTTCGTCGACTGGCTCGCCGGCTACACGCTGGCGCCGCGCGGCCAGGTGCTGCGCATGGTGGTGCGCGGCGGCGAGGCGCTGGAGCCCGATCCGCCGGCTACCGGCTACCGGCTCGCCGGCGAGGCGCCGGAGCGGATGACGGCGGCGCGGGCGCGGGTGCTCGAGGTCGCCGCCGACGGGCTGGCGCGGGCGAAGTCGGTGCTGGCGCGCGAGGCCCATGTCAGCGTCGGCGTGGTCGACGGGCTGGTCGCCGCCGGGGCGCTCGCCGCCGTCGAACTCGCCCGCCCGCCGGCGCTGAGGCGCATCGACGCGGATTTCGCCGCGCCCGAACTGACCGCCGACCAGGCCGGCGTGGCGGCGGCGCTCAAGGAGGCCGCCGGCGGCGGCTTCTCGGTGACGCTGGTCGACGGGGTTACCGGCTCGGGCAAGACGGAGGTCTATTTCGAGGCGGTGGCGGAGACGCTGAGGCAGGGGCGCTCGGTGCTGATCCTGCTGCCGGAAATCGCGCTGACGGCGCAGTTCCTGACCCGCTTCGAGGCACGCTTCGGCGAGCGGCCGGGCGAATGGCACAGCCAGGTCTCGGCGAAGGCGCGCGGGCGGCTGTGGCGCGATCTCATGGAGGGCGCCGGCGGCGTCGTGGTCGGCGCGCGCTCGGCGCTCTTCCTGCCGTTCCGCGATCTCGGGCTGATCGTCGTCGACGAGGAGCACGACCAGGCCTACAAGCAGGAGGAGCAGGCGATCTACCACGCCCGCGACATGGCGGTGGTGCGGGCGCGCATCGAGGACATCCCGGCGGTGCTGGTATCGGCGACGCCATCGGTGGAATCGCGGGCCAACGCCGATCTCGGGCGCTACCGGCGGCTGGAGCTGCCGGAGCGCTACGGCGCCGCCAGGCGGCCGGAGATCACGGCGATCGACATGCGCGCCGAGGGGCCGGAGCCGGGCCGCTTCCTGTCGCCGGCGGTGGTCGACCGGCTGGCCCGGGGCTTCGAGCGCGGCGACCAGGCGATGCTGTTCCTCAACCGGCGCGGCTATGCGCCGCTGACGCTGTGCCGGCGCTGCGGCTTCCGCTTCGACTGCCCCAACTGCACCGCCTGGCTGGTCGAGCACCGCTTCCGCGGCGAGCTCGCCTGCCACCATTGCGGCCATCACGTCCGCATGCCCGAGCGCTGCCCCTCCTGCGACGCGGAGGATTCGCTGGTCGCCTGCGGGCCCGGCGTCGAGCGCATCGCCGAGGAGGTGTCGGGGCTGTTCCCCGACCTCAAATACACGGTGCTGTCGAGCGACCTCGCGCCCGGCGTCAGGATCCTGCGGGAGAAGCTGGCGGCGATCGAGCGCGGCGACGTGGCGCTGGTCATCGGCACCCAGCTCGTCGCCAAGGGCCACGACTTCCCCGGCATGCGCACGGTGGCGGTGGTCGACGGCGACATCGGGCTTGCGGCCTCCGACCCGCGCGCCGCCGAGCGCAGCTTCCAGACGCTCGAGCAGGTCGTCGGGCGGGCCGGGCGGCGCGGCGGGGAATCGCACGGGCTGATCCAGACCTACCAGCCCGACCACCCGGTGATGAAGGCGATCGTCGCCCAGGACCGCGACGCCTTCTACGCCGGCGAGGTCGAGCTGCGGCGGGCGGCGGGGTTGCAGCCCTTCGGCCGGGTGGCGGCGCTGATCGTCTCGGCGAAGGAACGGGCGCAGGCGGAATCCTACGCCCGCGCCCTGGTGCGGCTCGCCGCCGGCGACAAGGCGGTGCGGGTGCTCGGGCCGGCGGAGGCGGCGCTCGCCGTCATCCGCGGCAGGAGCCGCTTCCGGATCCTCGTCAAGGCGCCCCGCAACCACGACCTTTCGGGCTGGCTGAGGCGGTGGCTGGCGGCCGCGCCGCCGCTGCGCGGGAGCCTGCGCGTGGCGGTCGATGTCGATCCCGTCAGCTTCCTTTGACGTTCCTTCGGGGGGGCCGCGCGAGGAATCCCCGCCCGAGCCCGGGAATAGGGCATTTCGCCGTGTTGCGCCGCCACAGGGGTTGTGCTAGTCAAGCCGCGAAAACGGGGGCAGTGCGGCAGCAAGCCGTTATTGTCCGATTCAAAAAGACCTTATTTCGCAAGGGTTTAAGCAGTCCCGCAAAAGCGGTTGCGGCCCTTGCGAGCGCATGGACAGAGGCGTCACGGGTGAACGGCGACACTTCGATTGTTTCCGGCGTATCGGGCCGGTATGCGACCGCCCTTTTCGAGCTCGCGCTCGAGGAGAAGAAAGTCGATGAGGTCGCCCGCGACATCGAGCGTTTCGACGCGCTGATCGAGGGCAGCGAGGACCTGCAGCGGCTGGTCCAGTCGCCGGCCTTCTCAGCCGCCGAGCAGGGCCGGGCGATCGAGGCGATCCTCGCCAAGGCGAAGATCACCGGCACCGCCGCCAAGTTCGTCGGCCTGCTGGCCCGCAACCGCCGCCTCTTCGTGCTCCGCGACGTGATCGCCGCCTTCCGCACGCTGGTGTCGCGCCATCGCGGCGAGATCAGCGCCGAGGTGACCTCGGCGCAGGCGCTCGACGCCGCGCAG
>JBFWXZ010000064.1:0-15040 GCA_050186955.1 Flavobacteriaceae bacterium
CGGCGCCGCCGGTGACGATGGCCGCGAGGCCGCCGGCCTGCGGCAGGATGTTGAAGAGATAGAAGCGGGCGACGGCGAGCCGCGCGGCGTGGTCCGGATCGTCGGCGGCGGCGAGCGCCCCCCTGAGGATCAGCGCGCCGCCGGCGACGAGGCCGAACAGCCGCAGATAGGGCGTCGCGCCGGCGAGCACGGCGTCCGGCTCGTGGTTGCCGCGCTTGAGGATCCATTCGGTGGCCAGCAGCAGATCACCGAGGCCCTGCTTGAGCGGGGCGGCGGCGGCGCCCTCGCCGGCCGCCACGGCGGCGTCGGCGACGCTTGCGAGCGCGGTGATATAGTCCTTCACGCACTGGCCGCCCGACTGCGGCAGCTTGCGCGAGACGAGGTCGATGGCCTGGATGCCGTTGGTGCCCTCGTAGATCGGCGCGATGCGCGCGTCGCGCAGGTGCTGGGCGGCGCCGGTCTCCTCGACATAGCCCATGCCGCCATGGACCTGGACGCCGATGGAGGCGACCTCGACGCCGATGTCGGTGGAGAAGGCCTTGGCGACCGGGGTCAGCAGGTTGGCGATCTCCTGGGCGCGTCTCGCCGCAGCTTCGTCGCCGCCGGCATGGGCGATGTCGGTGGCGTGCGCGGTCTCGTAGCAGATGGCGCGGGCGGCCGCCGTCAGCGCCTGCATGGTGGCGAGGTTGCGGCGCACGTCGGGATGCGCGGCGATGGCCACGGTCTGCGACGAATCCATGCCGGCCAGCCGCCCCTGCCGGCGCTCGTTGGCGTAGGCGCGGGCCTGCTGGAAGGCGCGCTCGGCGATGGCGACGCCCTGGATGCCGACGGCGAGACGGGCGTTGTTCATCATCGTGAACATGCAGTTCAGGCCGCGGTTCTCCTCGCCGACGAGCCAGCCGACGGCGCCGCCATTGTCGCCAAACGTCATGGTGCAGGTCGGGCTGCCGTGGATGCCGAGCTTGTGCTCGACGCCGGTGCACCAGGCGTCGTTGCGCGTCCCGTCGGGGAGGAACTTGGGCACCAGGAAGAGCGATATGCCGCGGGTGCCGGCGGGCGCGTCGGGCAGCCGCGCCAGCACGAGGTGCACGATGTTGCCGGTCAGGTCGTGCTCGCCATAGGTGATGAAGATCTTGGTGCCGAAGATGCGGTAGGTGCCGTCGCCGGCGGGCCCGGCGCGGGCGCGCAGCAGGGCGAGGTCGGAGCCGGCCTGCGGCTCGGTCAGGTTCATGGTGCCGGTCCACTCGCCCGACACCATCTTCTCCAGATAGCGCGCCTTGAGATCGTCGGAGCCGTGGGCGGCGATGGCCTCGACGGCGCCGGCGGTCAGCACGGTGCCGATGCCGAAGGACATGGAAGCCGAGTTCCACATCTCCTGCACCGCCATGGCGAGCATGTGCGGCAGGCCCTGGCCGCCGCTCTCCGGCGGACCCGACAGCGCGCCCCAGCCGCCCTCGACCCAGGAATCGTAGGCCGCCTTCCAGCCGGGCGGCATGGTCACCGCGCCGTCCTTCAGCGGCGTGCCGCTCTCCTCGGCGGTGGTGTTGAGCGGCGCGATCTCGTTGGTGGCGAAGCGCCCCGCCTCCTCCAGCACCGCGGCGACGAGGTCGTCGGAGAGGTCGCCGAGCCGGCCGGCGGCGATGTCGCCGGACAGTCCGGCGACGCGGTTCAGCGCATGCGCGATGTCGGCGACGGGCGCGGCGAATGTCATGGGGGTCGTCCTCCCGGGGCGGCGTCTAATGCGGCGTTTGTTGACCTTTCCGGGAAAGCCCGCGAAAAGTCCTGCCGGTTCGTCCAACTCACTCTAAGAGCCGGGACAGGCGCGTCAATCAGCGTCTCCGGATGCATCGATGGCGGATATCTATCAGGCGGGATCGGAAGGCGCGGTCGCCGGCGCGGCGCGGGCGCTCGCCGCCGGCGGCCTCGCCGTGCTGCCGACCGAGACGGTCTACGGGCTCGCCGCCGACGCCACGAACCCGGACGCGGTGGCGGCGATCTACGCGGCCAAGGGCCGGCCGAGCTTCAACCCGCTGATCGCCCATGTGGACTCGATGGCGATGGCGCGCGGCTGCGGCTCCTTCAGCGAGGACGCGAACAGACTGGCCGCCGCCTTCTGGCCGGGGCCGCTGACGCTGGTGGTGCCGCGCGCGCCCGGCTCGCCGGTGGCGGAGCTGGCAACCGCCGGCCTCGACAGCATCGCCATCCGCATGCCGGCGCACGAGACGATGCGGCGGATCATCGGCGCTCTCGGCCGTCCGCTGGTGGCGCCGAGCGCCAACGCCTCGGGGCGGATCACCGCGACGCGGCTTGAGGACGCGCTGGCCGACCTCGAACCCCATATCGCCGTCGGCATCGACGACGGCCCGTGCCGCCTCGGCATCGAATCGACCATCGTCGCCTGCCTCGGTGGCGCGCCTGTGCTGCTGCGCCCCGGCGCGGTGCCGCGCGAGGAGATCGAACGGGTCGCCGGCCGGCTCGCCTCCCCCGCGACCTCGGCCGGCCCGCAGGCGCCGGGCATGCTCGCCTCGCACTACGCCCCGGGCGCGCCGGTGCGGCTGAACGCGCGCGGCGTCAGGCCGGGCGAGGCGCTGATGGATTTCGCCGGCGGCAATGCGGGCGCGCGCGGCGAGGCGGCGGCCTATGCCGACCTCAGCCCTTCCGGCGACGACCGCGAGGCGGCGGCGCGGCTCTTCGAGACGATGCGGCTTCTCGACGCCGGAAAGCCCGTCGCCATCGCCGTGTCGCCGATCCCCGACGCCGGGCTCGGGCTCGCCATCAACGACCGCTTGCGCCGCGCCGCCGCGCCGCGCGATCCTGCCGGCATGACCGAAACCGAGCCCGCATCGAAGCCCACCGACGAGACGTCATGAGCACGCGATGAGCAAGCCCATACCGCCCGACCTGCTGGAGAAGTTCGCCGCGCTCGCCGGGCCGAACGGCGCGATAGCCGATCCCGCCGACCAGAAGCCCTATCTGCAGGACTGGCGCGACCTCTTTCGCGGCACCACGCCGCTGGTGCTCAGGCCGCGCACGAGCGAGGCGGTCGCCGCGATCATGGAGCTCGCCCACGAGACGAACACCCCGATTGTGCCGCAGGGCGGCAGCACCGGCCTCGTCGGCGGCCAGATACCGGTCGGCGGCTACCAGCAGCTCATCCTGTCGCTGACACGGATGGACCGCATCCGGAGCGTCGACCGCGAGGGCATGACGCTCGTCGCCGAGGCCGGCTGCACGCTGCAGGCGGTGCAGGAGGCGGCCGCCGGGGCCGGGCAGTATTTCGGCTTGCGGCTCGGCTCGCAGGGCACCTGCCGGATCGGCGGCAACCTCGCCACCAATGCCGGCGGCACCGGCGTCATCGCCTATGGCAGCACGCGCCATCTCTGCCTCGGGCTGGAGGTGGTGCTCGCCGACGGCCGGGTATGGAACGGGCTCCGCGCGCTCAAGAAGGACAATACCGGCTACGATCTGCGCGACCTCTTCATCGGCTCGGAGGGCACGCTCGGCGTCATCACCGCGGCGGTCATGAAGATGCACCCGGCGCCGAAATCGCAGGTCACCGCCTTCGTCGCCGTCGCCTCGCCGCGCGCCGCCATCGACACGCTCAACCGGGCGCTCGGCGCCGTCGGGCCGATGGTCACGGCGGCAGAATTGCTGCCGCGCTTCGGCCTCGACATCGTGCTCAGGCACGGCCCCGGCCTGCGCGATCCGCTGTCGGAGCCCGCGCCCTGGTATCTGCTGCTCGAATTCTCCACCGGCAGCGAGGACCCCGGGCTGCACACGATCATGGAGCGCATCCTCGCCGGCGGCCTCGACGACGGCAGCGTCCTCGACGCGGCGATCGCCACCTCGCTGAAGGACGCGGGCGACTTCTGGGCGATCCGCGACGTCGTCTCGGAGGTGCAGAAGGCCGAGGGCGGCTCGATCAAGCACGACGTCTCGGTGCCGGTGGCGGCGATCCCCGCCTTCATCGAGGAGGGGAACGCGGCGCTGGAGAAGGCGATTCCCGGCTGCCGGCCCCTGCCCTACGGGCATCTCGGCGACGGCAACATCCACTTCAATGTCAGCCAGCCGGTCGGCGCCGACAAGGACGCTTTCCTCGCCCGCTGGGACGAGATCAACGCGCTGCTGCACGGCATCGTCCACCGCTTCCACGGCTCGATCTCCGCCGAGCACGGCATCGGCCAGCTCAAGCGCCACTTGATGGCCGAGGTCAAGGAGCCGGTCGAGCTGGAGATGATGCGGGCGATCAAGGCCGCTTTCGATCCGAAGGGCATCCTCAATCCCGACAAGGTGATCTGAAGGAGCAACGCATGGACCCCGTCGTCACGCTGATCGGCGTCTTCGCCGTCTTCATTCCCGCGCTGATGCTACCGGGGCCGGACTTCGTCGGCGTGGTCCGGTCTTCGATGACGCGCGGCACGTCCGCCGGCCTGCAGACGGCGCTCGGCGTCTCCATCGGCCTGGCGTTCTATGCGACGCTCAGCCTGCTCGGGCTTTCCGCCATCCTCATCAAGTATCAATGGCTGACCTGGACCGTACGCGTGCTGGGCGGCGGTTACCTCGTCTATCTCGGCATCCGCCTGATGCTGATCGCCAAACCCGCCGACGACCTCGCCGCCGGCGCCGGGCGGCCGCGCGGAAATCCGCTGCTCTTCGGATTTCTCGTCACGCTGACCAATCCGAAGGCCGTGGTGCTGTTCGCCAGCGTCTTCGCCACCGCCGTGACGGCTGCGACGCCCGCCTGGTTGATGGCCCTGATGATCGCCATCGTCTTCGCCAGCTCGCTTCTCTGGTACACGCTGGTCGCGCTGTTCATGTCGTCGCGGCCGGTGATGACGCGGTTCGCCAGCCTGCGCCACTGGATCGAGCGCGTGGCCGGGGCCTGTTTCGTCGCCATCGGCGGGCGCATCATCGCCGACAGCCGCAATCCGCTCACGCCCTGAGGCATCACAGCAGCTTGAGTTGATCGTCCCCGGGGTCGGGCCTTCTCGCCGGCTCGGCGGGCCTGGCCTGCGGCGGGATCGCCTCGCCCTCGACGGGCAGGATCAGGCCCGGATCGTCATTGGCGACGGCGTTGACGCGGGTCGAGACCGCGAAGGCGGTGAAGAAGTCGTCCGGCGGCGGGCGCAGCAGGTCGGCGACGGGTTCGACGCTGTCGCTCGACACGTCGAGCCAGCGGTCGAAATCGGCCGGCTCGATCACCACCGGAGAGCGGTGATGGATCGGCGCCAGCGTGCGGTTGGCCGCACCGGTGAGGATGGCCGCCGTCTCGATCTCGTTGCCGTCGGCATCGCTGTAGAGCTCCCACAGCCCGGCGAAGGCGAAGGGGCCGCCATCGGGCCGGCGCACCGCGAAGGGCGCCTTGCGGCCGCCGCTCGCCGCCGGGGCCTGCCACTCGTAGAAGCCGTCGGCCGGTACGAGGCAGCGGCGGCGGCGCATGGCGTTGCGGAAGGCCGGCTTGCCGGCTGCCTCCTCGGACCGCGCGTTGATGAGCAGCGGGAAGCCCTTCACGTCCTTCACCCAGGGCGGCAGCAGGCCCCAGCGCACCAGCGCGAACTGCCGCGCCCCGCTGGCCGAGCGCACGACGGCGACCGGCTGGGTCGGCGCGATGTTGTAGCGCGGCGGGAAATTGGGCTGCTCCGCATAGCCGAAATAGCGCCTGATCTGTTCCGGCGGGGTCGCCAGGGTGAATCGGCCGCACATCGGCGGTTCTCCTTCCCGCTCCACCGCGAGCGGCGCGATAACCTCGGCTTAACGCCGGCAGGGCATAAGATTCCCCGGGGACACGGGAACAACCGGGCGGGGAAAACGCATGGACAGCGGCACGGCGACCGCCGAGGGCGTCAGCGCGATCGAATCCGGCCAGTGGACGACCGTCAACCGCCAGACGGGGCTTTCCACCGATTATCTCAACCACTTCAACGAAGTGGTGATGACCTTCGAGCTGATCGCCTCGATGCCCGACTGCATCGACGAGCTCGCCGACTGGCGGCCGATGACCTACGCGGAGCACTTCCGGCAATCGGGGCTGCGCGACGGCGCGGCGGCGATCGGCGCCTACGGAGAGGCCGACCCGACGATCCGCCGCGTCTTCGACGAGATCATCCTCAACCTCTCCACGGTGCTGCTCGACGGAGTTTCCGAGGTCCGCCACCTGACGGAGGAGGGCCGGCCCGAGGTGGCGGCGCTGAAGGTCGAGGAGACGGTCTCGCTGGCGCGCCGGCTGATCGACCGCGCCAGCGCCGTGGTCAACGGCTACGACGTGATGCGCGACCCCGCCGATACGCCGCAGGACGACCCGCAGGCGCTCGCCGACGCGCTGTTCGACTAGGTCAACTTCGGACGGCTTGACCGCGGACCGTCCGGCGGGCGCTAATCGTTCGCATGGATGCCGGCGAACCGAGACTTCCCCTTCATCCCGTCATCGGGGTCAGCACCGCGGTCATCCGCGGCGACAGCGTGCTGCTGGTGCAGCGCGGCCCCGGCGCCGACGCCGATTGCTGGACGCTGCCCGGCGGCAAGGTCGAGCCGGGCGAGAAGCTGTCGGAAGCCGCCCGGCGCGAGCTCGCCGAGGAAACCGGCGTCGCCGCCTCGATGGCCGGCATCGCCGACGTCATCGAGATCCTCGGCGACGGCCTGCCGCATTTCGTGGTCATCGTCTTCGCGGCGATCTGGAAGTCGGGCGAGCCGGTGGCCGCCGACGACGCCGAGGACGCGCGCTGGGCGACCTTCGGGGAGATCGCCGGCCTCGACACGACGCCCGGCCTCGCCGAGGTGATCGAGAAGGCGCGCGCCTTCCTGCGCGACGAGTTGAGCCCCGTTTGAGCGGCAGGCGGATTCACCGCGTTCGCGCGGCGCTTGTTGGCGCGCCGCGCCAAACGATCTAAAAGAGGCCCATGCCGATCCCGCGCCTCATGCTGACCCTGCGCCCCATGCCGATCCTGCGTATTGTGGCCGCCCTCGCCGTCGCCGCGACGCTTTCCGCCCTGCCGGTGCAGGCCGCGACGGCACAGGTGGCGCCGGGCGCCGGCGATCCGCCCTATGAGGAGGACCTGACGCGGCTCAGCGAGATCCTCGGCGCGCTGCACTATCTCCGCGGACTCTGCGGGGCCGACGAGGGCCAGCTCTGGCGCACCAAGATGGCGGAGTTGCTGGAGGCGGAGGCGCCGAGCGAGGTGCGCCGGGCGCGGCTGGTCGACAGCTTCAACCGGGGCTTCCGCGGCTTCCGCAACACCTATTCGAGCTGCACCGAATCGGCGGCCTTCATCATCGACCGCTACCTGACCGAGGGCAGCGAGATCTCGGCCCGCATCGCAACCCGCTACGGCAACTGAGCATGGCGCGGCTCGCGACAGCCATGTGCCTGGCGATGCTGTCGACGCTCGCCGCCGGTCCGGCCGTCGCCGCGACGCCCGACGCGCCGAAATCGGTGAAGACGCAGACCATCAAGCCCGCAGAGGCGGGCGAGGCGCCGGCGGCCGACGCCGCCGAGACCAGGACCGAGATATCCAAGGACATCGACGCCCTGCCGGAGCCGGTGAGGCGGATGCGCGAGCGCATCATGGAGGCGGCGCGGACCGGCGACCCGGAGGCCATGCGCAAGGTCTTCGAATCGAACGAGCTGCCGCCGAGCCTGCCGGAATCGGCCGATGCCGGCGATCCGGTCGAGACGCTGAAGGCGCTATCGGGGGACCAAGAGGGCCTGGAAATCCTGGCGATCATCCTCGAGCTGCTGGAGGCCGGCTACGCCCATACCGGCATCGGCACGCCGCAGGAGATGTATGTCTGGCCCTATTTCGCCGCCCTTCCCTTCGCCGCGCTGACGCCCGAGCAGACGGTGGACCTCTATCGCATCATCACCCCCGACGACCGCCAGGGGATGGAGGAATTCGGGCAGTACGTGTTCTTCCGCATCGGCATCGGGCCCGACGGCGTCTGGCACTTCCTGCTGACCGGCGACTGAGGCTTCGGCGAGCGCGGGAAACGAACGGCCTTCAGAGTTTACCGCAGCCATCGCAACTGGATTCCGGCCTTCGCCGGAATGACGAATAGTATCGAAGCAGCAGCCCCAATCGTCATTCCGGCGAAGGCCGGAATCCAGAAAGGGCGGTTGCCACGAATCCGGATGGCCATCATTTGCGCATTCCTCGCCCCATACTCCGCGTCATCACCGGGCTCGACCCGGCAATGACGGTTGGGGCTGGCATCCCGCCCGTCGCCCATCCTTCGAGACGCGCTTTCAGCGCTCCTCAGGATGAGGGTGAAGGGTTGCCGCAACCGCCGGACCTCACCCCGAGGAGGCTCGAAGAGCCGTCTCGAAGGGTGGGCGGCAGACGCGCTCAGCCCTGCGGCTGGAGGGTCTCCAGGAAGCGCACCGCGGCGCCGCCCGAGGGGGAGAGAAGCTCGTTCTCCCACATCACCCGCGAGCCGCGGATCACCGTGCCGACCGGCCATCCGGTGACGGCGACGCCGTCGAAGGGCGTCCACTGGCTGCGCGAGGCGATCCAGCCATTGGTGATCGTCTCGCGGCGCTTGAGGTCGACGATGGTCAGGTCGGCGTCGTAGCCGGCGGCGATGCGGCCCTTGCAGGCGATGTTGAAGAGCCGCGCCGGGCCGGCGCTGGTCATGTCGACGAGCCGCTCCAGCGTCAGCCGGCCGGCGGCGACGTGGTCGAGCATCACCGGGCAGAGCGTCTGCACGCCGGTCATGCCGGACGGCGAGGCCGGATAGGTCTGCTGCTTCTCCTCCAGCGTGTGCGGCGCGTGGTCGGAGCCGAGAATGTCGGCGACGCCGCAGGCGACGGCGCGCCACAGCGCCGCGCGATGGGCCTCGTCGCGCACCGGCGGGTTCATCTGCGCGCGGGTGCCGAGGCGGCTGTAGGCGTCGGGGCCGGCGAGCGTCAGATGGTTCGGCGTCACCTCGACGCTGGCGACGTCCTTGGCGCCGGCGAGGAAATCCATCTCCTCGGCGCTCGTCACATGCAGCACGTGGACGCGCTTGCCGAGCGAGCGGGCGATGTCGACGAGGCGGGTGGTGGCGATCAGCGCCGCCTGCTCGTCGCGCCACACCGGATGGCTCGCCGGATCGTTGTCGACGCGCTCGCCGCGCCGCTCGCGCAGCCGCGCCTCGTCCTCGCAGTGGAAGGAGGCGCGCCGGGAGATCCGCGACAGGATCGCGCGGATGCCGGGATCGTCCTCGACCAGCAGGTCGCCGGTGGAGGAGCCGATGAACACCTTGACGCCGGCGCAGCCGGGCAGCCGCTCGAGTTCCGCGAGCTCGTCGACATTCTCGTGGGTGCCGCCGATGAAGAAGGCGAAATCGCAATGCATGCGGCCGCGCGCGCGGGCCAGCTTGTCCTCCAGCGCCGCCGCCGTCACCGTCTGCGGGTTGGTGTTGGGCATCTCGAAGACGGCGGTTACGCCGCCCATGACGGCGGCGCGGGAGCCGGTCTCCAGGTCCTCCTTGTGGTCGAGCCCCGGCTCGCGGAAATGCACCTGGGTGTCGATGAAGCCGGGCAGCAGGTGCAGCCCGGCGCAGTCGACGCGCTCGCCGGCATCGGCGGCGGAGAGATCGCCCAGCGCCGCGAAGCGCCCCTGCCTGACGCCGATATCGGCGCGGGCGGAGCCGTTCTGGTTGACGACGGTGCCGCCGTGATAGATCGCATCGAAGCGTTGTGCGGATGCTGATGCCATGGGAGAAGCCGGAGACCTTTACGCGGGAAAGCCGTGCGCATACCTATGCCCTGCCCCCGCCGCATTGCAAGCAGGACAGCCCGTGTGAGTGCCCCCTTGCCGACCGACATTTCGATCCTCGACGACCGCGCCGTCGTCGCCGTCGAGGGACCCGACGCGCGACACCTGCTGCAGAGCCTGCTGACGGTGGAGATCGACGGCATCGCGGCGCCGCGCCACGCCGCGCTGCTGACGCCGCAGGGCAAGATCATGTTCGAGTTCGTGCTCTACCCGTCCGGCGACGACGGCGTGCTGATCGACATCCACGAGTCGCTGGCGGCGGAATTCGTCAAGCGGCTGACCTTCTACAGGCTGCGCGCAAAGGCGACCATCGAGGACCGCTCGCAGGCGCTGAAGGTGGGTTGGGCGAAGGATGGCGGCGGGCTCGACGCCGACCCGCGGCTCGCCGCGCTCGGCGGGCGCGGCCTCGTTGCGTCATCGCAAGCGGAGGGCCTCGCCTCCGGCGCGGAAGCCTTCCGCCGCCACCGCATGGACCTCGGCGTCGCCGAGATGGTGCATGACTACGACCCCTCCGACATCTTCCCGCACGACGCCGGCCTCGATCTGCTGATGGGCGTCGACTTCGACAAGGGCTGCTTCGTCGGCCAGGAGGTGGTGTCGCGGATGAAGCATCGCGGCGGGGCGCGCAAGCGCTTCCTGCCGGTGACGCTCGACGGCCCGGCGGAGAAGGGCGCGGAGATCGCCGCCGGCGAACGCGGCCTCGCCGTCATGGGGGGCAGCGAAGCGAACGAGGGTCTGGCGCTCTTCCGCCTCGACCGGCTGGAGGAGGCGCTGGCCGCCGGACAATCGCTCAAGGCCGGGGAGACGCTCGTCACGCCGCGCCGGCCGGACTGGTGGCCGGAGCGGATCGCCGGGCTCGGACCCGCATGAGCCGGACGGCGAAGCCCCGCGCCTGGCAGCGCATGCTGAGCGGCAGGCGGCTCGACCTGCTCGACCCCTCGCCGCTCGACATCGAGATCGAGGACATCGCCCACGGGCTCGCCCGCGTCGCCCGCTGGAACGGCCAGACGGTCGGCGACCACGCCTTCTCCGTCGCCCAGCATTCGCTGCTGGTGGAGAAGCTCATGCGCCTCATCGAGCCGGCGGCGGAGCGGTGCGTCCTGCTCGCCGCCCTCGTCCATGACGCGCCGGAATACGTCATCGGCGACATGATCTCGCCCTTCAAGGCGGTGATCGGCGGCGACTACAAGGCGGTGGAGATACGCCTGCTCGATGCGATCCACCGGCATTTCGCCATTCCCGCGCCGCTGCCGGAGAAGACGACTGCGCTGATCAAGCGGGCCGACCGGGTCGCCGCCTTCCTCGAGGCGACGCAGCTCGCCGGCTTCTCCGACCAGGAGGCGGCGAAGTTCTTCGGCCGGCCCGGCCGGCTCAGGGGCGGCAGCCTGGCAAGCCTCGACCGGCTGGAGCCGATGCCGGCGCATATGGCGCAGCGCGCCTTCCTCGACCGCTTCGCCGAGCTGGAGGGGGAAGCGGGGACATGACGGCGACGCTCGACCGCATCATCGAGACCGCGCTCTATGTCGATTCGCTGGAGCGCGCCGCCGCCTTCTACGAGGACACGCTGGGGCTCAAGGCGCTGGTGAAGAGCGACGCGCTCCATGCCTACGACGTCGGCGGCAAGAGCGTGCTGCTGATCTTCCGGCGCGGCGCGCAGATGCGCACGCAGGCGCTTCCCGGCGGCACCATCCCGCCGCATGACGGCTCTGGCCCGCTGCATGTCTGCTTCGCCGTCGCCACCGGCGAGCTGGCCGAATGGGAAGCGCGGCTCACGAAGGCCGGCGTCGGGATAGAGGGTCGCGTCGACTGGCCGAAAGGCGGGAGAAGCGTCTATTTCCGCGATCCCGACAATCATCTGCTGGAACTCATGACGCCTGGAAACTGGGCTATATACTGACGGGAAACCGGGAGAACGCCGCGATGATCCATGTCTGCTCGCTTGCCAGGCTCCACGACACGGTGGAGACGAGCGGGGCGAGCCATGTGGTCACGCTCATCAATTCGGCGACGGAAGTCGTCCGGCCGGCCTCGATCGTCCCCGAGAACCATCTCTTCCTCGGCATGAACGACATCATCTCGCCGAGGGAGGGCATGGTGCTGCCGGGCGAGGCGCATGTCGCGCGGCTGCTGGAATTCGTCACCGCGTGGCCCGGCGAGAAGCCCATCGGCCTCCATTGCTGGGCCGGCATCTCGCGCTCCACCGCCGCCGGCTTCATCACGCTGTGCGCGCGCCATCCCGAGATCGACGAGGAGGCCGCCGCCCTGCATCTGCGCTCGCTGTCGCCGACCGCGACGCCGAACGGCCGCCTCGTCGCGCTGGCCGACGCCATGCTCGGGCGCGGCGGGCGGATGACGCGCGCCGTCGAGGCGATCGGCCGCGGCGCCTTCGCCGGCGAGGGCGACCCGTTCATGCTCGACCCGGCCTTCGGCGCGCAACGCGGCTGACACGATGCCTGATCGCACGGGTGGCCCCGACGGCATCGAGATCGAGCTCAACGCCGCCATCGTCGCGGTGCGCCGCGATACGCCCATCGTCGCCGTGGTGCCCGGCGTGCGTTCGGGGCCGGAGGGCCTGCCCTACGGGCCATTCGACCCGCTGCATCACCGCACGATGGAGATCGGGCTCAGAAGCTGGGTCGCCGAGCAGCGGGCGCTGGAGCTCGGCTATGCCGAGCAGCTCTACACCTTCGGCGATCGCGGCCGCCACGCCGAGCCCGGCGACCACGGGCCGCATGTGGTCTCCATCGGCTATCTGGCGCTGACCCGGCTTTCCGAGGACGACGAGGACGAGGCGCTGCCCGCCGGCTGGCGGCGCATCTACGACTATTTCCCGTGGGAGGACTGGCGCCAGGGCCGCCCGCCGATCCTCGACAGGGAAATCCTTCCCCGGCTGGAGGAATGGTCGCGGCGCGGCGTCCCCGGCGAGCACGTGCTGGGACGGCGCGAGCGCCTCGCCATGAGCTTCGGCACCGAGACCGGGCGCTTCGACGAGGAACGGACGCTGGAGCGCTACGAGCTGCTCTACAGCGCCGGCCTCGCCCATGAGGCGGGCCGCGACGGGCGCGAATCGGCGAAGGGCTGGAAGGACCTGCCGCAGATCGGCCGGCCGATGCGCTTCGATCACCGCCGCATCCTCGCCACCGCCATGGGACGGCTGCGCGCCAAGATCAAATACCGACCCGTCGTCTTCGAGCTGATGACCCAGGAATTCACCCTGACGGAACTGCAGAAGACGGTGGAGGCGATCGCCGGGCGGCATCTCCACAAGCAGAACTTCCGCCGGCTGGTGGAAAGCGCCGGCCTCGTCGAGCCGACCGGATCGACGCGCTCGGCGACCGGCGGCCGGCCGGCGCAGCTCTTCCGCTTCCGCCGCGAGATCCTGCCCGAGCGGCCGGCGCCGGGCCTGCGCTTCGGCAACCGTTAGGACGCCACCCCCGCCGCCGCCTTCTCGACCTTGCGGAGCAGCGCATAGAGCCCCTCGGTGCCCTCGGCGCCGAGGCTGCGGGCGATCTCGCGCTCGGCGTTGCGCCACAGCGGCACGCCGGCGGCGAAGCGGCGCTCGCCCTCCGCCGTCAGCCCGACCGCCCTCACCCGCCCGTCGGCCGACGTCGCGTCGGCGAGCAGGCCCTCGCGGCGAAGCGGCTTGAGCGTCCGGGTCATGGTCGTGCGGTCCATGCCCATGCGGGCGGCGAGCGCGCTGGTCGGCTGCGCGCCGCTGCGCGACAGCTCGGCGAGGATGGAGAACTGGGTGACGGTGACGCCCCCCGGCTCGAGCTCGCGGTCGTAGAGCTGGGTGATCGCCCGGGCGGCGCGGCGCAGGCGGAAGCAGGTGCATCTCAGATCGTGTTCGGCCATTTCTCCAGCGCATATACACTTGTGGAAGCCGGCGGGCCCGCATAGGGTAGGCGATATTTAGTGCATATGCAATTAACGGAGCGCGGCGACATGGCCGAAAGGCGCATCGGGACCATCGGGCCGGAGATCCTGCGGGAAATGGACGGGCTGTCGCAGCTTCGCGGCGTCGCCTCCGGCGAGCTGCCGAGCCCGCCGATCGGCCGCGTCTTCAATTTCGGCCTCGCCGAGGTCGAAAAGGGCCGCGCCGTCTTCACCGGGACGCCGACCGCGGATCACCTGAACCCGCTCGGCACGGTGCATGGCGGCTGGGCGGCGACATTGCTCGATTCCGCGCTCGCCTGCGCGGTGCACTCGACGCTGGAGAAGGGCGAGGGCTACACGACGGTGGAGTTCAAGGTGAACCTCGTGCGGCCGATCACGCCGCAGACCGGGAAGGTCACCTGCACCGGCACCGTCATCAATCGCGGCCGGCAGATCGCCACCAGCGAGGCGCGGCTGGAGGACGCCGGCGGCAAGCTGCTCGCCCACGGCGTCGAGACGTGTATCATCATGCCGCTGAAGTAGCGGCTCGTATAATCATGCCGCCGAAATAGCGCCGGTCAGCCGGCGATATCGACCACCAGGCGGCCGCGCACCTTGCCGGCGATGATGTCGCCGGCGGCGCCGATGACGTCGCCGAAGGCGATATGGGTGGAGAGCTCAGCGAGCTTCGCCATGTCGAGGTCGCGCACCAGCCGGTCATAGGCGGCGATCCGCCTCTCGCGCGGGCACATCACCGAATCGACGCCGATCAGCGACACACCACGCAGGATGAAGGGTGCGACCGAGGACGGCAAATCCATGCCCTGGGCGAGGCCGCAGGCGGCGACCGTGCCGCCGTAGCGCGTCTGCGACAGGACGTTGGCCAGGGTATGCGAGCCGACCGCGTCGACGCCGGCGGCCCAGCGCTCCTTGCCGAGCGGGCGGGCCGGGCCGGAGAGCTCGGCGCGGTCGATGATCTCGCCGGCGCCGAGCGATTTCAGGTAGTCGGCCTCCGACGCGCGGCCGGTCGAGGCGATGACCTCGTGGCCGAGCTTCGCCAGCAGCGCCACCGCCACCGAGCCGACGCCGCCGGCGGCGCCGGTGACGACGACCGGGCCGTCGCCCGGCTTCACGCCGCGATCCTCCAGCGCCATGACGCAGAGCATGGCGGTGTAGCCCGCCGTGCCGATGGCCATGGCCTGCTCGCCGGAAAGGCCGGAGGCGCGCGGGATCAGCCAGTCGCCCCTGACCCGGGCATAGCCGGCATAGCCGCCGTGATGGGTCTCGCCGACGCCCCAGCCATTGAGGATGACGGCATCGCCCGGCGCGTAGCGGGAATCCGACGACGCCTCGACGACGCCGGTGAAGTCGATGCCGGGGATCAACGGCCAGCGGCGGACCACCGGCGCCTT
>JBFWXZ010000065.1:0-15033 GCA_050186955.1 Flavobacteriaceae bacterium
CCAGGTCGAAGCGCAGCGGATCGAGATCGGTGATGGACAGCGCCCAGGCGACCCGCGAGCCGGCGCCCGAGCCGCGGCCCGGCCCCACCGGGATGCCGCGCGCCTTGGCCCATTTGATGAAGTCGGCGACGATCAGGAAATAGCCCGGATACTGCATCCGGGCGATGACCTCGATCTCGTAGTCGAGGCGCTTGAGATAGGTCTCCCGGTCGACGCCGGGCGCGGTGCCGTGCGCCGCGAGGCGCGCCTCCAGCCCCGCCTCCGCCTGCCGGCGCAGCTCCGCCGCCTCGTCCTCGACCGAGCCGTCCTTGACGAAGCTCGGCAGGATCGGCCCCCGCGTCGTCGGCCGGAAGGCGCAGCGCATGGCGATCTCGTGGGTGTTGGAGACCGCCTCGGGCAGGTCCTCGAACAGCGCCGCCATGGCGTCCGCCGGCTTGAACCAGTGCTCCGGCGACAGGTGCCGGCGATCCGGGTCGTCGACCGAGGTGCCCTCGGCGATGGCGATCAGCGCGTCATGCGCCTGGTGGTCGCCGGCTTCGGCGAAATAGGGCTGGTTGGTCGCCACCAGCGGCAGGCCGAGCCGATACGCGATGTCGACGAGCCCGGGCTCGACGCGCCTCTCCTCCTCCACGCCGTGGCGCTGCAGCTCGATATAGAAGCGGTCGCCGAAGGCCGAGGAAAGCAGCTCGGCGATCCGCCCCGCCTCGCGCTCGTCGCCGTTGCGCAGCGCCCGGTCGATGGGGCCGTCGGGGCCGCCCGACAGCGCGATCAGCCCGTCCTGCCTCTCCTTCAGCGCCTCCAGCGCAAAGCAGGGAATGCCCGAGCCGTCGCCGTCGAGATGGGCGTGGCTGACGATGTTGAGCAGATTGCCGTAGCCCTCGCCGCTCTTGGCGATGAGGACGATGCTCGGCGCCTCGTGCACCGAACGCGGGGCGACCCCCGCCCCGGTGACGACGGACAGCGTGACGCCGATCAGCGGCTGCAGGCCGGCGGACGCCGCCTTCTCGGAGAATTCCAGCGCCCCGAAGAGGTTGTTGCGGTCGGCCAGCCCGAGCGCCGGCATCGAATTCGCGGTGGCGAGCTTGATCAGCTTCGCGACCGGTATGGCGCCCTCGAGCAGCGAATAGGCGGAATGGCACCTCAGATGAACGAAGGGCGAGATGCTGCGGGACGAATTATTGCGGGACGGATTGCTGCGGGACATGGGGCGGGCGCGACCTCCTGGAAGCTCGCGGGCGCAAGCCTCGTTCTCGCGAACAGCTTGCGCGATTCCCGCCACGGCCGAAACGCCATGCCGGCGCTTTCTCCCGCTATCCCCTGTTAGGTCTGCTCCCGCGAACGCTCAGAGCCAGCAGATGGCCGCCGCGGAGAACAGCAGCATCGACGCCAGTCCGGCGAAATCGGCGATCTCGAAACGCATCACAACAACTCCTTCCATTACGCTGGAAAGGAGTATGTTCTTGTTTTGTTCTCTTTGTCAAGCAGCACGGACGAGCCGCATGCCGCGGCGCGATTAACGCTTACAATTCAACGAGATTGCCGTCCTGCACGGTCAGCCGGCGGTCCATCCGCGCGGCGATTTCGTGATTGTGGGTGGCGATCAGCGCCGCCAGCCCCGAGCCGCGCACCAGCCGCATGAACAACTCGAAAACGCGCTCCGCCGTCACCGGGTCGAGATTGCCGGTCGGCTCGTCGGCGAGCAGCAGTTGCGGCGCGTTGGCGACCGCGCGGGCGATGGCGACGCGCTGCTGCTCGCCGCCGGAAAGTTCCGCCGGCAGATGGTCGCGGCGCTCGTCGAGATTGAAGAAGCCGAGGAGCTCGCCGGCCCGCCGCGCGGCCTCCGCCTTGTCGAGGCCGGCGATCATCTGCGCCAGCATGATGTTCTCCAGCGCGGTGAACTCGGGCAGCAGATGGTGGAACTGGTAGACGAAGCCGATCCGCCTGCGGCGCATCGCCGTGCGGCCGGGATCGTCCATGTGGCTCGTCGCCTCGCCGCCGATCAGCACCTCGCCGGCGTCCGGCTTCTCCAGCAGGCCGGCGACGTGCAGCAGCGTCGACTTGCCCGCCCCCGACGGGCCGACCAGCGCCGCGATCTCGCCGGAGCGCAGCTCCAGGCTGACGCCCTTGAGCACGTTGAGCCGCGAATCCCCCTGCACATAGGTGCGGCGGACGTCGACAAGCTGCAGGACGGGCGCCCCCGGCACGACCGCTACTCGTAGCGCAGCGCTTCGACCGGATCGAGCCGCGCCGCGCGCCAGGAGGGATAGAGCGTCGCCAGGAAGGAGAGCACCAGCGACATGATGACGACGACCACCACCTCATGCGGGTTGAGGTCGGCCGGCAGCTTGCTGAGATAATAGAGTTCCGGCGAGAACAGCTCGGTGCCGGTCATCCGCGACAGAAGCTGGCGGATGTTCTCGACATTCAGGCAGACCACCATGCCGAGGAGGAAGCCGGCGAGCGTGCCGACGACGCCGATCGACGAGCCGGTGATGAGGAATATCCGCATGATCGCGCCGCGCGACGCGCCCATCGTCCGCAGGATCGCGATGTCGTGCCCCTTGTCCTTCACCAGCATGATCAGGCCGGAGATGATGTTCAGCGCCGCGACGATGACGATGAGGGTGAGGATGAGGAACATGACGTTCCGCTCCACCTCCAGCGCGTTGAAGAAGGTGACGTTGCGCTGCCGCCAGTCGGTGACGAAGACCTGCCGGTTGACGCCGAACTCGATCAGCGTGCGGTAGCGGTCGACATCGTCCGGGTTCTCCACCCACGCCTCGACGCCGGTGGCGATGCCGTCCTGGTTGAAATAGGTCTGCGCCTCCTGAAGCGGCATGAAGACGAAGATGGAATCGTATTCGCTCATGCCGATCTCGAAGATCGCCGAGACCGGATAGGCCTTGACCCGCGGCGTCGTCCCGAAGGGCGTCACCGTACCGCGCGGCGATATCAGCGTCAGCTTGTCGCCGACGCGCAGGCCGAGCTTCTCGGCCAGCCGCTCGCCGATGATCACCCCGTTCGCCGCCTCGAAGCCCTGTATCGAGCCCTGCTGGATGTGGTTGGCGATGGAGGGCACGCGCAGCAGGTCCTCCTCGCGCATGCCGCGCACCAGCGCGCCGAAGCCGCCGAGCGGCGTCGAGGCCATCGCCTGTCCCTCGACGAAGGGAAAGGCCAGCGTCACCCCGTCGATGCCGGCGATGGTCGCCGTCACCGGTCCGTAGTCGGTGAACTTGCCGTCGATCGCCTGCACGACGATGTGGCCGTTGAGGCCGAGGATCTTGTCCATCAGCTCCTTGCGGAAGCCGTTCATCACCGACATCACGATGATCAGCGTCGCCACGCCGAGCATGATGCCGAGGAAGGAGAAGCCGGCGATGACCGAGATGAAGCTGTCCTTGCGCCGCGCCCGCAGATAGCGCAGCGACAGCATCCATTCGAACGCCGAGAACGGACGGGTGGCGCGCTTGTCGGCGGGCATCGCCTGGCTTGCGGCCATCACCTGCCTCAGCCGAGCAGTTTCGAGAGGGCGGATTCGGCGGAAATCTCGTGCCTTTCGCCGGTGGCGCGCCGCTTGAGCTCCACCGTGCCCGCCGCCACGCCCTTGGGGCCGACGACGAGCTGCCACGGCAGGCCGATCAGGTCCATGCGGGCGAACTTCGCGCCCGGCCGCTCGTCGGAGTCGTCGTAGAGCGTCTCGATGCCGGCCTGCGCCAGCTTGCCGTAGAGCCCGTCGGCGACGGCGTCGGTTCCCTCGTCGCCAGGCCGCAGATTGACCAGCCCGACATTGAACGGCGCGATGGCGTCGGGCCAGATGATGCCGGCCTCGTCGTGGCTCGCCTCGATCACCGCCGGCACGACGCGCGTCGGCCCGATGCCGTAGGAGCCCATATGGACCGGTCGCTCCTGGCCGTCGGGCCCGGCGACCGTCGCCTTCATCGGCTCGGAATATTTGGTGCCGAAATAGAAGATGTGGCCGACCTCGATGCCGCGCGCCGACAGCCGGTCGCCCTCGGCGATCGCCCCGAAGGCCGCCTCGTCGTGCTTCTCCTCGGTCGCCGCGTAGCGGCTCGTCCACCGGCCGACGATCTTCTCCAGCGCCGCCGCGTCGTCGAAATCGACGTCCGCGCCGGGAACCTCGAAGCCGAGATAGTCGCGGTGGCAGAAGACCGCGCTCTCGCCGGTGTCGGCGAGGATGATGAATTCATGGCTGAGATCGCCGCCGATCGGCCCGGTGTCGGCGGCCATGGGGATCGCCTTCAGGCCCATGCGCTCGAAGGTGCGCAGATAGGCGACGAACATCCGGTTGTAGGAGTGGCGCGCGCCCTCCGCGTCGAGATCGAAGGAATAGGCGTCCTTCATCAGGAACTCGCGCGAGCGCATGGTGCCGAAGCGCGGCCGCACCTCGTCGCGGAACTTCCACTGGATATGGTAGAGATTGAGCGGCAGATCGCGGTACGAGCGCACATAGGCGCGGAAGATCTCCGTGATCATCTCCTCGTTGGTCGGCCCGTAGAGCATGTCGCGCTCGTGGCGGTCCTCGATGCGCAGCATCTCCTTGCCGTAATCGTTGTAGCGCCCGCTCTCGCGCCACAGGTCGGCCGACTGGATCGTCGGCATCAGCAGCTCGATGGCGCCGGAGCGGTTCTGCTCCTCGCGCACGATCCGCTCGACCTTGCGAAGCGCCCTGAGCCCCAGCGGCAGCCAGGCATAGATGCCGGCCGATTCCTGGCGAACCATGCCGGCCCGCAGCATCAGCCGGTGCGAGACGATTTCGGCTTCCTTCGGCGTCTCGCGCAGCACGGGAAGGAAATAGCGGCTCAGCAGCATGGGGGAATCTCTTGAAGGCTATCCGATGACGGCGAGACATCGCCGAACGGGGGCGAAAACACAAGCCCCGGCGGGCGGCGGCACCCCTCGCGCCGGCCCGTGGCGGCGAGCCCGGCGGAGGCCCGGAACGGCGGGCGATGACGCAATGTTGCCGATTGTTAAACGGGGTTGCAATTCGCGCGCGGTTTTATATGGTGGCTGCCTAACTCGGGAATGAATGTCCGGGTCTCGGGAGGAGCGGGCGTCGACAGACGCCTGAAAAGATAAAAACTCAAATTAAGGCAAGGCCTTGGCCTTGCCTTTTATTTTTGGGTCGACCGGTTTTTCCGCGGTTCTTCGCGCTCAGAATTCGGGCTTGCCGAGCAGCGACAGATTGTCGACCGTCAGCCACCCCTCCATCACCGCGAAATAGAAGCCGCCGACCACCACGGCGGCGATAACCGACGTCCAGATCGCCTTGGCGAGAAGTTTCGGCGCGACCGGCGCGCCGGCCTCGGTGCCGGGCACCACCTCGCCCTCGTCGTGCTGCGTCCTCACCCCCCAGGGCAGCACCGCGAAGAAGCACAGCCACCAGACGATGAAATAGATCGCGGCGAAGGAAAGCGCGGACATCCAGAATTCCCCGGCCTCAGGCCTGTTCCAGTTCCACCAGCGTGCCGAAGAAATCCTTCGGGTGGAGGAACAGCACCGGCTTGCCATGCGCGCCGATCTTCGGCTCGCCGTCGCCGAGCACCCGCGCGCCCTCCGCCTTCAGCCGGTCGCGGGCGGCGATGATGTCATCGACCTCGTAGCAGATGTGATGGATACCGCCGGCCGGGTTGCGCTCCAGGAACGCCGCGATGGGCGAGCCTTCGCCGAGCGGCTCGAGCAGCTCGACCTTGGTGTTGGGCAGCTCCACGAAGACGACGGTGACGCCGTGCGCCGGTTCCGCCTGCCGCTCGGAGACCTTCGCCCCGAGGGTCGACGCATAGGTGCGGATGCCCGCCTCGAGGTCGGGAACCGCGATTGCCACGTGGTTGAGCCGTCCGATCACCTTGCCTCTCCCGGTTGGAGCCCTCTGCCGGCGGTCATACTTCGATGACGTGGACCTGGCAAAGCGGTCTTTTGCCCCATGCCCGCTCCACCGTCGTGCGGGCCGCCCGGGTCAGCGCC
This sequence comes from Flavobacteriaceae bacterium, assembly GCA_050186955.1. Lineage (GTDB taxonomy): Bacteria > Pseudomonadota > Alphaproteobacteria > Rhizobiales > Tepidamorphaceae > JACKJP01. The sequence goes on from JBFWXZ010000065.1 coordinate 5,983, forward strand.
TCGCGCAGGGCGTCGGTGGAGCGCCGCCGCGCCCGCGGCAGCTTGTCGAAGAGATCCTCGACGGCGTCGAGCACCTGCGCTTCGACGGGCCCGCCCTCCGTCGTCTCGCCCGGCACCCCGGCGATGGCGATCTCCGGATCGCCGGCCAGCTCGCCGTCCTGGTCGACGGCGACGGACACCGTCACCATCCCCGCATAGGCGAGCCGCCTGCGGTCGCGCAGCGCCCGGTTCTCCTCGTCCAGCACCAGCATGCCGTCCTTGACCAGGCGTCCCGCCGGGACGTCGTCGACGACGGCGGCGGGCGCCGGCGCCAGGCGCACGATGTCGCCATTGTAGATCTCGACCACATTGGCGATGCCGTTCTCGCGCGCGAAGGCCGCGTGCTCGTGCAGATGCATCGCCTCGCCATGGACGGGAACCGCCGCCTTGGGCTTCAGCCACTGGTACATTTGCTGCAATTCGCCGCGCCGCGGATGGCCGGAGACGTGAACGAGATGGGTGCGGTCGGTGATGACCTCGATCCCCTGCCGGATCAGCGCGTTGAGCACGGCGCCGACCGGGCGGTCGTTGCCGGGAATGACCCGCGCCGAATAGATCAGCCGGTCGCCCGGGCTGAAGGCGATCTGCCGGTGATCGTCGCGGGCGATCCGCGTCAGCGCGGCGCGCGGCTCGCCCTGGCTGCCGGTGCACAGCAGCACCACCTTGTCGCGCGGCATGTAGCCGAACGCCTCCTCGCCGAGGAACTGCGGCACGTCGTCGAGATAGCCGGTCTCGCGCGCCACCGCGATGGCGCGGCGCATGGCGCGGCCGACCAGCACCGTCTTGCGGTCGGCCTCCGCCGCCGCCAGCGCCACCGACTTGAGCCGGGCGACGTTGGAGGCGAAGGCGGTGACGGCGACGCGCTGCGGCGCCTCGGCGATCAGCGGGCGCAGCGCCCGGCCGACATCGCCCTCGCCCGGCGACACGCCCTCGCGCAGCACGTTGGTGGAATCGCAGACGATGGCGTCGACGCCCTCCTCGCCGATCTTGCTGATCCGCGCGACATCGGTGACGCCGCCGATGACCGGGTCGGAGTCGAGCTTCCAGTCCGCCGTGTGGAAGACGGTGCCGGCGTCGGTGCGGATGACCAGCGCGTTGGGCTCGGGGATCGAATGCGTCATGGTGACGAACTCGACCTCGAAGCAGTCGATGCCCACTGTCGCCCCGAGATCGACGACCTCGACGGGGATGCGCGGGGCGCCGTTCTCCTCGGCGAGCTTCGCCTGCAGCAGGGCGGCGGTGAACGGCGTTGCGTAGACCTTGGCGCGCAGCCGCGGCCACAGGTCCGCGAGCGCGCCGAAATGGTCCTCGTGGGCGTGCGTCAGCACGATGCCGACGAGATTGTCGCGCTCGGATTCGATGAAGCGGATGTCGGGAAAGACGAGATCGATGCCCGGATGAGTGTCGGCGCTGCCGAAGCTGACGCCGCAATCGACCATCAGCCATTTGCGGTCGCGCGGCGGCCCGAAGCCGTAGAGGCCGAGATTCATCCCGATCTCGCCGACGCCGCCGAGCGGCAGGAACACCATTTCCTGTCGCGGCGCCATCGTCAGACGGGCTCCACGGCGCTTGCCGGATAGACGTCGCCGGCCTGGATCGTCCGCGTCCCGGCGTCGGTGACGAGCCGCAGCGCCCCGTTGTCGTCGATGCCGCCATAGCGGCCCTCGACACGGGTCTCGCCGAGGGAAACGGAGATGCCGGCGCCCTCGGGCATCGAAAGCGCGCTCCAGCGCGCGCGAACCGGCGCGAAGCCGCCCTCCTCCCACACGCCGAGCCAGTGGCGCATCGCCCGGTGCAGCTCCGCGAACAGCCGCACCGGATCGGCCGCGCCGCCCAGCGCCTCGAGCGTCGTCGCCCGGTAGGGCGTGTCCGGCGGGGCGTGCATGCAGTTGACGCCGATGCCGACGGCGACCGGCTGCGGCGACAGCCGGTCGGCTTCCGTCTCGATCAGGATGCCGGCGACCTTGGCGCCGTCGACCAGCAGGTCGTTCGGCCATTTCAGGACCGCTTCGGCAGCGCCCGCGTCGGCGGCGGCGCGGACGGCTTCCGTCAGCGCGACGCCAGCCACGAAGCCGAGCTCATGCAGGCGCGACGCGGGCACCGCCGGCCGCAAGAGCAGGCTCGAATGGAGGTTTCCCGGCGGCGACGACCACTGCCGTCCCCGCCTTCCCCGACCGCTGGTCTGCAGGCCGGCGACGATCCACAGCCTGCCGGGATCGCCGGCGGCCGCCCGGCGAAGGGCCTCGGCATTGGTCGAGTCGATGGAGGCGAAGCGTTCGGTGCGGTAGCCCTGCGCTGCTGTCACGACACCCCGCTTTCAGAACAGCGAGCGGGCGGCGACCGCGGCCGCATCCATCAGCGGCGCGGGATAGACCACGAAGAACAGGGTGACGACGCCGGCGATGGCGAGCACCGCGCGCAACTCGCCCGACAGCGGCTCGAAGCGCTCCGCCGGGGCGTCGAAATACATGATCTTGATGATGCGCAGATAGTAGTAGGCGCCGACCACGCTCGCCAGCACGCCGATCACGGCCAGGGTATAGAGCTCCGCCTCGATGGCCGCGAGGAACACGAAATACTTGGCGAAGAAGCCGGCCAGCGGCGGAATCCCGGCGAGCGAGAAGAGCAGCATCGCCAGCACGAAGGCCTGCACCGGAGAGTTGCGCGACATGCCGGCCAGGTCGTCGATGTCCTCGATCATCTCGTCGCCGCGCCGCATCCCGAGGATGCAGGCGAAGGTGCCGAGCGTCATGGCGAGATAGAGCGCCATATAGACGATGACGCCGCGCACGCCCGCCTCGCTGCCGGCGGCGAGCCCGACCAGCGCGAAGCCCATATGGCCGATGGAGGAATAGGCCATCAGCCGCTTGAAGTTGCGCTGGCCGATGGCGGCGAAGGCGCCGAGCACCATGGAGGCGATGGAGATGAAGACGATGATCTGCTGCCAGGCCGGCGTGATCGACGGGAAGCCGTCGATCATCGCCCTGACCAGCATCGCCATGGCGGCGATCTTCGGCGCCCCGGCGAAGAAGGCGGTGACCGGCGTCGGCGCGCCCTCGTAGACGTCGGGCGTCCACATGTGGAACGGCACGGCGGAGATCTTGAAGGCGAGGCCGGCGAGCAGGAAGACCAGCCCGAAGACGAGGCCGACGGAAGCGCCCTCGCGGCCCACGGCGGCTGAAATCTCGGCGAAGCCGACGCTGCCGGTCATGCCGTAGATCAGCGAACAGCCGTAGAGCAGCATGCCGGAGGACAGCGCGCCGAGGACGAAATATTTCAGGCCCGCCTCGGTCGAGCGCGCATTGTCGCGGTGGATGGCGGCGATGACGTAGAGCGCCAGCGACTGCAGCTCGACGCCCATATAGAGCGCGATCAGGTCGTTGGCCGAGATCATCACCATCATGCCGGCGACGGCGAGCAGGATCAGCACCGGATATTCGAACCGGGCGATGCGGTGCGCCTTGAGGAAGTCCACCGACATGATCAGCGCGGCGACCGCGCCGACCAGCGACAGGATCTTCATCAGCCGCGCGAAATCGTCGAGGACGAAGCTGCCGTCGAAGGCCTCGAAGCGCCCGTCGGGCAGGAAGCCGATGAGGATCGCCACGGCGATCAGCAGCGCCACCGCGCCGCCCGTCACCAGCCCCATCGTGTCGCGCGACGAATAGGCGCCGATCATCAGCAGGATCATCGCCCCGCCCACGAGCATGAGCTCGGGGAGCAGCGGCATCAGGTCGATCATGTTGAGCGTTTCCATCGCTGCCGCCCCGCCTCTAGTTGCCTGCGACCGTCGCCAGCCCGCCGGCCGCCGCGATCGCGTTGTCGTAGGACTGCACCAGCGTGTCGACCGAGGCGGCGGTCACCTCCATCACCGGCATCGGATAGAAGCCGAACAGGATGGTCAGGACGACCAGCGGCGCCAGGATCGCGATCTCGCGGCGCGACAGGTCCTGGATGGATTTCAGGTTTTCCTTCTCCAGCGTCCCGAAGATCAGCTTGCGATAGAGCCAGAGCGCGTAGCAGGCCGACAGGATGACGCCGCTGGTGGCGAAGAACGCCACCCAGCTATTCACCTCGAACGCCGCCAGCAGCGTCAGGAACTCGCCGACGAAGCCGCTGGTCCCCGGCAGGCCGACATTCGCCATGGTGAAGACCATGAAGGCGGCCGCGTAGAGCGGCATGCGGTTGACCAGCCCCCCATAGGCGGCGATCTCGCGGGTATGCATGCGGTCGTAGACGACGCCGACGCAGAGGAACAGCGCGCCCGAGACGATGCCGTGCGAGAGCATCAGGAAGATCGCGCCCTGCACGCCCTGGATGGTGCCGGTGAAGATGCCCATCGTCACGAAGCCCATATGGGCGACCGACGAATAGGCGATGAGCTTCTTCATGTCCTCCTGCATCAGCGCCACCAGCGAGGTGTAGATGATCGCGACGACCGACAGGGTGAACACGAAGGGCGCGAAATATTCCGACGCCAGCGGGAACATCGGCAGCGAGAAGCGCAGGAAACCGTAGCCGCCCATCTTCAGCAGGATGCCGGCGAGGATGACCGAGCCGGCGGTCGGCGCCTCGACATGCGCGTCGGGCAACCAGGTGTGAACCGGCCACATCGGCATCTTGACGGCGAAGGAGGCGAAGAAGGCGAGCCACAGCCAGTATTGCATGCCCGCGGGGAAGTCGTGGGCGAGCAGCGCCGGGATGTCGGTCGTGCCGGCGTCCCAGTACATCGCCATGATGGCCAGCAGCATCAGCACCGAGCCGAGCAGCGTGTAGAGGAAGAACTTGAAGCTGGCGTAGACCCGGCGCTTGCCGCCCCACACCCCGATGATGATGAACATCGGGATCAGCCCACCCTCGAAGAACAGGTAGAACAGCACGATGTCGAGCGCCGTGAAGACGCCGATCATCAGCGTCTCCAGCACCAGGAAGGCGATCATGTATTCCTTCACCCGCGTGTCGATCGCCTGCCAGCTCGCGAGGATGCAGAACGGCATCAGGAAGGTCGTCAGGATGACGAACAGCATCGAGATGCCGTCGACGCCCATGTGATAGGACACCGGCCCTAGCCACTCGCGCTTCTCGACGAACTGGAAGCCCGGATTACCGGGGTCGAAATAGACCCAGATCAGCAGCGACAGGATGAAGGTGACGAGCGTCGTCCACAGCGCCACGAAGCGCGCGTTGCGCTCGGCGACCGCATCGTCGCCGCGGATCGCGAAGATGAAGAGCGCACCGACCAGCGGCAGGAAGGTGACGAGAGAAAGGATCGGCCAGCCCGACATCAGTGCGCGGCTCCCCAGAACATGTACCACGTGGCGAGCAGCGCGACGCCGATCAGCATGACGAAGGCGTAGTGATAGACGTAGCCCGTCTGCAGGCGCACGACCCTGTTGGTGATGTCGACGACGCGGGCGGCGATGCCGTCGGGCCCGAAGCCGTCGATCACGTAGCCGTCGCCCTTCTTCCACAGGAAGCGGCCGAGCCACTTGGCCGGGCGGACGAAGAGGAAGTCGTAGATCTCGTCGAAATACCACTTGTTGAGCAGGAACTCGTAGATCAGCGGCTGGCTCGAGGCGAGCTTGCCCGGGATGTCCGGTCTGGCGATGTAGAACCACCAAGACAGCGCGAAGCCCGCCGCCATCATCACCGTCGGCGACCATTTCACCAGCGCCGGCACGTGGTGCATCTCCTCGAGGATGTGGTTGTCGGGGCCGGTGAACAGCGCCTCGCGCCAGAATTCCTCGTAGTGGTGGCCGATGAAGAAGCCCGAGAAGACGAAGCCCGCGGCCACCGCGCCGAGCGCCAGGATGCCGAGCGGCACCGTCATCACCAGCGGCGATTCATGGACATGGTGCAGCACGTCGGCGGAGGCCCGCGAGCGGCCGTGGAAGGTCAGGAACATCAGCCGCCACGAGTAGAACGAGGTCAGGAACGCCGCGATCACCGTCATCGCGAAGGCGAAGCCGGCAGCCGGCGCGTGCGAGGCGAAGGTGGCCTCGATGATCGCGTCCTTGGAGAAGTAGCCGGCGGTGAACGGGAAGCCGGTCAGCGCCAGCGTGCCGATCAGCATCATCGCGTAGGTGACCGGGATCAGCCGCGCCAGCCCGCCCATCTTGCGAATATCCTGCTCGTCCGACATGGCGTGGATCACCGAGCCGGAGCCTAGGAACAGCAGCGCCTTGAAGAAGGCGTGGGTGAACAGGTGGAAGATGCCGGCCGAATAGGCGCCGACGCCCAGCGCCGCGAACATGTAGCCGAGCTGCGAGCAGGTCGAATAGGCGATCACCCGCTTGATGTCGTTCTGCACCAGCCCGATGGTGGCGGCGAAGAAGGCCGTCGTCCCGCCGATGATCGTCACCGCCGTCAGCGCCGTCGGCGACAGCTCGAAGAGCGGCGACAGCCGCGCGACCATGAAGACGCCGGCGGTGACCATGGTGGCGGCGTGGATCAGCGCCGAGACCGGCGTCGGGCCCTCCATCGCGTCGGGCAGCCAGGTGTGCAGCAGGAACTGCGCCGACTTGCCCATCGCGCCCATGAACAGCAGCAGGCAGATCACCGTCAGCGCGTCGAAATCGGCGCCGAGGAAATGCATCGTCTTGCCGGTCAGCGACGGCGCGTTGGCGAACACCGTGTCGAGGGCGATCGAGCCGGTCATGAAGAACACGCCGAAGATGCCGAGCGCGAAGCCGAAATCGCCGACGCGGTTGACGACGAAGGCCTTGATCGCCGCCGCGTTGGCCGACGGCTTGTGGTACCAGAAGCCGATCAGCAGGTAGGAGGCGAGGCCGACGCCCTCCCAGCCGAAGAACATCTGCAGCAGATTGTCCGCCGTCACCAGCATCAGCATGGCGAAGGTGAACAGCGACAGATAGGCGAAGAAGCGCGGCCGGTGCGGGTCGTGGTGCATGTAGCCGATCGAGTAGACATGCACGAGCGCCGACACCGTGTTGACGACGACCAGCATGACCGCGGTCAGCGTGTCGATCCGCAGGCTCCACGAGGTATCCAGCGTGCCGGAGACGATCCACGGCATGAGCTCGACGACCTTGTCCTCGCCGTGCAACCCGACGGAGACGAAGGCGACCCAGGACAAGACCGCCGACAGGATCAGCAGGCCCGAGGTGATGACCTCGCTCGCCCGCGCGCCGATGCGGTTGCCGAAAAGCCCGGCGATCAGGCAGCCGATGAGCGGCATGAAGACGATGGCGGTATACATGGCCCTCAGCCCTTCATCAGATTGACGTCGTCGACCGCGATCGAGCCGCGGTTGCGGAAGAAGGTGACGATGATCGCCAGGCCGATGGCCGCCTCCGCCGCCGCCACCGTCAGCACCATCAGGGCGAAGACCTGTCCGACGAGGTCGCCGAGCGCGGCGGAGAACGCCACGAGGTTGATGTTCACCGCCAGCAGCATCAGCTCGACCGACATCAGGATGACGATGACGTTCTTGCGGTTGAGGAAGATGCCGAAGATGCCGAGCGTGAACATCACGGCGGCGACCGACAGGAAGTAGGACAGCGGGATGATCATTTCAGGCGGGTTCATGGCTCAGATCCCCCTGCCCGGCTCGACCTTGCGCAGCTCCACCGCCTTGGCGGGATCGCGCGAGACCTGCGCCGAGATGTCCTGCCGCCTGACGTTCTGCTTGTGGCGGAGCGTCAGCACGATGGCGCCGATCATGGCGACCAGCAGCACGATGCCGGCGAGCTGGAAGAAGAAGATGTAGCGGGTGAACAGGATGAGGCCGAGCGCCTCGGTGTTGCTGGCGATGTCGCCGACCGGCGCCGCCGTGGCGCGCGTCACTCCCGGATCGATCACCCAGCCGCCGAGCACCACCAGCAGTTCGACGAGCAGGATGAAGCCGACCAGCGCGCCGACCGGCAGATATTGCAGGAAGCCCTCGCGCAGCTCCGCGAAGTCGACGTCCAGCATCATCACCACGAACAGGAACAGCACGGCGACGGCGCCGACATAGACGACGACGAGGATCATCGCCAGGAACTCCGCCCCCAGCAGCAGGAACAGCCCGGCGGCGTTGAAGAAGGCGAGGATGAGGAACAGCACCGAGTGGACGGGGTTGCGCGCGGCGATGACCATCACCGCCGACGCGATCATCACGGCGGAGAAGATGTAGAAGAAAAGCTGCGCCAGAATCATTGTCTGCCCCGCCGTCCCGCCGCTTTCGCGCGGTCTCTATAGTTTGCCCCGCCGCCCACGTCCATCACCGGTAGGGCGCGTCGAGTTCGAGGTTCTTCGCGATCTCGCGCTCCCAGCGGTCGCCGTTCTCCAGCAGCCGCGCCTTGTCGTAGTAGAGCTCCTCGCGGGTCTCCACCGAGAACTCGAAATTCGGTCCCTCGACGATGGCGTCGACCGGGCACGCCTCCTGGCAGAAGCCGCAATAGATGCACTTCACCATGTCGATGTCGTAGCGGGTGGTGCGCCGCGTGCCGTCGTTGCGGCGCGGCCCCGCCTCGATGGTGATCGCCTGCGCCGGGCAGATCGCCTCGCACAGCTTGCAGGCGATGCAGCGCTCCTCGCCGTTGGGATAGCGCCTGAGCGCGTGCTCGCCCCGGAAGCGCGGCGACAGCGGCCCGCGCTCGAAGGGATAGTTGATCGTCGCCTTGGGCGCGAAGAAGTAGCGCATCGACAGGAAGAAGGCCGAGACGAACTCGGCGAGGACGAGCGATTTGGCGGCGAGAGCGAGTCTCATGTCTTTCCTACCCCTGGCCCGCGATGACCGGACCGGCGAAATAGCCGATCGCCGGGAACCCGACGAAGGCGATCGCGGCGGTGACCGGTTTCAGGAAGGCCATGCCGTTCGCCGCCTTGAGCCGGTCCGCCGCGCTGGCGCCGGGCCCTTCCGCGGCTTTCATCAGTTTGTCGCCGATCACGTGGACGACGAGAAAGTAGTCGACGAGGCCGATGGCGAACCCCGCCAGCACGCCCAGCGACTGGGCCTGCGTCATGCCCTGCAGCAGGTCGCTCACGGCGCCCACCCGGTCAGTTGCA
>JBFWXZ010000066.1:0-14776 GCA_050186955.1 Flavobacteriaceae bacterium
CGAGAGGGCGACGAGGGCGAGGCAGAAGCCGACCGGCAGCTCGAAGCCGAGCCAGTAGTGGACGGCGAGGATGGTCGCGCCCTGGCCGGCGACCGCGAGCCAGCGCAGGCGGTTCAGCGTATCGAGGCGCAGCGCGCGCGAGGCGGGCCGGTCGGCGCCGGAAAGGTCGCTCATGACAGGTCTCGTAGTCGCGCGGCACGGCGCTGGCAAGCATGCAAGGCATGCGCGCCGCCGGCTTGCCAATGCGCCGCCCGCCCTCTACCCCGGACGCATGGATATGAAGGCCACGAAGCCGGCGTGCGAGACGGCCATCCGCGTCGCCGGCCTGACCAAGTCCTACGGCCGCGTCACCGCCGTCGGCGGGCTGGACTTCGAGATCGCCGCCGGCTCGACGACGGCGCTGCTCGGCGGCAACGGCGCCGGCAAGACGACGACCATCGCCATGCTGATGGGGCTGGTGCTGCCGACCTCGGGCACCGCCGAGGTGTTCGGCTGCGACATGGCCCGGGCGCGCCACCGGGTGCTGCACCGCATGGCCTATGAGAGCCCCTATCTCGACATGCCGATGCGGCTCACCGTGCGCCAGAACCTCACCGTCTTCGGCCGCCTCTACGGCGCCGACCGGCTGCGCGAGCGCATCATGGCGCTCGCCGCCGACCTGGATTTCGAGGCGCTGCTGGAGCGGCCCTACGGCAAGCTGTCGGCGGGGCAGAAGACCCGCATCAGCCTCGCCAAGGCGCTGATCAACGCGCCCGACCTGCTGCTGCTCGACGAGCCGACGGCGTCGCTCGACCCCGATACCGCCGACTGGGTGCGCACGCATCTGGAGCGTTATCGCGAAACCCGCGGCGCGACCATCGTCATCGCGTCGCACAACATGGCCGAGGTCGAGCGGATGGCCGACCGGGTGATCATGCTGAAGGCCGGGCGCATCGTCGACGACGCGCCGCCGCGGGCGCTGATCCGCAAGTTCGGCCGCAAGTCGCTGGAGGAGGTCTTCCTCGACGTCGCCCGGGCGCCCGAGCGGGAGGCCTCGTGATGGCGAAGGGCTCGAGCGAGACCGGCGCCTACCGCTCCTTCCGGTTCGAGACGCCGGCCTACCGGGCGTTCTCTCCGGCGCGCATCGGCGCGATGGTGACGCGCTACTGGTACCTGCTGCGCGGCTCGTGGCCGCGACTCGTCGACATCGTCTACTGGCCGACCGTGCAGATGGTGATGTGGGGCCTGCTGCAGACCTATCTGAAGGACGTGACCTCGGGCACCGGCGTCATCGCCGGGGCGCTGATCGGCGGCGTGCTGCTGTGGGACGTGCTGCTGCGCGGGCAGTTCGGCTTCTCGATCTCCTTCCTCGAGGAGATGTGGTCGCGCAATCTCGGCCATCTGCTGATGAGCCCGCTGCGGCCGGCCGAGTTCGTCGCCTCGCTGGCCTGCATGAGCGCGATCCGCGCGGCCATCGGGCTGGTGCCGGTGACCGGGCTCGCCATCCTCTTCTTCGGCTTCAACCTGTGGCATCTGGGCTTCGGGCTGGCGCTGTTCTTCGCCAATCTGCTGCTGACCGCGTGGGCCATCGGCCTGTTCGTCTGCGGGCTGCTGCTGAGGAACGGGCTCGGCGCCGAGGGCATCGCCTGGTCGCTGATCTTCCTGCTGCTGCCGCTGTGCTGCGTCTACTACCCCGTCTCGACGATGCCGGAATGGCTGCAATGGATCGCGCTGGCGCTGCCGCCGACCCACGTTTTCGAGGGAATGCGCTCGATCCTGCTCGACAACACGCTGGACATGGGCCGGATGGCGCTCGCCTTCGGCCTCAACTGCCTCTATCTCGCCGCCGGGGCGACCGCCTTCGTGCGCCTCTTCGACGCCGCGCGGCGCGCCGGCTCGCTGATCCAGCAGGGCGAATAATCCACATGCCCGTGCGGCAGCGCCGCCGCCGCGATTGACGCGCGCACCGGCGCGCTTGCACTCTGGGGGATCGGGGCGTAACATGTTGCACTGCAACATCGTGGACGGCGGGGCAAGATATCAGGCATGTACTATCACTGGTACGAGATGACTCACGCCGCGCTGAGCCCCGCCCGGGCCGTCGCGGACGCCACCCGCCTCTACTACAAGAACCCGCTCAATCCGCTGACGCATACGGGGTTCGGCCGCTCGGTCGCCGCCTCGATGGAGCTTTTCGAGCGGATGACGCGGCGCTATGGCAAGCCTGAGTTCGGCATCGGCAATGTGCTGGTCGGCGGCGAGCGCGTCCACGTCAAGGAAGAGGTGGTGTGGAGCCGGCCGTTCTGCCGCCTGCTGCATTTCGACAAGGCGCTGCACAACGGCAAGGGTCCCGGCCCCAAGCTGCTGGTCGTCGCGCCGATGTCGGGGCACTACGCGACCCTGCTGCGCGGCACGGTCGAGGACATGCTGCCCAATCACGACGTCTACATCACCGACTGGATCGACGCCCGCATGGTGCCGATGTCGGAAGGCGGCTTCGATCTCGACGACTATATCGACTACGTCATCTCGATGCTGCATTTCCTCGGCGGCGACACCAACGTCATGGCGGTCTGCCAGCCCTCGGTGCCGGTGCTGGCGGCGGTCTCTGTGATGGAGGCGCGCGGCGACCCCTACTCGCCGCAATCGATGATCCTGATGGGCGGGCCCATCGACACCCGCCGCAACCCGACGGCGGTCAACAACCTCGCCCAGGAGCACGACATCGACTGGTTCCGCCGCAACGTCGTGATGACGGTGCCGTGGCCGCATCCCGGCGTCATGCGCGAGGTCTATCCCGGCTTTCTCCAGCTTTCAGGCTTCATGAGCATGAATCTCGACCGCCACATGGCGGCGCATCGCGACCTGTTCCAGCACCTGGTCGAGGGCGACGGCGATTCGGCGGAGAAGCACCGCGAGTTCTACGACGAGTATCTCGCGGTGATGGACCTGACGGCCGAGTTCTACCTCCAGACGGTGGAGACCGTGTTCATCGAGCACGCCCTGCCCGAGGGCAGAATGATGCATCGCGGCATGCCGGTCGATCCGGGCGCGATCCGCAACTGCGCGCTGATGACCGTCGAGGGCGAGCGCGACGACATTTCCGGCCTCGGCCAGACCAAGGCGGCGCACGATCTGTGCAACTCGATCCCGGAGGACCGCAAGGTCCACTACATGCAGCCCAAGGTCGGCCATTACGGCGTCTTCAACGGCTCGCGCTTCCGCGCCGAGATCGCGCCGCGCATCTCCGACTTCATCCTGTCGAACCGGCGCGGGCCGATCGGGCGCGGGCTGGCGAAGGTCGCCTCGAAGCTCACCGGGCGCGAGCCGTCCGCCGTCAACGGAAACGGCGCGGCGAGTGCGGCGGCCGACGACCTGACGCGGATCTCCGGCATCGGCCCCAAGCTCGCCGAATCGCTGAAGGAGCGGGGCATCACAAGCTTCGCCGACATCGCGGCGCTCGACGAGACGGCGGTCGCCGAGCTCGACGACGCGCTGAACTTCAAGGGCCGGATCGTCCGCGACAACTGGATCGCCCAGGCGAGGCGGCTGGCCCGCTAGAGCGGTTTCCCGAAAGCCGTTTTCGGCGTTGGTGGCCGGCGCCGAATCGGCCGAATATCGCCCCGATGCTTCGCAAGCTGTTCACCGCTCCGGCCGCGGAGCCCGCGCGCACCGTCATGGAAGTGGCGGCCGGCGGGCGCACCGCGCCGGTCATCCTGCGCCGCTCGGCGCGCGCCGAGCGCATCTCGCTGAAGCTCGGCCAGCGCGGCGACGCCTTCGTGCTGACGGTTCCGGCGCGGGCGCGCGAGGCCGACGCGCTGCGCTTCGCCGAGAGCCAGGCCGGCTGGATGCGCGCGCGGCTTTCCCGCCTCGCGCCGCGCGTGCCGTTCGCGCCGGGGGCGGAGATCCCGCTGCGCGGCGAACCGCACAGGCTGGTCGCCAGCGGCGGGCTGCGGGGGCTGGTCGAGGCGGCCGACGGGGCGATCACGGTGCCCGGCCTGCCCGAGCACTTCGCGCGCAAGACGACCGACTTCCTCAAGCGCCAGGCGCGGGCCGACCTCGTCGAGGCGACGGCGCGCTACTGCGCGGCGATCGGCGTCGAGCCGCGCCGCGTGGCGCTGCGCGATCCGCAGACGCGCTGGGGCTCGTGCTCGACCAGCGGCACGATCTCCTATTCGTGGCGGCTGATCATGGCGCCGGCGCAGGTGCTCGATTATCTCGCCGCGCATGAGGTGGCGCATATCCGCCACATGAATCACGGTCCGAAATTCTGGAAGCTGCTGCGCGAGATCTGTCCGGGCACCGACGGGGCGGAAGCCTGGCTGAAGCGCCACGGACGCTCGCTCCACGCCTACGGCCAGCAGGAAGCCGGGGCTTGATCTCGCCGCCGCATGAGCGCAACTAGGGCCCGCCTTCCCCGCCCCTCTGATCCTTCCGGAACGATCCCTCACATGCCGCTGAAACCCGACACGCTCGCGCTGACGGCGCTGCTCGCCCTGATGACGGCGCTCGGGCCGCTGTCGACCGACATGTATCTGCCCTCGCTGCCGGCGATCGCGCGGGCGCTGTCGGCCAGCGAGGCCGAGATGCAGCTCACGCTGTCGGTGTTCCTCGTCGGCATGGCGATCGGCGTCATCGGCTATGGCCCACTGTCGGACCGTTACGGGCGCCGCCCGGTGCTGCTCGCCGCCGCCGGCCTGTTCGCGCTGACCTCACTCGCCTGCATGGCGGCGCGGAGCATCGAGACGCTGATCGCGCTGCGTTTCTTCCAGGCGGTCGGGGCGGTGGGGCCGGTGGTGACGGCGCGGGCCATCGTCCGCGACCTCTACGAGGGGCCGCGGGCGGGGCAGGAACTAGCCCGCATGGGCAGCATCATGGGGCTGGTGCCGGCCATCGCGCCGATCGCCGGCGGCGTGCTGCACGACGCCTTCGGCTGGCAGGCGAATTTCGCGCTCATGGCACTGCTCGGCCTCGCCATCGTCGCCGCCGCGCTGACGGCGCTGCCGGAGACGGCCGCCTACCGCCAGCGGGCGCCGCTGACGCCGGCGGAGATGTGGCGCATCTACCGGATGCTCGCGCGCAACGCGGATTTCCGCCGCTACACGCTCTACACGGCGATCTTCTACGGCTGCATCTTCTCCTTCATCTCCTCCTCGTCCTTCATCCTTCAGGATCTCGCCGGGCTGACGCCGCTCGCCTACGGCTTCTCCTTCACCTCGGTGGTGCTGGGCTACATCACCGGCACGCTGGCTGGGCGGCGCATGGTGGGGCGGATCGGCATCGACCGGACCATCGCCTGGGGCGTCGCGGCGCTGGCGCTCGGCGGTGCGGGGACGCTGGCGGCGACGGAGATGTTCGGCATCTCGATGGCGACGATCCTGCCGGCGACGGCGGTGGTGTTCATCGGCGCCGGCCTCGCCCTGCCGCAGGCGATGGCGGGGGCGATGACGCCGTTCCCGGAACGCGCCGGATCAGCCTCGTCGCTGCTCGGCTTCTTCCAGATGACGGGCGCGGCGCTGCTCGGCGTCGCCGTCGGCCACGGGCTGGGGGCAAGCGCGCGGCCGTTGACCTTCGCGCTGGCGGCGCTGGCGGTGGCGGCGGCCGCCCTCTATGCGGGAAGCCGCAGAAGCTAACGCCCGAACAGGCTGCGGAACAGGCCGCCGATGCCGCGACCGACCTGCTTGACGCCCTTCTCGACGGCATCGGCGACCGGCCGCTCGCCATTCGCCCATGGCAGCGAGCCGTCGGCGACCAGCTCGCCGCCATTGTCGACGGGCACGTAGTTGCCCGGCAGGTCGATCACCGGCACGTCCTTGTGGGCGGCGAGCATGATGCCGTTCCACGCCTCGGCGGGCAGCGAGCCGCCGGTGACGCGCTTCATCGGCTTGTTGTCGTCATTGCCGACCCACACGCCGGCGACGTAGCTCGCGGTGTAGCCGACGAACCAGGCGTCCTTGTAGCTCTGGGTGGTGCCGGTCTTGCCGGCGGCGGGCCGGCCCTCCAGCGCGGCGCGGCGGCCGGTGCCGTCCTCGACGGTCTCGCGCAACATGAAGTTCATCTTGCCGACGGCGTCGATGGAGACGATCTGGCCGGGTCCGCCGCCGCTGCGCTCGTAGAGCACGTCGCCGTCGACGGTGCGGATGCGGCGGATGACATGCGGCACGACGCCGTAGCCGCCATTGGCCAGCGGCACATAGGCGCCGGTCAGCTCGAGCAGCGAGACCTCGGAGGTGCCGAGCGCGATCGAGAGGTTGTTCTCCAGCGGCGAGCGGATGCCGAGCTTGCGGGCGGTCTCGGTGACGCGCTGGACGCCGACCTCGTCGGCGAGCCGCACCGCCACCGTGTTGATCGAGCGGGCGAGCGCGTCGGCGAGGCGGACGGGTCCGTGATACTTGCCGTCGTAGTTCTCCGGCGTGTAGTTGCCGATCCTCACCGGCTCGTCGACGCGCCGGCTCATCGGCGACAGGCCGGCCTCCATCGCCGCCAGATAGACGAAGGGCTTGAAGGCCGAGCCCGGCTGGCGCCTGGCGTCGACGGCGCGGTTGAACTCGCTGCGCCTGTAGTCCTTGCCGCCGACCAGCGCCCGCACGGCGCCGAAGGGGTCCATGACCACGGCGGCGCCCTGGGAGGCGTTCTTGGCCTTGCCCTCCTTGTCGAGGACGGCGCGCAGGTTCTTCTCGGCGATGAGCTGGAGGCGGGGATCGACGGTGGTGTCGACGACGATGTCGCCGGTCACCTTGCCGATGAAGCCGGGCACCAGGGCGGCGACCCAGTCGGCGACGTAGTTGAGCGAGCCGCCCTCGCTGCCGGGATGCACCTCGGCGGCGTGGACGAGCGCGTATTTCGCCTCGTCCTCGGTGATGAAGCCGGCGTCCTGCATCGCCGCGACGACGGTCTGCATGCGCTCCTCGGCGAGGTCGGGATTGACGGTCGGGGCGTAGCGCGACGGCGCCTTGAGCAGGCCGGCGATGGTCGCCGCCTCGCTCAGGGTGAGGTCGCGGGCCGACTTGTCGTAATAGCGCCGCGCCGCCGCCTCGACGCCATAGGCGCCGGCGCCGAGATAGACGCGGTTGAGATACATCTCGAGGATCTCGTCCTTGGAGAACTTCCATTCCAGCCACAGCGCGAGGCCGAGCTCCTGCAGCTTGCGGGAGATGGTGCGGTCGGGCTTCAGATAGAGGTTCTTGGCGAGCTGCTGGGTCAGGGTCGAGCCGCCCTGCACGACGTCGCCGCTGGTCAGGTTGACGACGACGGCGCGCATCAGCCCGAGCGGATCGATGCCGAAATGCGAGTAGAAGCGGCGGTCCTCGATGGCCATCACCGCCTGCGGCAGATAGGGCGGCAGCTCGAACAGCCTGACCTCCTCGCCGCCGGTCTCGCCGCGATTGCCGATGACGCTGCCGTCCATGGCAACGATGCGGATATTGGGCGGGCGCGCCGGGATAGCCAGTTCGGAATCGGCGGGCAGGTGCATGAGCTGCCAGCCGACGAGGCCGACCAGCGCCACGAAGGCCCAGATGCCGGCGAGGAAGCCCCAGTAGACGAGGCGGCGCAGGCGCGCGAAGCCGCCACGGCCCTTGGCACGGGCGCGTCTCGTCTTGGCGGGCTTGCCGCGCCGCGGGCGCTCGCCCTTCGTCTTGCTGTTGGAGGAGACACCTCTGTCGGAGGTGGAACCGCCACCGGAAACGCGGTCGGCGGCGCTCAGGCGCAACTCGCCGCGCTCGCGACCCCTGCGGTCTGGAACGGGGATGCGGGGCTCGGCGGAGCGTTGCATATCGCGTCCTTCTGCCTGCTCAGGCTGCCTGAAGTCCGGGCGAACGGCCGGAAAGCCAACGCACTACCAAAATGGCCTGCCGGCTGGCCGCTCTTCTCGTCCGGAAACTTTGAATTTCCCCCGTATCCGGACAGATACGCCGGGCACCCGCGAGAGACACTGTGAATGGGGAGATTTAAGGGCGGGTTAAGCGTATCGCTGGCGGCGCGGCGGCGGCTTGCGTAGTCTCCGCGGCGAACGAATGTCGCAGGAGACGGGAATTGGCGGACGCGATCATCATCGGCGGCGGCCCGGCGGGCGCCTCCTGCGCGCTGTGGCTGAAACGGCTCGGCCACGAGCCGCTGCTGGTGGAGGCGCGCCGGGAACTCGGCGGCCTGCTGGTCGACAGCCCGTTCCGCAACGACTGGATCGTCGCCGCGCCGCCCGCCGAGGGCACCGACATCGCGCGCACGATCCAGGCCAATATCGCCGATGCCGGGGTCGCCTGCCGCCTCGGGGAGACGGCGGTCGCGGTGCGGCGGGAGGGCGAGGAATTCGCGATCACGCTTTCGGGCGGCGACACGCCGCGAGCGCGCCACGTGGTGCTGGCGACCGGGGTCAGGCCGGCCCGCGGCGGCCTTCCCGACAAGCCCGGCATCGTCTTCGGGCCAGGGCCGGCCATCGCGGGGGCCGATTTCGCGGGCCGGACGGTGGCGGTGCTCGGCGGCGGTGACAACGCCTTCGAGAACTGGCACTTCATCACCGCGCGCGGCGGCGACGCGACGATCTTCACCCGCCACGTGCGGGCGCGGCGGCAGTTCCGCGACGGCGTCCCGGCGGCGCGCATCGTCCATGGCGACTGCGCGGTCGACGCGGCGCGGCGCAGCGTCAACGGCCGCCCCTTCGACATGATCGCGGTCTTCTACGGCTTCGAGCCGGTGCTGCCGGCGCTGGAGCCGGCGCCCGAGCGCGAGGGCCCGGCGCTGCGCACCGACGCCCATTGCGAGACCGGCGTTCCCGGTCTCTTCGCCATCGGCGAGATGGCCGGGCGCATGCACCCGAGCGTCGTCACCGCGATGGCGGACGGCATCGTCGCCGCCAAGCGGATCGCCGCGAGGCTGGAAGCGCCGCAGCGTCCGTAGGCCGCTTTTCGTATCGACGTTGGCGGTCAGCGCGTTGGCCTGGATGAAGTCGCGGCGCGGCTCGACGTCATCGCCCATGAGGCTGGAGAAGGTGAGATCGGCCTCGTCCAGCTCCTTGATGCGGACCTGGAGCAGCGAGCGCACCTCCTTGTCGAGCGTCGTCTCCCAGAGCTGGCCGGGATTCATCTCGCCGAGGCCCTTGTAGCGCTGCAGCGAGACGCCGCGGCGGCCGGCGGCCATCACCGCCTCGACCAGCGCCACGGGACCGCGGATCGCCGTCTCGCTGTCCTTGCGGCGGAAGGTCGCCGCCTTGCCGTAGACCTCCTGCAGGGAGGCGGCGCGCTCGTCGAGGCGGCGCGCGTCGGCGGAGGAGAACAGGGCGGCGTCGATGTTCACGATCTCGCGCAGGCCGCGGATCGTGCGCGAGAAGCGGAAGCCGCCATTCTCCAGCACCTCGCCCTCCCAGCCGCGCTCATAGACGTCGGAGAGCAGGTCGAGGCGGCGCGCCACATAGGCGGCGGCCTCGGCGCGCTCGTCCTCGGAACGCGCGGCCTGCGGGCTGAGGATGCCGGCGATCGCCGCCTGCTCGACGAGGCGGCGGTCGTAGCGGCTGTGCAGCCCGTCGAGGATGCGGCGCACGGCGAGCGCCTCGTCGACGACGCGGCGCAGATCGTTGCCGGTCAGCACCTCGCCATTGGCGAGCGCCAGCGAGGCCTCGTCGAGGCCGCCGGCGATCAGATACTCCTCCATCGCCTTCTCGTTCTTCAGATACTGCTCGGAATTGCCGCGACGCACCTTGTAGAGCGGCGGCTGGGCGATGAAGAGGTGGCCGTTCTCGATGAGCGTCGGCATCTGCCGGTAGAAGAAGGTGAGCAGCAGGGTGCGGATATGGGCGCCGTCGACGTCGGCGTCGGTCATGATGATGATCTTGTGGTAGCGCAGCTTCGAGAGGTCGAAGTCGTCGCGGCCGATGCCGGTGCCGAGCGCGGTGATCAGCGTGCCGATCTCGTTGGACGACAGCATCTTGTCGAAGCGCGCCCGCTCGACATTGAGGATCTTGCCGCGCAGCGGCAGCACCGCCTGGAAGCCGCGGTCGCGGCCCTGCTTGGCGCTGCCGCCGGCCGAATCGCCCTCGACGATGAAGAGCTCGGACTTCGCCGGGTCGCGCTCCTGGCAGTCGGCGAGCTTGCCGGGCAGGTTGGCGACGTCGAGCGCGCCCTTGCGCCGCGTCAGCTCGCGCGCCTTGCGCGCCGCCTCGCGGGCGGCCGCCGCCTCGACGACCTTGGAGACGACCAGCTTGGCCTCCGCCGGGTGCTCCTCGAACCAGCGGTTGAGCTGCTCGTTGACGATGCTCTCGACCACCGGGCGAACTTCCGAGGAAACCAGCTTGTCCTTGGTCTGGCTGGAGAATTTCGGGTCCGGAACCTTCACCGAGAGAACCGCGGTCAGGCCCTCGCGGCAATCGTCGCCGGTCAGCGAGACCTTTTCCTTGCGCGACACGCCGGAGGTGTCGGCATAGCCGGTGACCTGGCGGGTCAGGGCGGCGCGGAAGCCGGCCATGTGGGTGCCGCCGTCGCGCTGCGGGATGTTGTTGGTGAAGCAGAGGACGCTCTCGTGGTAGCCGTCGTTCCACCACAGCGCCAGTTCCACGGTGATGCCGTCCTTCTCGCCGCCGACGATGACCGGGTCGGCGAGGAAGGGATGGCGGGCGCGGTCGAGCCAGCGCACGAAAGCCTCAAGCCCGCCCTCGTAGTGCAGTTCCTCGACGCGCGGCTCGACGCCGCGATTGTCGGTCAGCACGATGGTGACGCCGGAATTGAGGAAGGCGAGCTCGCGCAGCCGGTGCTCGAGCGTCGCGAACTCGAACTCGGTCTTCGAGAAGGTCTGCGAGCTCGGCAGGAAGGTGACCTCGGTGCCGGTCTCGCCACCGGCTTCGCCGGTGACGGCGAGCGGCGCCTCGGCGACGCCGTGCCGGAAGCGCATGGAATGCACCTTGCCGGCGCGGCGGATGGTCAGGTCCAGCCATTCCGACAGCGCGTTGACGACGGAGACGCCGACGCCGTGCAGGCCGCCGGAGACCTTGTAGGAGTTCTGGTCGAACTTACCGCCGGCATGGAGCTGAGTCATGATGACCTCGGCCGCCGAGATGCCCTCCTCGGCATGGATGTCGGTGGGGATGCCGCGGCCGTTGTCGGTGACGGTGCAGGAGCCGTCGGGATTGAGGGTCACGGTGACGCGGGTGGCGTGCCCGGCCAGCGCCTCGTCGATGGCGTTGTCGACGACCTCGTAGACCATGTGATGGAGGCCCGAGCCGTCGTCGGTGTCGCCGATATACATGCCCGGGCGCTTGCGCACGGCATCCAGGCCCTTGAGAACCTTGATGGAATCGGCGCCGTAGCTGTCGCCGCCATTGTTCGGCGTGGTCTCGCTCATGAGAAGTGTCCGTATCCGGTCCCGCCGGCCCTTGTCGGCCGCATCCCTCATATAGGGATTTTTCGAATAGAATCAGCGGCATCATAGCATTTCGACGCCGCGAATTGCACCTTCCCGGCGCAGTTTTCAGGGGCGCGGGCGCACCCCGCCGGCGGCGACCTCGAGGAAGGCGGCGCGGCCCTCCAGCGGCGCGAAGAGCGCCGCGTCGGTGCCGGTCATCAGCGCCTGCACGCCAAGCGCCTCGATGCGGTCGAACAGCGCCTGGCGGCGCAGATCGTCGAGATGGGCGGCGATCTCGTCGAACAGCAGCACCGGGGCGCGGCCGCCGCGCTCGGCCATCAGCCCGGCATGGGCGAGCAGCAGGCCGACCAGCAGCGCCTTCTGCTCGCCGGTGGAGGAGCGGCGCGCCTCGACGTCCTTCGGCCCGTGGCGGACCAGCACGTCGGAGCGGTGCGGGCCGGCGAGGGTGCGCCCGGCGCGGGCGTCCGCCGCCCGGCCGGCGGCAAGGATTTCGCGATAGGCGTCCTCGGCGGCGGTCGCGGCGGCCTCCTTCAGCAGGTCCTCGACCGTGCCTGAGAGCTCCAGCCCCGCCCAGGGAAAGGGGCTCTCGGCCTCGGCGGCCCCGGCGATCGCCGCCTTCAGCCTGTCGACGGCCTCGACGCGGGCGGCGGCGACGGCGACGGCGTGGGCCGCCATCTCCGCCTCGATGGCGTCGAGCAGGCGGCGGTCGGGGCTGAACTCCTCCAGATGGCGGTTGCGCTGGCGCATGGCGCGCTCGAAGGCCGAGTAGCGGCCGGCATGGGCGGGATCGCCAGCCAGCGTCAGGCGGTCGAAGAAGCGGCGGCGGTCGCCGGCCGAGCCCGACAGCACGCCGTCCATCTGCGGGGTCAGCCAGACGGCGGCGAAGACATCGGCGAGCGCCTGCACCGAGCCGGCGGGCACGCCGTCGATACGCGCCTCACGGGTCGCCGCGGCGCTGCCGGGGGCGATGCCGGTGCCGATGGCGAGCAGCCCGCCCTCGGCCTCGACGCGGGCGGCCACCGCCCAGCCGCCGGCGCCGCCGATGCGCGGCAGATCGTCGAGCCCGGCCTGGCGCAGGCCGCGGCCCGGCACCAGCAGCGACACCGCCTCGAGGATATTGGTCTTGCCGGCGCCGTTGGCGCCGGTGAGGACGACGGGCGTGGCGGGCAGGTCCAGGCTTCCGGCGGCGAAGTTGCGGAAGTCGGTGAGGACAAGCCGCCGCAGCGCATGCGGTCGGTTCATCGCGATCCGTTCGGCTCGGCGCCGCGTGGCGCGGCGCGTCAAACGCGCATCGGCATCAGGACATAGAGCGCCGATTCGTCCTTCTCGTCGCGCACCAGCGTCGGCGAGCCGGAATCGGCGAGCTCGAAGCAGGCGGTCTCGGTCTCGAGCTGGCCGGCGATGTCGAGCAGGTAGCGGGCGTTGAAGCCGATATCGATGGCGTCGGCGGCGTAGTCGGCGGGAATCTCCTCGGTCGCCGAGCCGGAATCGGGATTGTTGACGCTCAGCACCACCTTGTCGGGCTGGATCGACAGCTTGACGGCGCGGCCGCGCTCGCTGGACACCGTCGAGACGAGGTCGACGGCGCGGGTGAAGGCCTGGTTGTCGACCTTGAGCATCTTGTCGTTGCCGCTCGGGATCACCCTTCCGTAGTCGGGGAAGGTGCCGTCGATCAGCTTCGAGGTCAGCACCATGGCGCCGATGGTGAAGCGAATCTTGCTCTCCGACAACTCGATCTCGACCATCGCGTCGGGGTCCTCGAGCAGGCGCTGGAGCTCCTGCACCGTCTTGCGCGGGACGATGACGCCGGGCATGCCGGCGGCGCCCTCCGGCGCCTCCGTCTCCAGCCGCGCCAGCCGGTGGCCGTCGGTCGCCACCGCGCGCAGCATGGCGCGGCCGTCGGCCTCGATGGCGTGCATGTAGATGCCGTTGAGATAGTAGCGCGTCTCCTCCTGGGAGATGGCGAACTGGGTCTTGTCGAGAAGCCGCTTCAGCACCGCCGCCGAGAGCGAGAAGGAATGGCTCATCTCGCCGGCGGTGAGGTCGGGGAAATCGCTCTCGGGCAGCACCTGGAGCATGAAGCGGGCCCGGCCGGCGCGGACCACCAGCGCACTCTCGTCGGGCCCGCCCTCGAGCACGATCTGCGCGCCCTCGGGCAGCTTGCGGACGATGTCGTAGAAGACATGAGCCGGCACCGTGGTGCCGCCCGACATGGCGACGTCGGCGGCGAAGGTCTCGACGATCTCGACGTCGAGATCGGTCGCCTTGAGGCGGACCTCGCCGCCATCGGCATGGATCAGCACGTTGGAGAGGATCGGGATGGTGTTGCGCCGCTCGACCACCCGGTGGACATGGGTGAGCGATTTGACAAGCTGGCTGCGCTCGACCGTGACACGCATCGCGACTGACCTCGAAAGTGAACTACTTCATCCAGTGGGGACCGGCGCGATCCGGAATGCTGAGGCACCCCGCCGCCCCGGCGCTGCCGCCGGGCCAGCAACGGCCCGGCGGAGGCGGAACGCGACCTTGCAATCAATTAACGGAGGTTGCAAGCGCAACCGGCACCGAAAGCGGAGAGTGGCGAACCGGGATCGGAACCCGGGGCGAATCCCGCCGATCGGAGGCCTGAGCAAGAGTGGTTCTCGGTTTGCTGGCATCGTTCTGCCGGAGGGATTTTGCGGCAGGGTCGAGCAAGGTGGCGCAGCGCGGACTATCCGTCCGTGCGAGCCGGCTTGCGACGGCAATGCCCGCAAAAGACCCCGGCCCTTCGGGTTTTCGGCTAAGCGGACGCCCGGTTCGTCGAGCCGCTCGCCCGATGCAACGGCATCGCACTTCGCGGCTCTCCTGCCGGATCGCCTCGCCAGCCGTGAAACAGAACCGTTTCCAGCAAACCGTGAACCACTCTAGTCCTCGAGGTCCTGGATCAGCCGCCTGAGATCAGCGACCTCGCGCGCCATCTCGTCGTTCTCGGCGAGCAGCGATTCGATCTTGCGCACGGCGTGGAGCACGGTTGTGTGATCACGGTTGCCGAAGCGCCTGCCGATCTCCGGCAGCGAGCGCAGCGTCATCTGCTTGGCGAGATACATGGCGATCTGCCGCGGGCGGACGATGGCCTGGGTGCGGCGCGCCGAGATCAGGTCCTGGCGGCTCAGCCGATAGTGCTGGGCGACGGCGCGCTGGATGCTCTCGATCTTCACCTGCGGGCGCTCGCGCTGGACGACGATGTCGCGGATCGCCCGCTCGGCATAGGCGAGCGTGATCGGCTCGCCGGAATAGCGGCCGAAGGCGGCGAGGCGGTTGAGCGCCCCCTCGAGGTCGCGGCCGTCGCCCTGGACGTGGCTGGCGACGTAGTCGATGACGTCGTCGCCGACGACGAAGGCGGGGTCCTCGCGGCCGATATCGGCGGCGCGGCGCTCGAGGATCTCGCGGCGCATGGCGATGTCGAGCG
>JBFWXZ010000067.1:0-14667 GCA_050186955.1 Flavobacteriaceae bacterium
CGCAAGCTGCTCTACGCCCTGCCCGCCCTGTTCGCCGCCCTGCCGGCCGAGGCTCACCTCAACCCCGCCGAGCACGGCTCCTTCATGGCCGGGCTGAGCCACCCCGTCCTCGGCGCCGACCACGTCATGGCGATGGTCGCGGTCGGCCTGTGGGCGGCGCTCATCGGCGGCCGGGCGCTGTGGCTCGTGCCCGCCACCTTCGTGGCGACCATGAGCGCCGGCTTCGCCGCCGCGCTCGCCGGCATGCCGCTGCCATTCGTCGAGCCTACGATCCTCGCCTCCGTCGTCGTGCTCGGCGCCCTCGTCGCCCTCGCGGCGCCGGTCCCGGTATCGCTCGGCATGGCCGTCGTCGGCTTCTTCGCCTTCTTCCACGGCCATGCCCATGGCGGCGAGATCGGCGCCGCCGGGATGGCGCCCTACGCGGCGGGCTTCGCGCTCGCGACGGCGCTGCTGCATGCCCTCGGCGTCGGGCTCGGCCTCGGCCTGTCGCGACTGTTCAGCGGCCATGCCGGGCGCGCGGTCACCCGCCTCGCAGGCGCGGCGACGGCGGCCGGCGGGCTGTGGCTGGCGATGGCGGGCTGAGCCGATGATCCCGGGAGAAATCATCGCCGCCCCCGGCGACATCGAGATCAATGCCGGCGCGGAGACCGTCACCCTCACCGTCGCCAACACCGGCGACCGGCCGATCCAGGTCGGCTCGCACTATCATTTCTTCGAGACGAACCCGGCGCTC
Source organism: Flavobacteriaceae bacterium (assembly GCA_050186955.1). Taxonomy (GTDB): domain Bacteria; phylum Pseudomonadota; class Alphaproteobacteria; order Rhizobiales; family Tepidamorphaceae; genus JACKJP01. The sequence goes on from JBFWXZ010000067.1 coordinate 734, forward strand.
GACTTCGACCGCGACAGCGCGCGCGGCATGCGCCTCGACATCGCGGCCGGCACCGCGGTGCGTTTCGAGCCCGGCCAGAAGCGCGACGTGACCCTCGTGCCGCTGGGCGGCGACCGGCGGGTCTACGGCTTCAACGCCAAGGTCATGGGAAGTCTGTAAGCCCATGTCGCAAGGTCTCTATCGCAGCCACCGCGTCCTCTGGATGGACTTCGCCCGGCCCGGAGCGACGGTGGCCGACCATTGCTGTGCCGACATGGCAAAGGCGGTCGCCAACGACTGCATCGAGCACGCCGACGACGGCTTCGCCTGCGCCGACCTGCTCGTCGCCTACAGCCCCGTCTTCGACGAGTACGGGCTTCTCATCCATGATGGCGGCGCCTCCATGCTGTTGATCTCGCACTGCCCCTGGTGTGGAGCGAAACTGCCCGGGAGCGCCCGCGACCGCTGGTTCGATGAACTCGAGGCGATGGGTCTCGATCCCGCGACCGACGACATCCCCGACGCCTACAGAAGCGCCGAATGGCGCGCGGGAGCCTCGTGATGCCCGTGACGATGGAAGGCACCTGCCGCTGCGGCGCCGTGGAATTCTCGGTGAGGAGCCACACCCCGCATCCCTACCAGCTCTGCTACTGCTCGATCTGCCGCAAGCAGGACGGCGGCGGCGGTTACGCCATCAATCTCGGCGCGCTGTCGGAAACGCTGGAGGTCGCCGGCCGGGACGCCATCGGCCTATACCGCGCGAGGATCGCCGGCGACGGCGGCGCCTGTCATGTCTCGACCGGCGAGCGCAATTTCTGCACCCGCTGCGCCACCGCCCTCTGGCTCTACGACCCGACCTGGCCCGACCTGGTCCATCCCTTCGCGTCGGCGATCGACAGCGAGCTGCCGGTGCCGCCCTCGCGCGTCCACCTGATGCTCGACTTCAAGGCCTCCTGGGTCGTCCCGGACATCGGCACCGACGACCGGTGCTTCGACCGCTACCCCGAGCAATCCATCGCCGACTGGCACAAGACGCGCGGCCTTTGGGTCGATTGAACAAGGAACCGCTTTTCATGCCCGCCAAGCTCTCCCGCCAGACCTACGCGGCGATGTACGGCCCGACCACCGGGGACCGGGTGCGGCTCGCCGACACCGAGCTCTTCATCGAGGTGGAGCGCGACCTCACCACCTATGGCGAGGAGGTGAAGTTCGGCGGCGGCAAGGTGATCCGCGACGGCATGGGACAGAGCCAGGCGACCCGCGCCCAGGGCGCCGTCGACACCGTCGTCACCAACGCGCTGATCGTCGACCACAGCGGCATCTACAAGGCCGATGTCGGCCTCAAGGACGGCCGCATCGCCGCCATCGGCAAGGCCGGCAACCCGGATACCCAGCCCGGCGTCGACATCATCGTCGGCCCTTCGACCGAGGCCATTGCCGGCGAGGGCAAGATTCTGACCGCCGGCGGCTTCGACGCGCATATCCACTTCATCTGCCCGCAGCAGATCGACGATGCGCTCTATTCCGGCGTCACCACCATGCTCGGCGGCGGCACCGGCCCGGCGACCGGCACCAACGCCACCACCTGCACGCCGGGACCGTGGCACATATCGCGCATGATCGAGGCGGCGGAGGCCTTCCCCGTCAATCTCGGCTTCTCCGGCAAGGGCAACGCCTCGCTGCCCGCCGGCCTCGTCGAGCAGGTGGAGGCCGGCGTCTGCGCGCTCAAGCTGCACGAGGACTGGGGCACCACGCCGGCGGCCATCGACTGCTGCCTCTCGGTCGCCGACGACATGGACGTGCAGGTAATGATCCACACCGACACGCTCAACGAATCCGGCTTCGTCGAGCACTCCGTCGGCGCCTTCAAGGGCCGCACCATCCACGCCTTCCACACCGAGGGCGCCGGCGGCGGCCACGCCCCCGACATCATCAGGGTCTGCGGCGAGGCGAACGTCATCCCCTCCTCGACCAACCCGACCCGGCCCTACACGGTGAACACGGTCGACGAGCATCTCGACATGCTGATGGTCTGCCACCACCTCGATCCGTCGATCCCCGAGGACATCGCCTTCGCCGAGAGCCGCATCCGCAAGGAGACCATCGCCGCCGAGGACATCCTGCACGACATCGGCGCCTTCTCGATCATCGCCTCGGACAGCCAGGCCATGGGCCGCGTCGGCGAGGTGCTGATCCGCACCTGGCAGACCGCCGACAAGATGAAGCGCCAGCGCGGCCGGCTGCCCGGCGAGCGCGGCGACAACGACAATCTCCGGGTGAAGCGCTACATCGCCAAATACACGATCAACCCGGCCATCGCCCACGGCATGGCGCGCCATATCGGCTCCGTCGAGGTCGGCAAGCTCGCCGATCTGGTGCTTTGGTCGCCGGCCTTCTTCGGCGTCAAGCCGGACCTCGTGCTGAAGCTCGGCTCCATCGCCGCCGCCCCGATGGGCGATCCCAACGCCTCGATCCCGACGCCGCAGCCGGTGCACTACCGGCCGATGTTCGCGGCCTTCGGCAAGGCGCTGCCGAGAAGCCGCGTCAGCTTCGTTTCGCAGGCCGCCTACGCCTCCGGCATCGCCGACAAGCTCGGCCTCGACAGCCTCGTCCTGCCGGTCGAGAATACCCGCGGCATCGGCAAGAAGGACATGGTCCTCAACGACGCCATGCCGGCTATCGAGGTCGACCCGGAGACCTACGAGGTGCGCGCCGACGGCGAGCTGCTGACCTGCGAGCCGGCGAAGGTGCTGCCCATGGCGCAGCGCTATTTTCTGTTTTGAGGATGGCGGGAATGGAAAGCGCAACGATCCTCGGCGTCATTCCGGCGAAGGCCGGAATCCAGGGATTGAACACGCCGGCGCCGATGATTCCGCCCCTGGATCCCGGCCTGCGCCGGGATGACGGCGCCCTCTTGCGTTCAGGAGCCGACCGATGACCCGCGCAACCCGCATCGTCGATCACACCCACCATCCCGCCGACACCATCACGCTCGACGAGGCGGCGCGGTTCCGCCGGCGCATCAGCCTCGTCTCCGACAACGGCATCGGCTTCCTGCTCGACCTGCCGGAGGCGCGGCTGCTGCGCCACGGCGAGGGCCTCGTGCTCGACGACGGGCGGGTGATCGAAGTGCGCGCCGCGCCGGAAAAGCTGTTGGAAATCAAGGCTTCCTCGCCGCACCACCTGCTGCGGCTGGCCTGGCATATCGGCAACCGGCACCTCGAGAGCCAGATCGAGGAGGAGCGCATCCTGATCCGTCCCGACCACGTCATCGCCGCCATGCTGGAGGGCCTCGGCGCCTCGGTGAACGAGGTCAAGGAGGCGTTCAACCCGGAAGGCGGCGCCTATGGCGACCGCCACCACGCGCATTCCCACGATCACGGGCATTCCGAAGACCACAAAACCGGCGATGAACATGTTCACGCGGGGCGTCACCGGCATGACCGCCCGCACGACCACCGGCATGAACACGCTCACGGCCACACCCACGGGCACGACCATGAGCACTGACGGACCCGCGCTCTACCGGCTGATGACCTGGCTGTCGCCGTCCTATCCGGTCGGCGCCTTCAGCTACAGCCAGGGACTGGAGACGGCCGTTCGCCGCGGCCTCGTCCGCGACCGCGACAGTACCCGCGACTGGCTCGCCGACAGCCTCGACAGCGGCGTGCTGTGGTCCGACGCGGTGATCGCCGCGCGCGCCCACGACGCCGCCTGCGCCGGCGACCTCGACGCGCTGGAGGCCATCGCCGGCTTCGCCGCCGCCTTCTTCGCCACCGCCGAGCTGAAGCTGGAAAGCCTCGCCCAGGGCCGCGCCTTCGCCGCCACCACGGCGGCCGCCTGGCCCTGCGACACGCTCGACGCGCTGATCTCGCGCAGCGGCGGCGAGCTGCCCTATTGCGTGGCGGTGGCCGCCGCCGCGTCCGGCCACGGCATCGCCCGGCTGCCGGCGGTCGAGGCCTTCCTGCATGCCGGCGTCTCGAACCAGGTCTCGGCGGCGATCCGCCTCGTGCCGCTCGGCCAGAGCGACGGGCAGGCGGTCATCGCCGAATTGGAGGGCGCCATCGCGCTCGCCGCCGAGGCGGCGGCCGCGACGCCGCTCGACGCGCTCGCCACCGCCTGCTTCACCGCCGAGATATGCTCCATGCTGCACGAAACCGACGAGACGAGGCTGTTCCGCTCATGACCGCGACCACCGGATACAACGGCCACAACGGCCCCTTGCGGATCGGCATCGGCGGCCCGGTCGGCACCGGCAAGACGACGCTGACGCGCCGGCTCTGCGAGGCGATGCGCGACGACTGGTCCATCGCCGTCGTCACCAACGACATCTACACCCGTGAGGACGCGCTGGCGCTCGCCCGCTTCCAGGCGCTCGCGGAGGACCGCATCGTCGGCGTCGAGACCGGCGGATGTCCGCACACGGCGATCCGCGAGGACGCCTCGATTAACCTCGCCGCCATCGCCGAGTTGAACCGCCGCCACCCGGACCTCGACGTGGTGTTCATCGAATCCGGCGGCGACAATCTCGCCGCCACCTTCTCGCCCGAGCTCGCCGACCTCACCCTCTACGTCATCAGCGTCTGCCAGGGCGACGACATCCCGCGCAAGGGCGGCCCGGCGATCACCCGCTCCGACCTGCTGGTCGTCAACAAGCGCGACCTCGCGCCCCATGTCGGCGTCGACCTCGACCTGATGGCGGCGGACGCGGCGAAGGCGCGCGGAACCCTTCCCGTCGTCTTCACCGACTTGAAGCGCGGCGAGGGGGTGGGCGGGATCGTCGACTATCTCGCCCGCGCCGGCGGCCTGTCGCGCGCGGATGCGAAGGCGGCCTCCTGAGGAGCGCTGAAAGCACGTCCTGAAGGATGGGTTGAGGAATGCCGAGCCGCTTCACCTGGATTCCGGCCTTCGCCGGAATGACGATTCGGGCTGATGCCGAGCTTCTATCCGTCATTCCGGCGAAGGCCGGAATCCAGCTACCGTAGTTCGGCGTAATGCGGCCTGTCCTTTTAAGGCTCGGCTTCGCCTCGCACCTCAGGACGAGGTCGGAGAGTGCCAACATCCTCCCCACCTCATCCTGAGGAGGGTCGGAACGACCCGTCTCGAAGGATGGGCGTCCAGGGTCAGGCCCCTAGCCTTCGAAGCCGCCGATGAAGCTCGTCAGGTTGGAGCCGAGATCGTCGGAGAGGTAGCCGCCCTCCTGCACCAGCAGGGTCGGGAGCCCCAGCGCCGCGATCGCCGCGCCGATGCGCGCGAAGCCCGGCGTCGTCACCGCCAGCCCGCGCAGCGGGTCGTTCTCATGCGCGTCGAGCCCGAGCGCGACGATGAGCACGTCCGTGCCGAAGGCGTCGATATGGGCGAAGGCCGTGTCCAGCGTCTTCAGATACGCTTCGTCGCCGGTGCCGCGCTCCAGCGGCAGGTTGAGATTGGCGCCGAGCCCCGCGCCATCGCCGCGCTCGTGGGCGTGTCCCCAGAAGAAGGGATAGAAGCGGATCGGGTCGGCGTGGATCGACACCGTCAGCACGTCGGCGCGCTGGTAGAAGATGCCCTGCGTGCCGTTGCCATGATGCACGTCGACGTCGAGAATCGCCGGCCGCAGGCCCTTGGCCCTCAGATGCTCGGCGGCGATGGCCGCGTTGTTGAGGAAGCAGAAGCCGCCGGCGAGGTCGCCGAAGGCGTGGTGGCCGGGTGGCCGGCTCAGCGCGTAGACCGCCCGCTCGCCGCCGGCGACGAGGCCGGCGCCGGTCAGCGCCGTCTGCGCCGACCAGTAGGCGGCCTCCCAGGTGCCGCCGGAGATCGGGCATGCCGTGTCGGCCTGGTGGAAACCCGCCTGGCCGACGGCGGAGCGCGGATAGCTCGCCCGGCGATTGTCGGGGTGGATGTTGGGAATGACCTCGTCGGACGCCCCCTCGATGCGGCTCCAGCGGGCGTGGATCGTCTTCAGGAAGACGAGATACTCCGCCGAGTGGATGGCGGCTATCGGCCCCTGCCCGTGATCGTCCGGCCCGGCGAAGGCGCAGCCGGCGGCTTCGGCTCCCGCGCGCAGCACCTGAAGCCGCTTCGGCTGCTCGGGATTGGCGAGCACCGTGCCATTGGCCATGAAGTGCTTGGGGTCGTGCGCGCGCTGGCGCTCGTCGACGATCGCTTTCATCATTCTCCCTTCAGGGCGGCGAGGCCGTCGCCCTCCAGTGTCAGCACCGCCTCGCCCTTGCCGGCGTCGAAGCCGAGCCGCTCGTAGAAGGCGCGGGCGCGGGCATTGTCCTCGTAGACGGCGAGCCGCAGGAAGCCGGCGCCCCAGTCGCGGCGCGCCTCCGCCGCCGCGGCCGCCAGCAGGCGCCGCCCCAGCCCGCCGCCGCGGATGGTGGAATCGACCCAGAGATCGGAGACGTAGAGCCCCGGCCCGCCGCGGATCGTCGAGAACACCGGCGAGAAGACGGCGGCGCCGATGGCCCGGCCGTCCTGCTCGGCGAGCACCGCCGAAAAGGATGGCCGCTCGCCGAAGCCGTGCCGCAGCAGGTCGTCGGGGCCGGCGCGGTGCGCGTCTCCGAGATCGCGCGACAGCGCCGCCAGCGCCTCGTGCAGCATGCCGGCGTCGGCGGCCTGCGCCCGTCTGATGGTGATCGTCCGCATCAGAAATCCGTCCGGTCGGCGCCCTTGAGATGGAGCATGCCGCGCGCCTCCGCCGGCGTCGCGACCTCGCGGCCGAGCCCCTCGACGATGCCGCGCACCTTCTCCACCTGCTCGGCGTTGGATTTCGCCAGCTCGCCGCGCGCGATGCCGAGGCTGTCCTCCAGCCCGACCCGGACATGGCCGCCCATCGCCGCCGACAGGGCGGCGATCCGCATCTGGTGGCGGCCGGCGCCGAGCGCCGAGAAGGCGTAGTCGTCGCTGAACAGCTTGTCGGCGATCCGCTTCAGATGGACGAGGTTTTCCGGGTCGGCGCCGGCGCCGCCGAGGATGCCGAGGACGAACTGGATGAAATAGGGCGGCTTCACCATGCCGCGGTCGGCGAAGTGGCGCAGCATGTAGAGATGCGAGATGTCGTAGCACTCGAACTCGAAGCGCGCACCGCGCTTCTCGCCCATCTCGTCCAGCACATGGGCGATGTCGCGCGGCGTGTTCTTGAAGACCAGGTCGTCGGAATTCTCCAGGAAGGGCTTCTCCCAGCCGTGCTTCCACTCGGTTATGCGCGCGGCCGCCGGATAGAGCGCGAAATTCATCGTCCCCATGTTGAGCGAGCACATCTCCGGCGCCGCCGCCTTCGGGGCCGCCAGCCGCTCCTCCAGCGTCATCACGGCGCTGCCGCCGGTGGTCAGGTTGAGGACGGCGTCGCACTGCTGCTTGATGCGCGGCAGGAAGGCCATGAAGTCCTCGGGGCGGGAGGACGGCCGACCGTCCTTCGGATCGCGCGCGTGCAGGTGCAGAATCGCCGCCCCCGCCTCGGCGGCGGCCACCGACTGTTCGGCGATCTCGTCGGCGGTGACCGGCAGATGCGGCGACATCGACGGCGTGTGGACCGAGCCGGTGACGGCGCAGGTGATGATGATCTTGCTCATGTCGTCCCGGGAGGCTCAGGCGCTGGCGGCGGCGGCCGGCGCGATCTCGTCCATGAAGGTCTCGAGCGAGGCGCCCAGCGCCTCCATGATCTCGTCGACGTCCTTCTCGGTCGCGATCATCGGCGGACAGACGAGGAAATGGTCGCCCTCGTAGCCGCCGCGGGTGCGCCGCGAATAGATGATGAGCCCGTTGTCGTAGGCGATCTCGACCAGCCTGTCATGGGCGGCGTATTGCCTCGGCAGCGGCTCCATGGTGGTGCGGTCGGCGACCAGCTCGAAGGCGAGCAGCAGCCCCTTGCCGCGCACGTCGCCGATCATCGGGAAGCGGTTCATCAGCGCCTTGAGCCGCGTCTTCAGCGGGGCGCCGATGCGCTCGGCATTGGCGACGAGGCCCTGCCGCTCGATCTCCTCCAGCACCGCGAGGCCGGCGGCGCAGGCGAGTGGGTTGCCGGCATAGGTGTAGCCGTGGACGAAGCCGCCCTTGTCGAGCACCGCCTCGACGATGCGCTCATGCGCGACCATCGCGCCGAGCGGCGCGTAGCCGGCGGCGAAGCCCTTGGAGATGACGAGGATGTCCGGCTCGACGGCCCAGTGCTCGGCGGCGAAGAAGCGCCCCGTGCGGCCGCCCCCCGACATCACCTCGTCGTGGATCAGCAGCACCCCGTGGCGGTCGCATATCTCGCGGATGCGCCTCATGTAGCCGGCCGGCGGCACCAGCGCGCCGGTCGAAGCCCCGCCGACGGGCTCGACGATGAAGGCGAGCACCGTCTCCGGCCCCTCCTCGAGGATGCGGCTTTCCAGCATGTCGGCATAGTGCAGGCCGGTCGCCGGGTCGTCGGCGTCGAGCCCGTCGAGATAGGCGCGCGGCGCCGGGATCTTCGGCATCGCCCGCATCATCGGCTCGAAGGGCGCGGTCATCGGCGCGTAGCCGGTCAGCGCCAGCGCCCCGAGCGTCGCCCCGTGATAGCTCGGATGGCGCGAGATCACCTTGAAGCGCTGCGCCTCGCCGCGCGCCAGCGCGTATTGCCGGGCGAGCTTGATCGCGCTCTCGACGGCCTCCGAGCCGCCGGAGACGAAGAACACCTTCTCAAGCCCCGGCGGCGACAGCGCGGCGGTCCGCGCCGCCAGCTTCTCCGCCGGCTCGTTCTCGAAATGCAGCCGGTAGCCGAAGGTCGACTTCTCCATCTGCCGCCGCATGGCGTCGAGCACGCGCTCGTTGGAATGGCCGATATTGCAGACCATGGCGCCGGACGAGCCGTCGATATAGCGCTTGCCGTCGACGTCCCAGATATGCACCCCGCGCGCCTGGTCGAGCATCGGCCGGCGGCGGCGGGTCTGGTAGAAGAGGTGGCTCCCGCGTTCGCCCATCAGGCGTTCTCCGGCAATGCGCTGCAATCGCGCGGGCGCAGCCGAACGCTGACCTTCGCGCCTTCCTCGAAAGGCTTCCCGTCGATCATGTTGATGGCTTGCATCTGCAGGTCGCCGATACGCACGAAATAACGGGCCGCCTGGCCCTGATAGTCGACGGTCTCCACGACGCCGTCCACAGAAATCGCGCCATTGGCGCTGGCGCCCGGCTTCTCCAGGAACAGCTTCTCGGCGCGCACCACCAGCTTGGCGGCGCCCTCGTCCGTCACCCGCGAAGCCTGGGCGGCGGGCACCACGACGCGGCCGATGCCGCCGGCCTCCAGCGCCACCTCCTTCGCCGACACGCCGACGCATCGCGCCGGCACGATGTTGGAGGCGCCGAGGAAGCGGGCGACGAACTCGCTGGCCGGCCGGTTGTAGACCTCCTCGGGCTCGCCGACCTGCTCGACCCGCCCGTTCGACATGACGACGATGCTGTCGGACATCGCCAGCGCCTCGGACTGGTCGTGGGTGACGAAGATGGTGGTGACGCCGATGCGGTGCTGGATGCGCTTCAGCTCGACGCGCATGTCCTCGCGCAGATTCGCGTCGAGCGCCGACAGCGGCTCGTCGAGCAGCAGCACGTCGGGCTCGATGACGATGGCGCGGGCGAGCGCGATGCGCTGCTGCTGGCCGCCGGAAAGCTGCTTTGGGAAGCGGTCGATGGTGTGCGGGAGTTGCACGAGCTCCAGCGCCTGCTTCACGCGCCGCGCCGCCTCGTCCCTCGCCACCCCACGATATTTGAGGCCGAAGGCGACGTTGTCGCCCACCGTCTTGTGGGGGAACAGCGCGTAGTTCTGGAACACCAGGCCGAGATTGCGCCGGTGGATCGGCACGTCGTTGACCCGGCGGCCCTTGATGGTGATCTCGCCCTCGCTCGGATCGAGCAGGCCGGCGACGATCCTGAGCGTCGTCGTCTTGCCGCAGCCGGAGGGGCCGAGCAGCGTCACGAAGCTGCCTTCGGGGATGTCGAGCGACATGCGGTGCACGGCGGTGAAGCTGCCGAACCGCTTGACCATGTCCTTGAGGGCGACCGCGCTCACTGCCTGGAACTCCTCTTGCGGGCGTCGGGAGGGACGGCGGCCCCGGCGTCGGCGAGACGCCGGGGAGCCGTGCGGGCTCAGTAGCCCTTCTGGATGCGGCCGAACATCTTCGACCATTCCTGCTCGTTGCCGTTCCAGTATCCGGGATCGGCGAAGGTCAGGCCTTCCAGCGTGCCGCTCGGATCGAAGGCCGGCAGCGTCGGGATCTTCTCGCCGAGCTTGACCTTCTGCGGATCGAGCGCCGGCGGATAGTTCTGCCCCTCGGCGACGGCGATGGAGGTCTCCGGCGCCAGCATGAAGTTCAGCAGCTCCTCGCAGGCCTCCATCGGCGAGCCCTTCATGACGAACAGGCATTCCTGCCAGCCGAAGCCGTTTGGCGGGTCCATGTAGCCGATGTCGTGGCCCTGCTCGCGCAGCGCGTAGATGCGGCCCGACCAGCCCTCGGTGACGTAGATCTCCTCCTCCGCCAGCAGGCTCATCAGCTCGGCGCCCGAGCTCCAGTATTTGAGCGCGAGGTCGCGATGCTTGCGGATGGCGTCCCACACCGCGTCCATGTCGGTCGCGCCGTTGGGGTCCTGGCCGGTCTGCAGCGAGGCGTACCAGATGCGGGTGCGCCAGTCGCCCCAGCCGCCGATCTTGCCCTTGAGCTTCTCGTCGATGAGGATCTTGGCGCCCTTCTCCTTCATCTCGTCGTCGGAGATGTGCTTGCGGTTATAGGCGAGCCCCGTCGTGCCGTAGTCGTAGGGCACGCAGGACAGCGAGCCGCCGGAGACCTTCTTGAACACCTCGACCAGCTTCGGGATGACGTATTGGAGGTTGGGGATGTTGGCCTCGTTGAGCTCCGAGGACAGCCCCAGATTGTGGTAGCGCGCATAGTCGAAGACGCCCGACAGATGCGCGATGTTGTATTCGCCCGGCTGGCTCGCCTTGACCCGCGAGAGATACTCGTCGCCGCCGCCGAAGGTGCCGTCGACGACCTTGATGCCGGTCTTCTCGGTGTAGGGATCGAAGGCGTGCTTGCGGAAGGCCTCCGAGACGACGCCGCCCCAGCCGTCGAAGCGCACCTGCTCGGTGGCGGCCAGCGCCTCGCCGATGAAGGGCGTCCTGACGCCATAGGCGAGGCCGGCGGCGCCGATCAGCCCGAGGAACGCGCGGCGGTCCAGCCCGCCATTCAGATATCGCTCGCGAAGTCGTTCGTAACGCTTTGTATTATCCATCTTTCTCTCCTTTGACCGTTGCCGGCGGCAATGCGACGTTTCACGCGCGGTTCTTCAGCCGCGCTTCAGGGACATGCGCCGGGCGGCCGCCGCGCCGATGAGCGGCAGCCCGACAGTGAGGACGATCATCACCGTGCCGAGCGCGTTGATCTCGGGCGAGATCGAGTTGCGCAGCATGGCGAAGATCTGGGTCGGCACCGTCTCGACGCCGCCCGGCTTCCAGAACAGCGTGCCGGTGATGTCGTCGAAACTGATGGTGAAGGCGAACAGCCCGCCGGCGAGCACCGCCGGCAGCAGCAGCGGCAGGGTGACGGCGAAGAAGGTCTGCATCGGATTGGCGCCGAGGCTGCGCGCCGCCTCCTCGACGTCGCGGCGGATGCCGACGAGGCGCGCCTGCACCACGAGGATGACGAAGGGCAGCGTGAAGATGACGTGGCCGAACAGCAGCAGCGCGAAGCTCTTGTTGACCTGCAGGAAGTTGAGGAACAGCAGCAGCGCCACCGCCAGCACCACCTCGGGCACGAGGATCGGCGCGATCAGCAGCGTCGAGATGACATTGCTGCCCGGCACCCGGTAGCGCACCAGCGCCAGGCTCGCCAGCACCCCGAGCGTCGTCGAGATCAGCGCCGTCAGCGCGCCGAGCACCAGCGAGGTGCGGAAGGCGCGCAGGATCGCCTCGTTGGCGGCCAGCTCGTGGAACCAGCGCAGCGACAGCCCGGTCATCGGGAAGCTGCCGAACTGGCTGGCGTTGAAACTCAGCAGCACGACGACCGCCACCGGCAGGAACATGAAGATGTAGACCAGGATCGCCCAGCCGCGGATCAGCGCCCAACCCATCAGCCGAGCCCCTTCATGAGCTGGCCGATGCCGAGATAGTGGTTGTAGGTCAGCACCAGCGCGCCGAGCACGGCGAGCAGCAGCAGCGACAGCGCCGAGCCGAGCGGCCAGTTGAGCTGGGTGATGATCGCCTCGAAGACGAGGTTGGCGAACATCGCGTCGGTCGGCCCGCCGAGCACCAGCGGCGTGATGTAGGTGCCCGCCGCCAGCACGAAGCACAGCAGACCGCCGGCGGCGAGGCCGGGCAGCGACAGCGGCAGCGTCACCTGCAGGAAGCTCTGCCAGCGCGTCGCCCCGAGCGAGCGCGAGGCGTCCTCGAGATTGATGTCGATGCCGTCGAGGCTGACGAAGACGTTGAGGATCATGAAGGGCAGGAGGAAGTGCACCAGCCCGAGGATCACCGTCGCCTCGTTGTAGAGCATGTTGAGCGGCTTATCGATGATGCCGGCCCAGATCAGCGCCGAGTTCACCGCCCCGGAGACGCCGAGGATGTTGATCCACGACATGGTGCGGATGATGTAGCTGACCCAGAAGGGCAGCATGAGCAGCAGCAGCAGGATTGCCTTGTTGCCCGTCGAGCGGGCGACGAAATAGGCCGTCGGATAGCCGGCCAGCGCGCAGACGATTGTGGTGATGCCGGCGATCTTCAGCGTGTGCAGTAGGATGTCGCGGTAGAACGGATCGCCCAGCGCCTCCTGCCAGTTGTCGAGATGGAAGCCGGAGACGTCCGCCCCGGTCGCCGTGCGCAGCCAGAACGAATAGACGACGATGAAGGCGAGCGGCACGAAGAGCAGCAGCGTGACCGCGGTCAGCGCCGGCGACAGCAGGATCCAGGGCTGACGGGCTTCCCGCGCCTCGACCGACAATCGCGCTCCCCTTCATGGCTTGTCGCCCGGGTTCTCCCCGGCGAAGGCTTTTCCTTGCGGAAACCTGCCAAGCGGGCAATCATCGATCAAATAGATAATCGGAATTGCGAATATAGATGAAAGCTATGATAGAGCGGCGCGCGCCCGAGACGCTGGAGAAGCTCGCCCGCGAGCTCGACTGGAACCTGCTGCGCACCTTCGTGGTGCTCGCCGAATCCCGCTCGGTGACCGAGGCGGCGGAGCGGCTGCGGCTCAAGCAGCCGACCGTCTCGGCGGCGCTGAAGCGCCTCGAATCCCGCCTCGGCCGCAAGCTCATCGACCGCTCGCCGGGCCATTTCCGCCTCACCGACGCCGGCCGGTTGCTGCACCGCGAGGCGATCGACATCCAGGGCTCGATCCTGCGGCTCGGCACGCTGATGCGCGAGATCGGCGACGCGGTGCGCGGCCACGTCCACATCATGATGGCGAGCCATGTCGTCTGCCCGCTCTTCGACGAGGCGCTGACCGCCTTTCACGCAGCCCACGGCGCCGCGACGCTGTCGATCGAGGTCACCGCCAGCCGCGACGCGCTCGCCGCCGTGCTGGCGCGCCGCGCCTCGCTCGCCGTCTGCCTCGTGCGCGACCGCAGCCCCAAGCTCGAATACCGCCGGCTCTACCGGGAGTTCTTCGGCCTGTTCTGCGGCCCCGCCCATCCGCTGTTCGGCCGCGAGGGGCTGACCAAGGCCGACATCGCCGGCCAGTCCTCGGTCAGCTTCGTCACCGACCGCATGAGCGACGCGCTCCGCCCCGTCGCCATCATGCGCGCTGAGGCCGATCTCGACGACCGCATCGTCGGCACCTCGGCCAATCTGGAGGAGGTCCGGCGGATGATCATCGCCGGCCTCGGCATCGGGCCGCTACCGGTGCACGCGGTGCGCCGCGACATCGAGGACGGCCAGCTCTGGCAGCTCCCGCCCTACGACCGCATGCCGGCCATCGACGTCCATGTCGTCTGGAATCCGCGCGCCCGCATGAACCGCGCCGAGGAGG
>JBFWXZ010000068.1:0-14605 GCA_050186955.1 Flavobacteriaceae bacterium
AGGGTGAGCGGCATCGAGACCGACAGGGGGCTGGTGAGCGGCGACGCCTATGTGCTGGCGCTCGGCAACCATTCGGCGGCGCTCGGCTCGAAGGTCGGCGTCGACCTGCCGATCTATCCGATCAAGGGCTATTCGCTGACCGTGCCGGTCGGCAACCGCGAGCACCCGCCGACGGTCGCCAGCGTCGACGAGGACCGGCTCGTCGCCATCACCCCGATGGGCGACCGCATCCGCGTCACCGCGACCGCCGAGTTCAGCGGCTACGACACCTCCCACAAGCCCTCCGACTTCGCCTTCATGACCGGCGTCGTGCGGAAGCACTATCCCGACGGCGGCGACTACGAGCGCGCCCGGCACTGGGCCGGCCTGCGCCCGATGACGCCGGAGGGCACGCCGATCCTCGGCCGCGCGAGGCGGCTGGAGAACCTCTTCCTCAACGCCGGCCACGGCCACATGGGCTGGACCATGTCGCATGCCTGCGCCCGCATCGTCGCCGACGTCATCTCCGGCCGCGCTCCGGCGATCCCGCTGGAGGGCATGGAGGCGCGCTAGGGAAGGGGCGGCGCGGCCCTCGCGCTACCCGCCCACCCTTCGAGACGGCTCTCCGAGCCTCCTCAGGGTGAGAGCGGAGGGTGAGAGTTTGCCGCAGGCTCCTTGTCCGGCCCTCGGCTTCGGGCCTCGGGCGTTCGGACCTGAAATCGCTCCTTCGGAGCGATTTCCTCACGGTCCTCACCCTCATCCTGAGGTGCGAGGCGAAGCCGAGCCTCGAAGGATGGGCCACAGCCTGTCGCACCGCTGCACCTGGATTCCGGCCTTCGCCGGAATGACGGGTAGTGGCACCGCATCAGAGTCAATCGTCATTCCGGCGAAGGCCGGAATCCAGAAAGGCAGTGCGGTGCCCTCCGAGGATTGGGGGATAACCGCCTCCTTCGCCCCCACCCGTCATCACCGGGCTCGACCCGGTGATCCATTCCGCCGGTGTCGCGTCGGAACGCTCCCGCTGCGTCTGCCGAACGATCAGCGGCATGGATTGCGGACCCAAGTCCGGAAATAACGCCGGAGTGGAGCGCGATGTTCTAGCGCATCGTCCCCTCACCCGCTTGCGGGGCAGGCCGGCTTCCGGGAAATAGCCTTACATCTCAACGGCATGCCCTGGTTTCCCTAATCTAGTCCGGAGCAAGTTTCCCGCTGACCCAGAAGCAGGCCTCGTCGTCTTCGGCGCGCACGCAGGCAAGACCCTCGTCGCGCTCGTCGACCGTTACCTGCTGTCCGGCCGAATAGCCCCGGCAGGACGCGTCCTGCATGCCCTCCGCCCAGATCGCGATGAATCCCGGATCGAAATCGTCGAGGCCGGCCAGTTCCGCCGCCCGCGCCTTGTCGGTGCATCCGGGCCCGTCGCCGGTCATCGGATCTGCGGCGCCCGCCGAACAGGCGGCGACGAGGAAGAGTGCCGCCAGGAGTCTCTCCGGAACTCCTGGGATCGATGCGGGGACGCCGGTTTTCTCGCGCGCGGTCGGCATCGTCAGTAATAGATGAGAAGCTCGCTGAACGAGCCGAGGTTGGCGCAGCCGGTGCCCTTGCCCCCGCCGGCGAAGAAGCGCACGAAGCTGCGTCCGTCCTTCTTCCGCAGCTCCGGGGGATTGGTGACCACCCATTGACGCTTTCCCGAGTCTCCGCCGCTCAGTCTCCTGACGATCTGAAGCGAATTGTCGGAATATTGCTCGATACGCAGCGTGTCGTACTGGCCGGTGTCGCGGATCAGGATCTTGCCTTCGAAGACCCATTGGCCGCTGAGCTGCCTCGTCACTTCGAAGACCGCCGGCGCCCCGCACCAGTATCCTTCGAACGTGCCGGTTTTCATGTCTCCCTCGGCGGCTTTCGCGCCAGTGAGAAGGAGCGCCAGGGCGCAGGCGACGATCGTCGTTCTCATCTGCTCATCTCCTCGGTGGGTGTCCGTCTATCGGTCGAGCGTGTCCCAGTCCGGGCCGTCATAGATCCAGCCCACATGGCCGCCGCCGGAAATGCTGCACATGTTGTTCCCCCGGCATTCGCCGAGGACGACGACGGTTCCCCGCCGGACCACGCCCTTCTGCGTGCCGCCCTCGGGAAGGTCGTAGAGGTCGACGTCGAGCTTCACCGTCAGCGTGCCGTTGGCGCCGACGCCGCCCGTCTGGCCCGTATTCGTGCTGTCGGCCGGTCGCGGCCTCGCGGCCTTGCAGCCGGCGAGCTGCGTGGCGCGGATCGCGGTCTCGTTGGAGATCGCATACTGGTCGCCCGCCGCCTCGCGGCCCATGCAGTAGCCGAAATGCAGGCCCTCGTCGGGGCTCCAGCGGGGCGGCTTGAAGCCGCATCCCAGTTGCGTCGCCTCGCCGACCGCCTGGATCGCCGTCTTGCTGTAGGCGGTGCACCGGAAGCGCTGCTCGCACCCGAACACGTCGTTCTCCCGGATCCTGGTCTCGCTGGTCATCGCGTTGTCGTCGTTGGCGCTCAGCCGTTCGGTGCAGAATCCGACATGCAGCCCGCGGTCCGCGCTCCAGCGCGGGCCGGTGAAGCCGCATTGCGCGGCCTTCGCCTTGTTGACGTCGCGAAGGGCGAAATCGGCATAGGCCTGGCAGTCCCATGCCGCCCGGGCCTGGCCGGGCAGGGTCGCGACGGCGATCGCCGCCGCCGCCAGAACCATTCGCGCGCGCCGGGACGAACCCTCCGCAAGACCGCGCGTCAGACATTTGGATGTGGATGACATGGGCGTTTCCCCTTTGCGTTCGCCGGAACCTGGCCGGCCTTTCTGCGGGCAGTGAAAATGCCGTCGAGGCGCTCGCGTCCTCATTTCCGGCCGACCGTGATCAGCAGCGTGTTCGGGCCGGTCCAGCCGTCGCTGCCGGCGAAACCGGCGAGTTGCTCGCGGATGTCCTGCCAGGCGGCTTCGCGTTTCGCCGGTTCGAGGGCCGAGAGCACCGACATGACGGGCGCCGCGGCCGAGCGCAGGAACGCGAGATAGTCGTCCACCGTCGCCAGCCGGAACGGCGCCTCGAGCGCGAATGTCGATACCTCGCGGAAGCCGGCCCTATCGAACAGCCCCTGCAGGTGTCCGGGACGTCCGAGGCTGAAAAGGCTGCCGGGATCGAAAGGATCGCCGAGCGGCAGGCCGGCGTGCCGGAGGGCCGTGGGCATGAGCACGCGGATGCAGGGATTCTCCTTCGGACCGGCGAAGACCATCGCGGAGAAGCGGGCGCCCGGCCTCAGCGCGGCGTGGACCGCGGAGATGCATCTTGCGGGCTCTGGCATGAGCATCAGGCCGAGCCGGCAGACGGCGGCGTCAAAGAAGTCCGCTTCCCGGAGTTGCGCCTGCGCGTCCGCGACCCGTGCCTCGATCGTCGCGATCCCGGCTTTCCGCGCGTTCCGCCGCAGGCGTTCGATCTGCGTTCGCGACAGGTCGGTTGCGACGACGCGCCCTTGCGGGCCGATCCGCTCGGCAAGCATCAGGGTCTGGTCCCCGGCGCCGGCGGCGACATCCAGCACGCATTGCCCCTCGGCGATCGCAGCGGCCTCGAACAGGGTTCGCGTCGGCGTGGCGAGCCAGGCCCGCAGCATCGGAGAGTGGGCGTCCCACCCGTCGGCCGCGGCGTCCCACTGCCTGCGCGCGGCGTCGATGCGTCGGTCGGCTGCGGGGTCGCTCATGATGCGGGCTCCGGGCTGCGTGCTCATGATCGCGATGTAGGCAGGGCGCCGGATTGGGAGGCAGTCGGAAAGATTGCGGAAGGGGGCCGCAAAATCGCATAATGCGGTGATCTCGGATATTTCTTGCTGTTGCCCGGCACGCCGGTTCACTTGCCGCGGCGCGTCACCTGCAGGTCAATCAGTCGACGGTCCAGCGTCGCCTGGTGGAGCTCGAGACGCGGCTGGGCGTGCGGCTGATCGAGAGATCGCCCAGCGGCTACAAGCTCACCAGCGCCGGCGTCGCCGTGTTTGCCGATGCCGAGCGCCGGAAGGGAGGCTGCCGCAAACGCCACCCTCATCCTGAGGAGGGCCGGAACGGCCCGTCTCGAAGGATGGGCCACAGCCTGCCGTAGGTGCTGCATCTGGATTCCGGTCCTCGCCGGAATGACGATTGGGGCTGATGCCGTGCTTCTACCCGTCATTCCGGCGAAGGCCGGAATCCAGCTACCGCCGCGGCCGGATCCCGAACGGTGGCGATGCCCGCTTGCACCCGCCAGGTCCGTCATCACCGGGCGCGGTGATCCGTTCCGCCGTCGCCGTCGAAAGCGTGCAGCAGCGCCGCGCGGTCGCGCTCGCTGGCATGCTCGGGCGCGCCGAGGGCGAGCGCCGCGTCGGCGAGGGCCGCGCCGGCGCAGCGCCACGGATCGTTCAGCCAGGCGCCGTCCTCGTCCTCGTGCGTCGCCGCCTCGCCGTCGATGGCCGTCGCCCGCGCGAAGAGCGCCGAATGCAGCACGGCGAGCCCGTCGCCGACCGGCGAGGCCGGCCGCGCGGCGCCGAGCTTCAGCACCCCGTCGAAGCCGCCCCCGGCGGGAATCACTAACCCGCGCGCCGTGGTCCAGCCGCGCCAGAGGCGGTCAAGCGCGCCGGCGGCATCGGCATGGCGCGCGGCGGCAAGCCGTTCGGCCTCGCGGCGGTCGAGCCGGGACGCCGTCTCGATCACCCGCGCGACCGCCTCGCCATGGGCCCCGAAAAGCATGGCCGCCGGCAGTTCCTCCACCACCCGCACGGCGACGGCGCGGACATATCCGGCGTCGGCGCGTGGCGGCCCGCCGGCCTTCGCCTGGTCGCGCCCGCTCGCCGCCTCGGCGACCCGGACCCGCCAGAGCCGGCCCGGCCATTTCGCCACGGTGATCGTCTCGATACGGTCGAAGACGACGATCCAGGGGGCCCCGCGCCCCTCGATGCGGATCGCCGCGCCCGCGTGCGCCGCCGCCATCGGCGAGGCTTCGCTGGCGGGCGCATAGACGAGGCCTTCCGCCGGAGCCGGCCGCCGGAATGCGGAAAGGAGGGAGGGCAGGCGCATGGGAGGCTCAGCGTAGCCGCGGCGGACCCGCTGTCCAGCGCGCTTTGCTTTTCGCCGCCTCAATCGCTAGACAACCGCCCATGAACGCAGCGACCCCCGCGCACCGCTTCTCCGTCGCCCCGATGATGGACTGGACGGACCGGCATTGCCGCGCCTTCCACCGGCGGCTGACCCGCCATGCGCTGCTCTACACCGAGATGGTCACCACCGGCGCGGTGATCCATGGCGACCGCGAGCGGCTGATCGGCTTCGACGGCGCCGAGCATCCGGTGGCGCTGCAGCTCGGCGGCAGCGAGCCGGCCGAGCTCGCCGAGGCCGCGCGCATCGGCGAGGCCTTCGGCTATGACGAGATCAACCTCAATGTCGGCTGCCCCTCCGACCGCGTGCAGTCGGGCCGCTTCGGCGCCTGCCTGATGGCCGAGCCCGAGCTCGTCGCGCGCTGCGTCTCGGCGATGCGCGCTGCGGTCTCGGTCCCGGTGACCGTCAAGTGCCGGATCGGCATCGACGATTCCGATCCCGAGCGCGGCCTCGACCGCTTCGTAGACACCGTCGCCGCCGCCGGCTGCGGCACCTTCGTCGTCCACGCCCGCAAGGCGTGGCTGAAGGGCCTGAGCCCGAAGGAGAACCGCGACGTCCCGCCGCTCGACTACGACCGCGTGCACCGCCTCAAGGACCGCCGTGGCGACCTCGCGATCGTCATAAACGGCGGCATCGAGACCCTCGAGGCGGCGGCCTCGCACCTGCCGCATCTCGACGGGGCGATGCTCGGGCGCGCCGCCTATCGCAATCCGGCGCTGCTGATGGAGGTCGATCCGCTCTTCTTCGGCGCCCCGGCGCCGGCCGCCGGCCTCGCCGAGGCCGTCGCCGCACATATGAGCTATGTCGAAACGGCGCTTTCCCGGGGCGTGCGTCTGTCCGCTATCATCCGTCCGATGGTCGGGCTGTTCCAGGGCGTGCCGGGCGCGCGCCGCTGGCGGCAGATCCTGACGGTCGAGAGCATCAGGCCGGGCGCCGGCCCGGAAGTCGTCGAGGCGGCGCTCGCCGCCGTCGCCGGCGCGCGGGAAGACCGGGCGGCCTGAACCGTCCGGGGGGACGGGATCGAGCGACATGGATCTGCACGCCGGCACCGGCGAACTGATGCTGCTTGCCGGCGCGCTGGCGCTTTCGGGCGTCTGCGGCGGCCTGCTCGCCGGCATGTTCGGCATCGGCGGCGGCGCGGTCCTCGTGCCGGTCTTCTACCAGGCCTTCGCCATGCTCGGCGTCGACGAGGCGATCCGCATGCACCTCGCCGTCGGCACCTCTCTCGGCATCACCATCCCGACCTCGATCCGCTCCTTCATGGCGCATCGCGCCAGCGGCGCCGTCGACATGAAGCTGCTGCGGAGTTGGGTGCCCGGCACGCTCGCCGGCGTCGCCGCCGGCACGCTG
This sequence comes from Flavobacteriaceae bacterium, assembly GCA_050186955.1. Taxonomy (GTDB): domain Bacteria; phylum Pseudomonadota; class Alphaproteobacteria; order Rhizobiales; family Tepidamorphaceae; genus JACKJP01. The sequence goes on from JBFWXZ010000068.1 coordinate 6,449, forward strand.
CTGGCGCGCTACCTGCCGGCGGAGGGGCTGAAGGCGATCTTCGCCTTCATCGCCTTCACGCTGGGGCTCAGGATGATCTTCGGCGTCGGCGGCGCCAGGCTCGGCCGCGACCTGCCGCCCAACCCGCTGCTCGCGATCATCGGCGCCGCCATCGGCCTGTTCTCGACGCTGATGGGGGTCGGCGGCGGCGTCATGACCAACACCGCGATGACGCTCTACGGGCGGCCGATCCACCAGGCGGTGGCGACGGCCTCGGGCCTCGGCGTCGTCATCTCGCTGCCCGGCGCGGTCGGCTTCGCGCTGGTCGGCTGGGGTGCGCCCGGCCTGCCGCCCTTCTCGCTCGGCTATGTCAGCCTGCTCGGCGTCGCCCTCGTGGTCCCCGTCAGCGCCTTCGTCGCCCCCTTCGGCGCCCGCATCGCCCACGCCATGGAGAAGCGCCGGCTCGAATTCGCCTTCGGCCTGTTCCTGATGTTCGTTGCCGCCCGCTTCGTCTGGAGCCTGCTGGGCTGACAGAAGCTTTATATATACCGCCGCAACTGGATTCCGGCCTGCGCCGGAATGACGGTTGGGGCTAATGCCGGGAGACTACCCGTCATTCCGGCGCAGGCCGGAATCCAGGAAAAGAGCACAAATACTGGTGCCGGCGATTCATTTCGCGAACGTCTCGGCGCTTCAAATCTTCTGATTGTATTCCCCGACCTCGGGCTGGGCGGAGAGATAGCCGTCGATCTCGGCGAAGATCGCCCGCATGCCTTCCTCCGAGACCGGGCTTTCCACCACGACGACGAGCTCGGGCTTGTTGGAGGAGGCGCGCACCAGCCCCCAGCTTCCGTCCTCCAGCGTGATGCGGATGCCGTTGACGGTGACGAGGTCGCGCACCTTCTGCCCGGCGATGGTCTCGCCCTTCTCGGCGCGGGCGCTGAAATGGGCGACGGCGCGCTCGACCACGTCGTATTTCACCTCGTCGGCGCAATGCGGCGACATGGTCGGCGACTGCCAGCTCCGCGGCAGCGAGCGCCTGAGGTCGGCGACCGTCCTGCCGGGGTTGCGGTCGAGCATCTCGAGCACCGCGATGGCCGAGATCAGCCCGTCGTCGTATCCGCGTCCGAGCGGCGGGTTGAAGAAGAAGTGGCCGGACTTCTCGAAGCCGGCGAGCGCCCCGGTCTCGTTGACGCGGCGCTTCATGTAGGAATGGCCGGTCTTCCAGTAGTCGGTCCTGGCGCCGGCTGCCTGCAGCTCGGGATCGGTGACGAACAGGCCGGTCGACTTCACGTCGGCGATGAAGGTCGCGCCCTTGTGCCGGCGGGCGAGGTCGCGGGCGATCAGCACGCCGATCTTGTCGGCGAATATCTCCTCGCCCTCGTTGTCGACGACGCCGCAGCGGTCGCCGTCGCCGTCGAAGCCGAGGCCGATCTCCGCCCCGCTCTCGCGCACCTTGTCGGCGATGGCGTGCAGCATCTGCATGTCTTCCGGGTTCGGGTTGTAGCGCGGGAAGGTCCAGTCGAGCTCGCAGTCGAGCTCGATGACGTCGGCGCCGATGGCGCGCAGCGCCTGCGGCGAGAACACCGACGGCGTGCCGTTGCCGCAGGCGCAGACGACGCGGATCGGCCGCGACAGAAGGTGGCCCTTCACGAGATCGGCCATGTAGCGCTCCGCCATGTCGTGGACGGGGTCGAGGACGCCGCCGCCGGCCATGTCGAATTTCGCTCCCAGCACGATCTCCTTCAGCCGCCCGATCTCCTCCGGGCCGAAGGTGCGCGGCCGGTCGGCGCCCATCTTGATGCCGGTCCAGCCATTGTCGTTGTGGCTGGCGGTGACCATGGCGACGGCCGGGCAGTCGAGGTCGAACTGGGCGAAATAGGCCATCGGCGTCACCGCCAGGCCGATGTCGCGCACCCGGCAGCCCGCCGCCAGCAGGCCGGAGGTCAGCGCCAGCTTGATCGACTGCGAATAGGAGCGGAAGTCGTGGCCGACGACGATGTGCCGGTCGACGCCGAGTTCGCCGAGCAGCGTGCCGATGCCGAGGCCGACTGCCTGCACGCCCTTGAGGTTCAGCTCCTTCTCGAACAGCCAGCGCGCGTCGTATTCGCGAAAGCCCGTCGGCTTGACGAGGGGCAGCCGCTCGAATTCGGCGGTGTTGGTGTCGATCGCCGCGACCGGCTTTTCGAATGTCGGCATGGATGATGTCTCGTGGCAGGGGGTAAGGGTCGGGAGGCTCTAGCACATCGCGCGCCGGTGAAGGAATTCCCCAAAGCCGGTCGGGTTCCGTTTGCGGTGTCGGGCGGCCCATCCTTCGAGACGACCCTTCGGATCTCCTCAGGATGAGGCCGAGTTGGCCGGAAATATGACCCTCATCCTGGGGAGGGCCGGAACGGCCCGTCTCGAAGGATGGGAGCCTTCCGCGCCCTACTGCACCAGCGTCAGCTGGCGGTCCTCGACGTTGAAGGAGGACAGGCGGCGCAGGAACGACATGCCGAGCAGGCTCTTCCACAGCGCGCCTTCCGGCGCCACCAGCGCGTCGACGTCCCTGAGCGACAGCGTGCCGACATCGAGCCGGTCGATGCGCACATAGGCGTTCATTACCCGCCCGTTGGCGGTGCTGACGGCGCGGTCATAGGTGAGGCGCCCGGGGTTGAAGCCGGCGCGGCGGGCGTCCTCGAAGGTGAGGATGACGAAGCTCGCCCCGGTGTCCGCGAGCATCGCCACCGGCGTGCCGTCGACATGCGCCTGGACGGCGTACTGGCCGTAGCGGTCGGCCTTGTAGCTCTCGCGCGGCGGGCCGTAGGCGGCATGGGCAACGGGCGTCGCGGCGGGCTCGCTGTCCGGCACCATGCGGTCGAGGACGGGCGCGGCGTAATAGGCGACGGCGGCGACGCCGGCGGCGGCAAAAAGCAGGCGCATCGCGCGAAAAGCCCTCCGCAAGACGGGAATCGCGGGCGAGCATCGGCCCGTCCGCGCAAACAAAACCTCAACGCGGGTTCGTGAATTGAGGCGGTGGTTGAGAAGGCGTTAACGCCGCGGGAGAATTTCAGGGCGTCAGCATCAGCCGGTCGCCGTCGATGGCGACCCGCGAGAAGCGCCGGAGCACGTTGTTGCAGAGCAGGCTGCCGTCGAGCGCGCCCTGCGGCGCGACGAGGATGCGCACGCCGTCGATGTCGACGCCGCCGAGGGTGAGCCGAGCAAGCTCGGCGCGCGCCATCAGCACCTGCCCGTTGGCGGTGGTGACGGGAACCGCGAAGCCGAGCGAGCCGGTGTCTATCCCCGCCCGCGCGGCGTCGGAAAGCGTCAGCGTGGTGGTCGTCGCCCCGGTGTCGACGAGGAAGCGTATCGAGGCCGTGCCGGCGCCGCCGTCGATGTGGAAGTGCCCGTCATTGGCGCGGGTGAGCACGATGTCGCCGGCCGCCGAGACGCTGCCGCGCGCCGGGTCGAGCTCGCCAATCATCCGCGAGGCGATGGCCTGGAGGTCGTCGCGCACCGTGTAGAGGGCGACGAGGCCGAGGCCGATGGCGAGCCAGATCACCAGCGCCTTGAGGCCGCCGGCAAGCCCGCCGGGCCGCCTGAGATCGGCGAGGACGCCGCCGCCGATGACGATCAGCAGCGCCGCCAGCGCCACCAGCGAGCCGAAATCGTCATTGCTGAAGCCGCCGGTGGTGCCGGACCCGTGGCGGACCACCAGCACGAGGCCGCCGATCACCAGCACGGCGATGCCGACGATCCACAGCGGCCGCATCAGCCGGCCTTCGCCATGCGGGCGCGCCGCGGCAAATCGGCCATGACGGCCTCGCGCTCGGCATCGCTCATCGCCGCCCAGCGGGCGATCTCGTCGCCGCTGCGCTGGCAGCCGACGCAGAGCCCGGTGTCGTCGTCGAGCTGGCAGATGAGGATGCAAGGGCTTTTCATCGGCTTTTCACGGGCTTTTCATGAGCGTCGGGCCGGCCTCCTTCAGGAAGCCGCAAGATGGGCCGCCGAGAGCATGGTTGCAAGGAAGGCGGCGAGCGCCGCCTGCTGCGCCGCGCCGGCGACGTCGCCGGTCTGGCCGCCGATCTGGCGCATGGCCAGCGCGCCGACGCCGGCGCTCGCGCCCGCCGCCGCCGCCATCGCCAGCAGCGCCGCGACGAGGGAGACCGCCGGCCAGGCCAGCAGCAGGGCGATCGCGCCGCCGGCGCCCCAGGCCTGGAGGAAGGCGTCGCGCGAGGGCCGGCCGGCGGCGTAGGAGGCGCCGTCGCGCCTGACCGCCGGCAGCCGGTGGCCGATATGCAGCGCCGCGGCGCGCGACACGCTCTCGCCGGCGAGCAGCACCGCCGCCGCCGGGGCGGTCCCGGCTTCTCCCGCGAGCGCCGCGAGAAGCGCCGTCTTCAGGGCGAGCGTGGTGAACAGCGCCGCCCCGCCATAGGTGCCGAGCCGGCTGTCCTTCATGATCGCGAGCTTGTCGGCCGCGCTCCAGCCGCCGCCGAAGCCGTCGGCGGTGTCGGCGAGGCCGTCCTCGTGGAAGCAGCCCGTCGCCAGCAGCCCGGCGGCGACGGCGAGGATCGCGCCGACCGCCGCGCTGCCGGTCGCCCATGCGCCAGCGGCGAGGACGGCGGCCCCGATCAGCCCGACGACGACGCCGACCAGCGGCGCGGCGCGCGAGCTGCGGGCGAAATCCGGCATCGAGTGGTCGTCTGCGCCGGTCGGCAGCCGCGTGAAGAAGCGCAGGCAGGCGATGAGGTCGTCGATCCAGTCCCGCATGGCTTCGTTCCGCGACGATGAGGCCCGGTGCTGCGCGGTTGATCCGCGCCCGTCGCGGGGTATACGCAAAGCCCCGTGCGCCGTCACCCGATTCGGGGCAGGCAATTGCGGCGCGCGGCATGGGGCAGATGGGTTCGACCACAGACAGCGCGCTTCCCTTCGACGACATACGCGACCTCGTGTCGCGCATGCCGGCGGGCGACGAGAACGCGGCGGCGGCCGCGCGCGGGCGCAATGGCGAGCTGCTCAAGCCCGCCGGCTCGCTCGGCCGGCTGGAGGAGATCGCCGAATGGCTGGCGCGCTGGCAGCGCCGCCATCCGCCGCGCGTCGACCGCCCGATGGTCGCCGTCTTCGCCGGCAATCACGGCGTCGCCGCGCGCGGCGTTTCCGCCTGGCCATCCAGCGTCACCGCGTCGATGATGGAGGCCTTCCGCGCCGGCCACGCGGCGATCAACCAGATCTGCACCGCCAACGATCTCGGGCTCAAGCTCTTCGACCTCGCGCTCGACTATCCGACCGCCGACTTCACCGCCGGGCCGGCGCTGGACGAGAAGTCCTGCGCGGCAACCATCGCCTTCGGCATGGAGGCGGTGGCCGGCGGCGCCGACCTGCTCTGCGTCGGCGAGATGGGCATCGCCAACACGACCAGCGCCTCGGCGCTCGGCGCCGCTCTCTTCGGCGGTTCCGGCGCCGACTGGGCGGGCCCCGGCGCCGGCCTCGACCCGCAGGGCGTGAAGCTCAAGGCCGCCGTCATCGACGAGGCGCTGGCGCTGCATGCGACCCGTCTCGGCGATCCGCTGGAGGCGCTGCGCTGCGTCGGCGGGCGCGAGCTCGCGGCCATCGCCGGCGCCATCGTGGCGGCCCGCTTCGAGCGTTGCCCGGTGGTCGTCGACGGTTTCGTCGCCAGCGCCGCGGCGGCCGTGCTCCACCGGCTCGATCCGCGGGCGCTCGACCACTGCGTCTTCGGCCACCGCTCCGCCGAGCCGGCGCATGGCCGGCTTCTCGAGGCGATGGGCAAGGAGCCGCTGCTCGATCTCGGCATGCGGCTCGGGGAGGGCACTGGCGCGGCGCTGGCCGCGACGCTGGTGCGCTCCGCCGCCGCCCTGCATGCCGGCATGGGCACCTTCGCCGATATCGGGCTGGCGCGGGGCTAGCGCTGTTCAGGCCGCGCGGCTGTCGGCGTCGGGGATCGGCGGCAGCGCCTTCATCACCCGCTCCTTCGGGAAGATGACCGTCACCGCCGTGCCCTCGCGCAGCTTCGACTGCAGGTCGAAGCGCCCGCCATGCAGCTCCACCAGGCTGATGACGATGGGCAGGCCGAGGCCGCTGCCTTCCTCGGCGTTCTTCAGCGCGTGCGAGCCGCGCCCGAAGCTCTGCTTGACGATGGGGATCTCGTCCTCGGGGATGCCCGGCCCGGTGTCGCGCACGGTGAAATACTGCCCGCCGTTCTGCGTCCAGCCGACGGTCAGCGTCACCATGCCGCCATTGGGGGTGAACTTGATGGCGTTGGTGATCAGGTTGAGGACGATCTGGCGCACCGCGCGCTCGTCGGCCCACAGCTTGGGCAGGCGCGGCTCGATGTCCTCGACGACGCTGACGCCGCGCTCCTTGGCCATGAGCTTCAGCAGGTGGTGGCAGTCGGCGACCGTCGAGCTCAGCGATACCGGCTCCTCGCTCAACTCGTAGCGGCCGGCCTCGATGCGCGACAGGTCGAGGATCTCGTTGATGAGCTGCAGCAGGTGCTGGCCGCTGCGGTGGATGTCGGAGGAATATTCCTTGTAGGCGGGGATGCCGTGCTTGCCGATGATCTCGTCCTTCATCACCTCGGAGAAGCCGAGAATGGCGTTGAGCGGCGTGCGCAGCTCGTGGCTCATCGTCGCCAGGAACTGCGACTTGGCGAGGTTGGCCTGCTCGGCGCGCCGCCGCGCCTCGTCGGAGATCGACTTCGACTGCTCCAGCTCGCCGATCAGCGCGTCCTTCTCGGCGCGCAGGCCGAGCATCTCGATGAGGGTGTGGTGGAGCTGGTAGGCGAGGATGGTGAAGAAGCCCTGCGCCCCCAGCATGAAGCCGGCCATCGAATAGTTCAGCACGCCGCCGACGAGGCAGAACTTGAAGGTCGCCGCGATCGAGATCGGCAGCGTCGCCACCAGCATGGCGAGCGGCCGGTTGCTCGACAGCACGGTGCGCATGGCGAGGAACAGCAGCGCCGCGGCGAAGACGAAGATCAGCGCCGAGTTCTCGCCATTGTCCCTCGGCACGAAGGCGAAGCTGCCGAACAGCACGCCGTTGAGGAACTCGACGGCGGTGAAGCGCAGCGACCAGGCCTTCAGCTCCCTGAGCTTCATCGCGTGGACGTGGCGCATGAAGGAGCGCGCGATGACGAGCATCACCGTGTTGCCGGTCAGCGCCGCCAGCAGCCACAGCGCCGCCTGCGTCGTCGGCGACCAGGCGGAGGCGGCGACCGCGATGGCGATGGCCAGCAGCGGCACCACCAGCGCCACCGAGAGCTGGTTGCGGGCATAGGTCTGGAGCAGCTCGGAATCGAACTCCGGCGCGATCCCCGTCTGCGAGGTCAGCTTGGCGCGGGCCGTCTTGACCTCGCGCTGGAGATGCTTGCGGCTCGGCGAGGCCGCGCCCGTTCCCGCGCGCGGGTCACGTGAGCCGCCCTGAGCGGGATCGGCCGCAATAGCACTCGACATCGACAACACCCGTGCGGCCGGCGAAGCTGCCGGCGCCCATCCTTGCAAAAGTCTTAAGACACACTTTGCCTTTTGCACCTTGAAAATAGGCTTAACGCGATGCGTCGAATCTTCCTCAGGAGTCGGACCGCCGACATCGTCGCCGGCGGCGTCGTGGTCCTGCTGCTGCTCGCGGTGGCCGTCATCCTGCCGCCCGAGGCGCCCGACCGGCTCGCCGGGCGCGGATCGGCGATCGACGGCGACAGCCTGCGGCTTTCCGGCCACGAATTGCGGCTGCGCGGCATCGACGCCCCGGAATTCCGGCAGGACTGCGACCTCGACGGCCAGGTATGGGCCTGTGGCAGGGCGGCGCGCGACGCGCTGGCCGGCCTGCTGGGGCGCGGCGACATCGAATGCGACGGCCATGGCCACGACCGCTTCGGCCGCGTGCTCGCGACGTGCCGCGCCGGCGCGACCGAGATCAACGAATGGCTGGTCGAGAACGGCTGGGCCGTCGATTTCGGCGGCTACGCGATGGCCGAGGCGCGGGCGCACAAGGCCCGGCGCGGCATCTGGCGCGCCCGCTTCGAGCGGCCGGCGGACTGGCGCGCCGCCGATCGGTGACTAGGGTCTGTGGGGGTTCAGGATTTGGAGCGCGGTATGTGCAAAAATCGTTCGGTTCCAGGAGCCGAACCGATGACAGGTCGGCATCCTTTCGAGGTTCGGCGACGCCGAGACGGGCGATTTTCGC
>JBFWXZ010000069.1:0-14576 GCA_050186955.1 Flavobacteriaceae bacterium
CACAATTTCGAGTTCGCCAACACCGAGACGCTGTTCCGCCACTTCGCCGACGCGGAAGCCGAGTGCCAGGCGCTGCTCAGGGCCGGCGCGCCGGCCGACGGCGGCGAGAACCGCGTCGTGCTGCCCGCCTACGACCAGGCGATCAAGGCGAGCCACGCCTTCAACCTGCTGGACGCGCGCGGCGCCATCTCCGTCACCGAGCGGCAGAACTACATCCTGCGCGTGCGCGAACTGGCCAAGGCCTGCGGCGAGGCCTTCCTCAACACCGATGCCGGAGGGCGCGCTTGAGCCGCCTGCCGGCGCCGCTTCTCGCGCTCGCCGCGCTCGTCTTCGCGGCCTTCGCCGCTTTCGCCCAGTCCGACGACCCCGCCGAGCAGATCGTCCGCAGCATCTACGAGGCCGGGCCGATGCGCGAGGAGGAGCCCTTCACCGCGCGGCTGAGGGCGCTGCTGGAAGCCGCCCGGGCGCGCTCCGAGGAACTCGCGCAGCCGGTCGCCGGCCTCGATTTCGACTACGCGATCAACGGCCAGGACTTCGCCGACGATACCTATGAATCGGTGCGCTACGAGCGGCTGAAGCGCACCGACACGACGGCCGAGATCAAGGTGACGCTCGACAATGGCGGCCGGCAGACGCTGGTCTATTCCGTGCTGCTGGAGGGCGACGTCTGGCGCGTCGACGAGGTCCGCTCGACGGGCGGGCGCGGCTGGACGCTGTCGAAGCTCTACGAGGAAGGCGCCGCCACGCGCTGAATGAATACGCCTCGACCGCGCCGGCGCGATCCGCAATAATCGTCACGCAACGTCAATTCGCGGGGGAAAATCCACCATGGGCGGCACCATTTTGCTGATCGTCATCGTCGCCGTGGCGATCTACGCGGTCAGCCTCTACAACCGGCTGGTCAGGAACCGGCAGATGGTCGGCGAGGGGTGGAGCGGCATCGACGTCCAGCTCAAGCGGCGCGCCGATCTCATCCCCAACCTGCTGGAATCGGTCAAGGGCTACATGAAGCACGAGCGCGAGTTGCTCGAGGAGGTCACCCGCCTGCGCGGGCAGGCCCAGGCCGCCTCCGGCGCCTCGCCCGGCGAGCGCGCCAAGGTCGAGGGTGCGCTGTCGCAGGCGCTCGGCCGCCTGCTCGCCGTCGCCGAGAACTATCCCGACCTCAAGGCGAGCCAGAACTTCCTCGATTTCCAGAACGCGCTGGAGCAGACGGAGAACGAGATCCAGCTCGCGCGCCGCTATTACAACGGCGCCGTCAGGGTCAACAATATCGGTGTCGAATCCTTCCCCTCGAACCTCGTGGCGAACCAGTTCGGCTTCGCCAAGGCGGAGTATTTCGAGATCGAGGACGCCGCCGATCGCGCCGTGCCCAAGGTGCAGTTCGGCTGATCGAACCGGTTCCGCGAACCATGCGGCGCATCGCCGGCCTGCTTGTCCTTCTCCTTGCCCTGTGCGCCGGCGGGCGCGCCGACGCGCGCGAGGAGATCCTCTCCTTCCTCGCCGATGTCGAGGTGGGAACCGACGGCGCGTTGACCGTCACCGAGACGATCCGGGTGCGCGCCGAGGGCGGCGAGATCCGCCGCGGCATCTACCGCGACATCCCGGTGCGCGCCCTTGACGACTGGGGCCTGTGGTCGAAGAACGGCTTCGACATCCTCTCGGTGCGCCGCGACGGGCGGGACGAGCCCTATCACACCGCGTCGGCGACGAGCGGCATCCGCATCTATATCGGCGAGCAGGACGTCTTCGTCCCGACCGGCGTCCACACCTACGAGATCACCTACCGGACGACCCGGCAGCTGCGCTACTTCGCCGGCTATGACGAGATCTACTGGAACGCCACCGGCAACTACTGGGTCTTCCCGATCCTCGAGGCGCGCGCCCGCATCCGCCTGCCCGCCGGCGTCACCGCGCTGCAGCAGGCCGCCTATACCGGCGCCTACGGCTCGACGGGCGGCGACTACCGGGTCTCGGGCGAGGGCACGCGCACCGTGGAGTTCGTCACCACGAGGCCGCTGCGGCCTTTCGAGGGGCTGACCGTCGCCGTCGGCTTCACCAAGGGCGTGGTCGCCGGCGAATCGCTGAGCGGCGGCTTCATGCGGATCGTCGACAATCCCGGCGCCATCCTCTTCGGGTTCGGCTGGATCGGCGTCGCCGGCTATTTCCTGCTGACCTGGTGGCGGGTCGGCCGCGATCCGCCCGGCGAGACGGTGATCCCGCTCTACCACCCGCCGGAGGACCTGTCGCCGGCGGCCATGTCCTACGTCTATTTCCAGACCTTCCAGCAGGCGCGGCGCGGCTCCTCCTACGCGCTGATCGCCGCGCTGCTGTCGCTCGGCGTGAAGAAATACCTGAAGATCGTCGAGGACGAGCGCGACAAGGTGCGCTTCGTGCGCGGTCCCGGCGGCGAGCAGCCGCTGTCGCGCGGCGAGAAGGCGCTCTACGGCCGGCTCTTCGCCGGCGGCGGCGAGCTGCCGCTCAACAAGACCTACGGCCCGCGCCTGATCACCGCCAACGCCGCGCTCCAGGGCGCCATCACCACCGAATATGGCGACAAGTTCTTCCGCCACCATGTCGGCGCCTTCGTCATCGGCGTCATCGCCGCCATCGCCGTGCTGGTGCCCTCGATGATCCTCCAGCGCCCGCCCGACGAGGCGATCGGCTCCATCATCCCGACCCTCGTGCTGTCGCTGTTCGGCTGGCTCGGCTCCATCGAGGGCTGGCGCATGGCCTTCTCGAAGGTGCCGGGCGCCGGCCGCAAGGCCCGCGGCGCGATCATGGGGGTGGGCGGCACGCTGGCGCTGCTCGTCGCGCTGCTGGTCTTCGCGCCGATGTCGCAATATCCGGTCTACCGGATCGCCGGGCTGATGATCTTCCTCGCGGTCGGCGGCATCGTCGCCTTCCGCTATCTGCTGCGCGCGCCGACGGTGGCCGGCGCCCGGGTGATGAGCCGCATCGAGGGTTTCAAGCTCTATCTCGACACCGCCGAGACCCAGCGCCTCAACATGCGTGACGCGCCGGAGATGTCCGAGGAGCTGTTCGAGCGCTACCTGCCTTATGCGGCGGGCCTCGGCGTCGAGGAGCCGTGGTCGCGCGCCTTCGCCTCGCATCTGTCGCGCATGGGCCTGAACCCCGAGACCGCCTACCATCCCGGCTGGTATTCGGGCCGCCACTGGTCGACGATGAATTTCACCCGTGCCACCACCGGGGCGATGAGCAACGTCACCCGCGCCATGGCCGCGGCGATGCCGGCGCCCAAGAGCTCGTCCGGCTCCGGCGGCGGCGGCTTCTCCGGCGGTGGCGGCGGCGGTGGCGGTGGCGGCGGCTGGTAGGCTGCCCCGCGCGCGCCGGATGACAGGGCCGGCGGCCTTTGCTAAGGGCTGACCGTCCACCCGTTCCATCCCGCCGAAGCGACGATCATGTCCAAGGCCCGCATCACCGCGCACGCGCCCGTGCTGCTCGTTTCAGACTTCGCGGCGAGCCTCGCCTACTGGACCGGCAAGGTCGGCTTCTCGGCCGAGACCTATGGCGAGCCCGCCGATTTCGCGATCCTGACGCGCGACGGCGCCCGGCTGATGCTGTCGGAGGCGCCGGCCGGCCACGGCAACCGGCCGAACTGGAAGATCGTGCCGAACATGTGGAACGTCTATTTCTGGGTCGACGACGCCCGAGCGATCTACGACGAACTGGTCGCTTCCGGCGCCGATATCGACTACGAACTCGGCGAGAAGCCGTATGGCGTGCTCGAATTCGGCATCCAGGATCCGGACGGCCACGACATCGCCTTCGGCCAGGTCCTGAACCCCGCCTGACCCGAACCCCGACGCGCAACCGAAGCCAAACGAAACCAAGCGAAACAAGAAAACGATGTCCAACCTGCTGCTCGAACTCTTCAGCGAGGAAATTCCGGCCCGCATGCAGACGCGCGCCGCCGCCGACCTCAAGAAGCTCGTCACCGACGCGCTGGTCGACGCCGGCCTGACCTACGAGGCGGCCAGCGCCTTCTCGACGCCGCGCCGTCTCGCCCTCGTGGTCGCCGGCCTGCCGCCGAAGAGCTCGGACCTGAAGGAGGAGCGCAAGGGCCCGCGCGTCGGTTCGCCGGAGCAGGCGCTCGCCGGCTTCCTCAAGGCGGCCGGCCTCGATTCCATCGAGCAGGCGGAGATCCAGTCCGACCCCAAGAAGGGCGACTTCTACGTCGCCGTCACCGCGCGCAAGGGTCGCGCGGCCGAGGAGATCGTCGCCGGGATCGTGCCCGACGTGGTGCGCCGCTTTCCGTGGCCGAAATCGATGCGCTGGGGCGCCGGCACGCTGCGCTGGGTCAGGCCGCTGCACTCGATCCTCTGCACCTTCGGGCCGGAGACCGAGGAGACGAGGGTGGTCGATTTCGAGGTCGGCGGCATCCGCTCCGGCAACGTCACTCACGGCCACCGCTTCATGGCGCCCGGCGAGATCGTCGCCCGCCGCTTCGAGGACTACGCGAAGTCGCTGGAGGACGCGAAGGTCGTGCTCGACCCGGCGCGCCGCCGCGAGATCATCCTCCAGGACGCGAGGGATCTCGCCTTCGCCTCCGGCTTCGACCTCGTCGAGGACGAGGGGCTGCTGGAGGAGGTCGCCGGCCTCGTCGAATGGCCGGTGACGCTGATGGGCGGCTTCGAGGAAAGCTTCCTCGACATCCCCGACGAGGTGGTGCGGCTGACCATCCGCGCCAACCAGAAGTGCTTCGTGCTGCGCGACCCGAAGACAGGGCGGCTGGCCAGCCGCTTCATCACCGTCTCCAACCTGGTGGCCGACGACGGCGGCGCGATGATCGTCGCCGGCAACGAGCGCGTCATCGCCGCCCGGCTCGCCGACGCGCTGTATTTCTGGCAGACCGACCAGAAGCCGCTGCCCGGCTATGAGGATCAGGGCAGGCCGCTCGACCAGCGCCTCGCCAAGCTGCGCGCGCAGAACATCGTCTTCCATGAGAAGCTCGGCACGCAGGGCGAGCGCGTCGAGCGGCTGAAGGCGCTGGCCGGCGAGATCGCGCCAATTGTTGGCGCCGACCCGATGAAGGCCGAACGCGCCGCCGAGCTCGCCAAGGCCGATCTGATGACCGAGGTGGTTGGCGAGTTCCCCGAGGTGCAGGGGCTGATGGGCAGGACCTACGCGCTGCTGCAGGGTGAGGACGAGGCCGTCGCCGCGGCCATCGAGGACCACTACCGCCCGCAGGGGCCGTCCGACCGCGTGCCGTCCGATCCCGTGTCGATCGCCGTGGCGCTCGCCGACAAGCTCGACATGCTCACCGGCTTCTGGGCCATCGACGAGAAGCCGACCGGCTCCAAGGACCCGTTCGCCCTCAGGCGGGCGGCGCTAGGGGTGATCCGGATCGTGCTGGAAAATCACCTAAGAATTAAATTGGTGAAACTAGTCAGCATGCACGGAATCAAAGTGCATTTTGATCGGCGAAGCGAAGACAGAGAGACAATTGAGAACATCGCAGGTGTGCTTAAGGGTAATTTGGACTCCGGAAAAATTCTAAGCGTTTTACAAGATGTGGCTTCGAGAATCCCACGCCGAACGGACGGATATTTACCTATTAATGAACTGGTGCCGGACCTCCTCGCCTTCTTCCACGACCGGCTGAAGGTGCAACTCCGCGAGGAGGGCGCGCGCCACGATCTGGTCGACGCCGTCATTACGCCCGAGGCCGACGATCTGCTGATGATCGTCCGCCGGGTCGAGGCGCTGGGCCGCTTCCTCGAGACCCCGGATGGCGCGAACCTTCTGGAGGGCTACAAGCGCGCCGCCAATATCCTCAGGGCCGAGGAGAAGAAGGACGGCGAGGGCGCCTTCGCCGGCGCCGCCGATCCGGCGCTGCTTCGCGAGCCGCAGGAGAAGGCGCTGCACGCCGCCCTCGGAAAGGCGATCACCGACGCCTCCAAGGCGGTGCTGACGGAGGATTTCGAGGCCGCCATGGCGGCGCTCTCGACGCTGCGCGCGCCGGTCGACGCCTTCTTCGACGCCATCCTCGTCAATGCCGACGACCCGGCGCTGCGCGTCAACCGCCTGCGGCTGCTGAACGAGTTCCGCGCCGCCACCCGCACCGTCGCCGACTTCTCGAAGATCTCGGCCTGACGGGGCTGTACCCCCGGGCACCGTGCACTATTGCCGGTCATCCGCCCGGACCGGTTCTGTCGCGTCCATCGCAGCGACATTGGAATGGATCACCGGGTCAAGCCCGGTGATGACGCCCAGGGTTGGGATTTGGAAGCGACCGACCGCCGGTGTTCATGGCAACCACTCTCCTGGATTCTTAGCCTTCGCCGGAATGACCGGTAATAGCGAGGCATCAGCCCCAATCGTCATTCCGGCGAAGGCCGGAATCCAGTTGCAGCGGTTCCACGTTCCACGGCCCATCCTTCGAGACGACCCTTCGGGTCTCCTCAGGATGAGGTGGGAGTTTGTGGCAGGCTCCCTCTTGGACCTCGGCTTCAGGCCTTAAGGCGTTCGGACCTGAAATCGCTCCGGCGGAGCGATTTCCTTAACGGTCCTCACCCTCACCCTGAGGAGCGCTGAAAGCGCGTCTCGAAGGGTGGGCGACGCCTTTCGGCATCAGCTTCAAACCGTCATTGCCGGACTAGGGTCCGCCATCCATTCCGCCGGAATCCGGTTGCAGCGGTGAGCAAGGCCCTCACGGTCGCGGGGTGACGAGCACCACGCCGGCGACGATCGCCGCGAGGCCGGCGACGACCAGCGCCGAGACGCTCTCGTGGAAGAAGAACACCGCGATCGGCACGCCGAGCGCCGCGACGACATAGCCCATCTGCGACAGGAACACCGGCCCGCCCTCGCGCTGCAGGTGGAAGAACAGCCAGTAGAGCAGCGCCGAGAGCGCGATCTGGGCCGCCACCATCGCCCAGCCGCCCGGTTCGGCGGCGGCGGGGTCGGGCGCCATGGCGAGGAGCGCCGGCAGGGTCCAAAGCGCCGCCGACAGCATCATCATTGCCGCCAGCGTCAGCGGCTCGGCGTTCCTCGGCCAGCGCAGCGAGCGGTAGACGTTGCCGGCTGCCAGCAGCGCCGGCACCGACAGCGCGGCGAGCGCCCAGAACGGCCCCGCTCCCGCCGCCCCCGCCACCATGTCGTGGAGGATCGCGACGGTGCCGAGAAAGCCGAGCAGCAGCCCGGTGCCGCGCCTCAGCGAGGGCGCGTCGGTGCCCATGACGATGGCGATGGCGTAGGTGAAGATCGGCGATAGCGAGTAGGAGAGGGCGGAATAGGAGGCCCCGGCATTCGCCGCCACCGCGAAGGCGGCGAGGTTCGGCGCGGCGACGCCGATCAGCCCGGCGATCAGGTAGTAGGCGACATGGGCGCGGTCGAAGCGCGGCCGCTGGCCGGCGGCGAGCGTCGACGCCAGCAGGACCAGTCCGCTGCCGGCGGCCAGCGCGAAGGCGAAGATCGGCCCCTCGATGCCGGCGCGCGCCGCCGCCTTGGAGAGGTTGACGGTGATCGCGACGATGCCGCCGCAGGCGATCAGCAGGAACAGCGGGAGGGGACGCAAGGCGGGGACAATCCTGATGCGGAGGGAGCGGCGAGACATAGGCCGGCCGGGCGCCTGCGGCAACAGGGCGCAGTGCATTGCGCGCATGCCGCAAGTCCAATTTCGCACCGCGGCATTTTCCTTTATCCCGATTCCCGTTAAAGGGACCGCACCCGGCGGATGCCGGCGGACTTGGAGACGTATCGAGACATGACGAAATGGGTCTATGGCTTCGGCGGCGGCAAGGCGGAGGGCGACGCGAAGATGCGCGACCTCCTCGGCGGCAAGGGCGCAAATCTCGCCGAGATGAGCAATCTCGGCCTTCCGGTCCCGCCCGGCTTCACCATCACCACGGAAGTCTGCCAGGCCTTCTACGCCAACGACCGCAAATACCCCGATGATCTCGCCTCCCAGGTCGCCGACGCCATGGCGCGGGTCGGCGAGCTTACCGGCCGCAAATTCGGCGATGCCGACAACCCGCTGCTGGTCTCGGTGCGCTCCGGGGCCCGCGCCTCGATGCCGGGCATGATGGACACCGTCCTCAATCTCGGGCTCAACGACGAGACGGTCGAGGCGCTGGCGACGCTCTCCGGCGACCGCCGCTTCGCCTATGACAGCTACCGCCGCTTCATCCAGATGTATTCCGACGTCGTGCTCGGCGTCGACCACGCGCATTTCGAGGAGATCCTCGAGCTCTACAAGGAGGAGCGCGGCCTCGATCTCGATACCGACCTTTCCGCCGGCGACTGGGAGAAGATCATCGCCGCCTTCAAGAAGCGGGTCGAGGAGGAGCGCGGCGAGCCCTTCCCGCAGTCCCCGCAGGACCAGCTCGACGGCGCCATCGGCGCGGTGTTCTCCTCGTGGATGAACCAGCGCGCCATCACCTATCGCCGCCTCCACATGATCCCCGAGAGCTGGGGCACGGCGGTCAACGTCCAGGCCATGGTCTTCGGCAATCTCGGCGAGAGCTCGGCCACCGGCGTCGCCTTCACCCGCAACCCGTCGACCGGCGAGCACGAGCTCTATGGCGAGTTCTTGGTCAACGCCCAGGGCGAGGACGTGGTCGCCGGCATCCGCACCCCGCAGGACCTCACCGAGAAGGCGCGCAAGGCCGCCGGCTCCGACCGTCCCTCGCTGGAGACGCTGATGCCGGAGGCCTTCGCGCAGTTCGCCGACATCTGCGGACGCCTCGAGCGCCACTACCGCGACATGCAGGACCTCGAATTCACCATCGAGCAGGGCCGGCTGTGGATGCTGCAGACCCGCAGCGGCAAGCGCACCGCCAAGGCGGCGCTGCGCATCGCCGTCGAGATGGCGCATGAGGGGCTGATCGGCGAGCGCGAGGCCGTCTCGCGCGTCGAGCCGGCCTCCCTCGACCAGCTCCTGCACCCGACCATCGACCCCAAGGCCGAGCGCAAGGTCATCGCCAGCGGCCTGCCGGCCTCGCCCGGCGCCGCCCAGGGCGAGATCGTCTTCTCCTCCGACGAGGCCGAGGCGCTCAAGAGCCAGGGCCGCAAGGTGCTGCTGGTGCGCATCGAGACCAGCCCCGAGGACATTCACGGCATGCACGCCGCCGAGGGCATCCTGACGACGCGCGGCGGCATGACCAGCCACGCGGCGGTGGTCGCCCGCGGCATGGGCAAGCCCTGCGTCTCCGGCGCCGGCGGCCTCCGGATCGACTACAAGAACCAGACCCTGACGACCATGGGCACGACGCTGAAGAAGGGCGACGTGCTGACCATCGACGGCACCACCGGCCAGGTGCTGCTGGGCGAGGTGAAGATGCTCCAGCCGGAGCTTTCCGGCGAGTTCGGCGAGCTGATGGAATGGGCCGACAAGGTGCGCCGCATGGGCATCCGCGCCAACGCCGACACCCCGGTCGACGCCCGCATGGCGCGCAAGTTCGGCGCCGAGGGCATCGGGCTCTGCCGCACCGAGCACATGTTCTTCGACGACGACCGCATCGTCGCGGTGCGCGAGATGATCCTCTCCGACGACTCCAAGGGCCGCGAGAAGGCGCTGTCGCGGATCCTGCCGATGCAGCGCGGCGACTTCACCGAGCTGTTCGAGATCATGGCCGGGCTGCCGGTGACGATCCGCCTGCTCGATCCGCCGCTGCACGAGTTCCTGCCCCATCACGAGGAGGAGATCGCCGAGGTCGCGCAATCCATGGGCGCCGACCCGGAGAAGCTGCGCGACCGCGTCAACTCGCTGCGCGAGGTCAATCCGATGCTCGGCCATCGCGGCTGCCGCCTCGGCATCTCCTATCCGGAGATCTACGACATGCAGGCGCGCGCCATCTTCGAGGCCGCCGCCGACGCCGGCAGGAGCACCGGCAAGCCGGTCGTCCCCGAGGTGATGATCCCGCTGATCGCCACCCGCGCCGAGCTCGACCTGCTGAAGGCCCGCATCGTCGACATCGCCGCGGCGGTCGAGAAGGAGAAGGGCGTGAAGCTCGAATACCAGATCGGCACCATGATCGAGCTGCCGCGCTCGGCGCTGCGCGCCGCCGAGATCGCCGAATCGGCGGAGTTCTTCTCCTTCGGCACCAACGACCTGACGCAGACCTGCTTCGGCATCAGCCGCGACGACGCGGCGAGCTTCCTCGGCACCTATGTCGAGCGCGGCCTGCTGGAGATCGATCCCTTCATCAGCATCGACGTCGAGGGCGTCGGCGAGCTCGTCGCCATCGGCTGCGAGCGCGGCCGCAGCACGAGGCCCGACATCAAGCTCGGCATCTGCGGCGAGCATGCCGGCGACCCGGCCTCGATCCATTTCTGCGAGAAGGTCAGGCTCGACTACGTGTCGTGCTCGCCCTTCCGCGTGCCGATCGCCCGCCTCGCCGCCGCCCAGGCGGCGCTGGGCGAGGCGGCTCGCTCGACCGCGTGAGCGGCGTCCCGACGCTTGAGGACATGGCGGCCGCGGGCAAGCGCGGCCTCGCCGAGGCGCTGACCCTTGCCGAGACGCGCGCCGGCGATCCCGGCGTGATCCGGCTGCTCGACGTGGCCACGGCCAGCCCGAAGGCCCTCGTCGTCGGCGTCACCGGCCCGCCCGGCGTCGGCAAGTCGACGCTGACCAACGCGCTGGTGGCGCGCTGGCGCGGCGAGGGGCTGAGCGTTGGCGTCATCGCCGTCGATCCCTCCTCGCGCTTCACCCGCGGCGCACTGCTCGGCGACCGCACCCGCATCCGCACCGATCCCGACGACGCCGGCGCCTTCGTGCGCTCGATGGCCGCACGCGACCGCCTCGGCGGGCTCTCCGCCCATGCGGTGGCCGGCATGGTGCTGATGCGCGCCGTCTTCGACCGCGTCATCGTCGAGAGCGTCGGCATCGGCCAGTCGGAGGCCGATATCGGCTTTGTCGCCGACTGCGTGATCCTCTGCGTGCAGCCGGGCTCCGGCGACAGCCTGCAATATATGAAGGCCGGCATCACCGAGCTCCCCGACATCTTCGTCGTCACCAAGGGCGATCTCGGCAAGCCGGCGATCCGCGCCCGCGCCGATGTCGAGGGGGCGCTGAGCCTCGCCGGCGACGCGGCGCGAAAGCCCGCCGTGCTCGTCGTCTCGTCGGCGGAAAAGGACGGCTTCTCCGGCCTCGAGGAAGCGCTGGAGGCCCACTGGAAGCGGCTCGGCGGAGACGGGTTCGCCGCCCGCCGCCGCGCCCAGTGCGACGCCTGGGTGGAGGATTTCGTCCGCGACCGCTACGGCCGCGACGGGCTGAAGCGCGCCGGCGACATGCGGCGGGGCGCGGCCGGCCCCTTCGCCCGCATGGCGGCGCTCGCCGCCGCGCTCGACCCCAACTAGTCCCCGCGGCCCGGAAATTACCGATTTTCAAGGTTAACCGGAGGTCAAGAATTTTACGCGAGACTCCGCAACCGTGCCGGGCCTTCGGGGGGAAGCCGGCGCCGGGGCGGTTTCTCGCGCGTAGCATGCGGGGTGCCGTCTTCGCGGATGTGTTGTTGCGTAGTCGGGGAAAAGCGTCTTGCGTAAGTACAGCGTTGGCGGTGGCGCACTGCGCCGCCGGATCGGGTCCGGTCCGTTCGGGGCCCGTCTTTCTCCCTTCCTCCTCGCGATCTTCTTCGTCGCCATGGGCACCAGCCAGGCGACCCTGCCGCCGCCCGAACGCGACGCCGCGGCGCTCCAGGCCGACATGACGGCGAGCTTCGCCGAGCGCGCCAACGTGCTGCTCAAGCGCCGCCCGACGCCGGTCCGCATCACCGGCGTCCGCGACATCGGCGCCATCATCGCCGACGCCGACGCCGACGACATGGTGACCGGCTCCATCGCCGCCGCCGAAGGGGACGGTGCGGGCGATGGGGATGGCGGGGGCAAGGAGGACCGTCTCGCGGTCAAGGCTAGGACGCCGGCAAAGCCGCGCCGCGTCGCCGCTACCGCCACCGGCGCGTTCCGCCTGCCTGTCGCCATCATGGAGAGCAGCGCCGCCTCGCCGAAGCCTTCGAGCTTCGTCGCTACTCGCCATGTGCGCCGCGGCAGCACGCTGGCCTCGCTGCTGCCCGCCGACGGCATCTCCTTCACCAAGGTGACGCTGCCCGGCGTGCTGGAGACGCTGGTGCGCCGCGAGCTGCATACGGCCGAATACGAGCGCGAGCATCACTGCCTCGCCACCGCGATCTATTTCGAGGCGCGCGGCGAGCCCGAACTCGGCCAGCGCGCCGTCGCCCAGGTCATCATGAACCGGGTCGAGAATCCGACCTATCCGAACACCATCTGCGGCGTCGTCTACCAGAACGTCAAATGGCGCAACCGCTGCCAGTTCTCCTTCGCCTGCGACGGCAAGGCCGACCGCATCCGCGACCAGGGCGCGTGGGAGATCGCCACCCGCATCGCCGAGCACACCATGGCCGGCGAGGGCTGGCTGAAGAAGATCGGCGCCGCGACGCATTATCACGCCAACTACGTCCGGCCGCGCTGGAGCCGCTACATGGAGCGCCTCGACCGCATCGGCCAGCACATCTTCTACTTCGAGGACCGCTACTAGGGGTTCGCGCTACGGCCTTCGCCTCACCGTCGCGGACGCGGGTCGTCGCGCCTCGAAGGATGGAGCCCCATCCGCGGCGTCATCACCGGGCTCGACCCGGTGATCCATTCCGCTGTCCGTTCGACAAGCGCGGCCGTCCGGTCTGCCGAAGCACTAGCGGCATGGATTGCCCGGTCGAGCCGGGCAATGACGACTGGGGCTGATACCTCGACACTACCCGTCATTCCGGCGAAGGCTAAGAATCCAGCAATAGCGATGCAACGTTCTTGGCCCATCCTTTAAAAGGCTCGGCTTCGCCTCGCACCTCAGGATGAGGGTGAGACCCGTTACGAAAAACCCGCCGATGGCGCGTTTTCAGGATTGAACGCTGGTGGCTTCGAGCCGACGGCCGGATAATAGACCAACCGCATACTCCCGCCTCATCCTGAGGAGGGCCGCAGGCCCGTCTCGAAGGATGGAACCCCCCACACCCGGCGTCATCACCGGGCTCGACCCGGTGATCCATTCCACTGTCCGTTCGACAAGCGCGGCCGTCCGGTCTGCCGAAGCGCTCGCGGAATGGATTGCCCGGTCGAGCCCGGTGATGACGATCGGGGCTGATGCCTTGCCACTACCCGTCATTCCGGCGAAGGCCGGAATCCAGTCGCGGTGATGCGGCGTTCACAAGCCGCTTCGAAGGAAGCCCGCCCGCTCCGGCAGGCTCAGGAGAAGTCGAGGCCGAGGTCGAGGACCGGGGCCGAGTGGGTCAGCGCGCCGACCGAGATGAGGTCGACGCCGGATTCCGCGATGGCCCGCACCGTGTCGAGATTGACCCCGCCCGAGGCCTCGGCCAGCGCGCGGCCGGCGATCAGCGCCACGGCCTTTTCCAGTTCCGCCGGCTTCATGTTGTCGAGCATGACGACGTCGGCGCCGCCGTCGAGCGCGGCGGGTATCTGCTTGATCGAGTCCACCTCGATCTCGATCTTCACCAGATGCCCGACGGATCTGCGCGCGGCCGTCAGCGCCTTGCCGACGCCGCCGGCGGCGACGATGTGGTTGTCCTTGATCAGCACCGCGTCGAACAGCCCGTAGCGGTGCGATGAGCCGCCGCCGCAGCGCACGGCGTATTTCTCGAAGGCGCGCAGCCCCGGATTGGTCTTTCTGGTGCAGCAGATGCGCGCCCCGGTGCCCTTCGCCGCCTCGACATAGCGCGCCGTCAGCGTCGCGATGCCGCTCATGTGGCAGAGGAAGTTGAGGGCGACGCGCTCCGCCGACAGGATGCCGCGCGAGGGGCCGGACAGCTTCGCGACCGTGGTGCCGCGCCCGACCGTCGCGCCGTCCCCGATGCCCGCCTCGAAGCGGATGCGCGGGTCGACCTGCCGGAACGCCTCGCGGGCGACCTCGATGCCGGCCACCACGCCGTCGGCGCGCGAGCCTATCGTGCCCTTGCTCGAGGCGTCGGCGGCGATCGTCGCGTTGGTGGTGACGTCGCCGGCGAGCCCGAGATCCTCGGCCAGCGCGCGCGCCACCGCCTCGGCGACCAGCGTGCCGGGCAATGTACCGGGATCAGGCCGGGCGGGATCAGGCCGGTACGGCTTCGGCATGGTCTTCCTCGCGGAGCAGCGCGTCGATGTCGCGGTCGGTCGCCCGCAGCGTCGTGTAGGTGCGGTGGGCGAAGCCGGGCAGCGGGTCGGGGAAGTCGTCGCGGTAGTGGCCGCCGCGGCTTTCCTCGCGCCTGAGCGCCGCCATCGCCATCAGCCGCGCCGTCACCAGCATGTTGCGGAAGCGCACCGAGGAGCCGCCGCCATGCTCCAGCGCCTCCATCACCGAGAGCGCCCGCCGGAGGCCGCCGGCGTTGCGCACGACGCCGACATGGTCGCTCATCGTGCGCCGCAGCGTCTCGATGTCGGCGCTGTCGTCGAAGAGTTCCGCCGTCTCCGCCCCGGGAATGATCCTCGCGGTGTCGCGCGGCCCGTCCTCGGCTATCAGCCCGCCGATATCGGCGGCGATGCGCGCGGCGAAGACGACCGCCTCGAGCAGCGAGTTGGAGGCGAGGCGGTTGGCGCCGTGCACGCCGGTCGAG
>JBFWXZ010000070.1:0-14476 GCA_050186955.1 Flavobacteriaceae bacterium
GCCGGATCGCCGCGCAGCCGCGACACCAGCGCCTTGTCGGCGGCGACGAGCGGCTGCCCGTCGAACATCGCGCGGATGGCGACGGCGGTCGCCAGCGCCTCGCCGTCGCCGTCATGGAAGGCGCGCGCGCAGAGATCGGCATTGACGTTGGCGGTCGCCGAGATGCAGCCGGCGAAGTCGCCCGCCCTGGCCTCCAGCAAACAGGCCTCGGTGGAGGGAAACACCCGCAGCGCCGGGTCGATCGCCGCGATCTCGCGCGCATAGGCCATGTCGCCGGAGGAATCCTTCAGCCCGGCGATGCGGCCGGGAAAGGCGGCGATGAGCCGCGCCACCAGCGCCGGCGGCCAGGCGATGCCGCTCAGCGCCGGGAAATTGTAGAGATACAGCGGGATAGACGATCCCTCGACGATCTCGTCGAGGTAGCGCAGCAGCCCGTCCCCGGAGACGCCCTTGTAATAGAAGGGCGGCAGGACGAGCGTGCCGGCAAAGCCCAGCTCGCCGGCGTGGCGGGTCAGCCAGACGGCGTCGGAGGTGGCGGCGGCGCCGGTGCCGACGACGAGGCGGTGCATCGGCAGGCCGGCCTTCGCCACCTCGCTCATCAGCGCGCCGCGCTCCCCGCGCGAGAAGGACGTCGCCTCCCCCGTTGTGCCGAGCACGTTGAGGCCATCGCAACCGTTCTCCAGCAGGTCGCAGGCGAGGTCCGCCAGGCGTCCCGCATCGGGCACGCCGGCCGGATCAACGGGCGTGATGATGGCGGCGACGACCCCCTGCATGGGCAGGCTCCCGTTTTATCGCGGACGGGCGAGCCTCGCGCGGCGCGTCGCCGGCGGTCAAGCGCTGGCATCGCGATTGCAGCCGGTGAAGCGAACCGGCGCGCATGGCGTCCGGACTGTCCCGGAGTGGAACGGCCGCATGGAGAATGTGTCCCGCAGATGGACGTTGGGTTCCGGCACCGTCGCCCTGACGGCGATGCTGGCGCATGTCGGCGCCATCGTCGCCGGGGTCGTCCTCAGCCACGTCGCCTATCACCAGTTCGCCTACGGGACCTCCGGCGACGCGCTGCGGGCGCTGAACTTCGCCGGCCTCGCCGGCCTCGTCTTCGCAGGCCTCGGGGTCGCCGGCGGCCTCTACGAGATCGAGGCGCTGGCCCGCGGCCGGCGGTTCAACACGATCTTCTCGGCATGGAACGCCGCCTTCGTCGCCGCCATCCTGCTCGCCTTCGTGACCAAGCAGACCGACGCGCTGTCGCGCGGCGCGGTCATCCTCAGCTATCCGGCGGGGCTGATCGTCGCCGCCCTCGCCTATCGCATGCTCTCGGCGGCGGTCCGCCGCCTGTCGGTGAGCGGCAATGTCGAGGCGCGGCGCGTCCTCGTGATCGGGCGGGAGAGCGAAATCCGCGACTTCGTCGCCGCCAACCCGCCCGGCGCCCAGCGGCTCAGGGTCATCGACGCCATCGTCCTGCCCGAGGGCGATGGCGACGCCGAGCGCATCGTCGCCCGCGCGGTGGAGCGGGCGCGCGAGCTCGAGCCTGACGACATCGTGCTGGCGATCCCGATGCGGGAGAGCGCCCTCGTCGAGCGCTGCGTCGACGCACTGGAAACCGTGCCGGCGGCGCTGCACCTGCTGCAGGAGCCGATTTTCCGCCGCTTCCGCGACATCGGCCTGTCGTCGGTCGGCCAGGCGCAGGCGATCGTGCTGACAAGGCCGCGACTGACGCCACTCGACCTGTTCGCGAAGCGCGCCTTCGACCTCACCGCCGCGACGGCGGCGACAATCGTCCTGTCGCCGCTGATGCTGGCGATCGCGGCGGCGATCCGCCTCGAGAGCCACGGTCCGGCGCTATTCCGGCAGGCGCGCTACGGCTTCAACCAGGAGCCGTTCCGCATCTTCAAGTTCCGCACCATGACGACGATGGAGGACGCCGGCCACATCCGTCAGGCGACCAGGGACGACGAGCGTATCACCCGCGTCGGCGCCTTCCTGCGGCGAACCAATCTCGACGAGCTGCCGCAGCTCTTCAACGTCATCGCCGGCGACATGTCGCTGGTCGGCCCGCGGCCGCATGCGGTGAGCCACAACCGCTACTACGAGCAGCGGGTGGCGAGCTATGCGCGGCGGCACAACGTGAAGCCGGGCATCACCGGCTGGGCGCAGATCAACGGCCTGCGCGGGGAAACCGACACCGACGAGAAGATGAAGGCGCGCGTCGTCTGCGACCTCTACTATCTCGACAACTGGTCGCTAGCGCTCGACCTGAAGATCCTGGTCCGGACCGTCTTCTCGATCCGCGCCTACAACAACGCCTATTGACCGCCGAGGCGCTTTGGCGCGTAGAGGTAGTTGAGATAGGGCGCGTCGATCCTCGACCGAAGCTCCGGCAGCCTCTCCAGCGGCATCACCCCGCCCTCGTAGAAGAAGTGGCCGAAATAGCCGATCCCGGTCATGAAGCCGTCGATCCTGCCGCTGGAGAACACGTCGTCCAGGCTCTCCAGCAGAACCAGCGGCCGGTCCCGCTTCAGCACCGCCTCGGCGCCGCGCACCACCGAATATTCGTGGTCCTGGACGTCGATCTTCATGAAGCCGACCGGCGGCAGCCCGGCGTGGCGCGCCAGATAGGCGTCGAGCGTCGTGATCGGCACGGAGAACCGGTCGGCGTCGCCCTCCTCCCACTCGACGTCGATGCCGGCGCCGCCCCAATGGCTGCGCGGGCGCACGAGCACCGCCTCTCCCTCATGGTCGGACAGCGCGAGCTGCTCGATGGCGACGTTGCGCCAGCCGAAGGCCGCCGAGACGCCGGCGAGATACATCACCAGCTCGGGCTGCGGCTCGAATCCGACGACGCGGCCGCTCGCGCCGGCCTTCTTCTGCATCCAGTAGGTGAAGGCGGCCTTGTGGGCGCCGACGTCGATCAGGGTGCGGCCCTCGAGATTCTGCGCGAGCAGGAACGCGACCTCGGAACGCTCGGAGCGACTCCTGTAACGCCAGGCCCGATGAAAGACATGGGCTTTCTCGAAAATGTTCACGCCGCCGCGCCCCGAAGCCAAGGATGGCGGATATTATTCCAAGGCTGCCGCTGCGGAAAACCCCGAAGCGGCTTTTTTCACACCACGAGCACGACGCCGCCGACGCGCGCGCCGGCAGCAGACAGCGAACGGGCGGCCTCGGAGATGTCCTCGGTGCGGGTGGCGGCCAGCTCGGCCATCAGGATCACGCTGTCGGCGGCGGCGACGAGGCCGCGATGCGTCCTCGACGACCACAGGTCGCCGCCATTGACCAGCACCATGTCGAACTGCTGGTCGCTCTGGTTGACGATCTTGCGCATCGGCCACTGGAGCGCGCGGCCATTGGCCTCCGAGCCGCCGCGCGGCACGAAATGCACCGCCGGATCGTCGGAGATCACATGGGTCGCGGCGACCGCGTCGCCGCTCTGCAGCAGCTCGGCGAGCCCCGGCTCGCCCTCCAGCCCGAACAGCCGCGTCAGGTGGCCGGCGCGGGTGTCGGCGTCGACGACGAGCAGGCGGTCGCCGCTCTCCGCCGCGCTGGCGATGAAGGCGAGCGCCGCGCCGGCGGGCATGCGGTCGCCGTCGACGGCGGACACGAAGACCCAGCGCGCCGGGCCTTCCGGCGTGCGCGCGATGCGGTTGTAGAGCTGGTCGAGGGCGCCGCGCGCCCCCGGCTTCGGCCGGTAGTCGCCGGCGAGCTCGGCGCGCGAGACCTCGGCGAGCACCGGCAGGCCGGTATCCTGCGCGATCTGGCGCGCGCCGATGACGGTCGGGTTGAACTGCTCGCGCAGCAGCGTGTAGCCGACGCCGACCATGCCGCCGAACAGCGCGGCGGCGAGCGTCAGGATGCTGCGCGGCGGCCAGCTCTTCTTGAGCGGCGGCACGGCGGCGGAGATGACGCGGGCATTGCTGGTGTCGACCGATTCCTGCTCCGACAGCTCGCTGGCGCGCGACAGGAACGCCTCGTAGACGTCGCGGTCGGACTTGGCCTGGCGCTGCAGCTCCTCCAGCCCGAGGCTGACGTCGTTGGTCTCGTAGACGTTCGACTTCAGCGTCTCGATGCGGCCGCGCAGCACGTCGCGGCGGGCAATCGCGCGGTCGCGCTCGATCTTCAGGCCCTGGGCGATGCGGTCGAGCTCGGCGCGGATCTGTCCCTCGATCTGCGCGACATTGGCGCGCGCCTCGAGAAGCTGCGGATGGCGCGCGCCGAGCGTCACCTCGTAGGTGGAAAGCTGCGAGCGCGCCTCGGCGAGCAGGTTGCGCAGGCCGCTGATGGTCTGCGACGCCAGCGACTCGCTGAGCGATTCCGGCGACAGCCTCTGCGAGCGCAGGCGCTCGACCTCGCCGTAGCGGGTTTCGAGATCGGCGACGGTGCCCTCGACGCGCGACAGCTCCTGGGTCAGCTCCTGCAACTGCTGGCCGACCACGAGCTGGCCGTTGGCGCTCGAGATGTCGTTGGCCTTGCGGTAGTCCTCGACGCGTCGCTCGCTGGCGGTGACGCGGTCGCGGAGCTCCTGCAGGCGGGCCTCCAGCGCGGTCGACGAGCGGCGCACGATCTCCGCGCGCGCGTCGCGGACGCGCTCCAGATAGACCTCGGCGATCATGTTGGCGAGCTTCGCCGACTTCTCGGGGTCCTGCGTGGTGACGGTGACGTCGATGACATAGGTCATCTCGCTGCGGCCGGCGAACACGGCCTCGTCCAGCGCCCGCAGGGCGAGGCGCTCGCGGCTGATGTCGCCGCCGCCGGGCAGCAGCGAGAGAACGGGATCGAGGATCGAGGGCGGCGGGTTGCCGAATTCGGGATCGTCGGCGAGGCCGGCGCGGCGCACGACCTCCTTCAGCACGTCGTTGGAGCGCACCATGCCGACCTGGCTCTCGGCCTCGGCGATCGCCGTGTCGGCCGAGTTCAGGCGGTCGGTCACGTCGTCGCGCAGCACCTTCACGCCGCGCGGATCGACCAGCAGGCTGGCCGTTGCCTCGTATCTGGAGGGGATCGCCAGGGCGATCGCGGCGGCGAGCAGCGCGAAGACGACGGCGAAGGCGACGATGCGCCTGCGGCCGCGCCAGATGACGCCGAAGACGGAGCGCAGGTCGACGACCCGGATATCGGGCTGCGCCGCGCCGGCGACCGGCATCGGCAGCGCCAGATTGGATTCGCGATCACCCATCGGGAAGTTCATCGCTCAGACCCTTTCTTGTTTCCGGAACGGGGCGACATTGCCGCCCGCGACGACCTGGAACGGCTGGACATGATCGGCCGCCGCGGCGGCCTCGATGGTCGTTTCCATCACCGCGCGGGGCAGCGCGGCACCGCTGAGGCGCAGCTCGAGCCCCGGCTTCAGCTCGCCGAAAGACGGCGAATAGACGACGCCGTCCGCCGCGCCCCGGCATTCGGCGAGGAACCCGGCAGGCGCCGAGATGCGCAGCAGCGGCCTGTCCTTCAGCGACACGG
Source organism: Flavobacteriaceae bacterium (assembly GCA_050186955.1). Classification (GTDB taxonomy): domain Bacteria; phylum Pseudomonadota; class Alphaproteobacteria; order Rhizobiales; family Tepidamorphaceae; genus JACKJP01. Next base: position 5,455 of record JBFWXZ010000070.1, read on the forward strand.
TGGCGTGGCGGCCGTCGCAGCGCAGGTCGAGCGCCGGGTTGAGCAGGAAGCGCAGCGACACCGGCAACACCTCGCCCGCCCCCTCGAGCGTATCGACGATGGCGATGCCGCCGGGGCGGCGGGAGACGCGGCGCAGATGCGCGGCGCCGAAATCGGCGCGGTAGCCGTCGTGGCTGCCGGCGATCTCCCACTGATGGCCGGTGCGGGCGGCGGCGAAGGAGGCGTCGGCCCGCGATCCCCAGCCGAAGGCGCCGCGCGCCTGGCTCGGCGACCTGCCGGCGATGGTGAGCGTGTTGTGGGCGGCGGCCTCGCGCAGCAGGCAGCGCTGCTCGCCGCCGGCGTGGTAGAGCCAGGTCCCGGCGTCGACGAAGACGGGCGTGCCGTCGACGGACAGCCAGAGCGCCAGGGCGTCGGCGTGGCCGTGGGCGGCCAGCGTGCCGAAGCCGAGCGGGCCGTGATCGAAGACGAGATGCAGCCGGCTGCCCTCGTGCAAATCGCGCACGACGGTGTAGCCGCCGTCGGGATAGACCTGCATCTCGGTGCGCCAGCTCTCCGGCGGCGTCTCGGCAGATGCGGCGGGATCGCCGCCCAGCAAGGCGATGCGCAGCGCGTTGCCGGCACCGCCGCGCGCCCGCTCCGGCGCGCCGAGGAAACCGGCGACGGCCTCTGCGACGGCGGCGACATAGTGCGTCTCGCCGCCGCGCGGCGAGGCGATCACCCGGCCCTCGTCGTCGTCGCCGATGGCGGGCACGTTCAGCGCCTCGTCGCAGAGCGCGGCGAGGAACGACACGGCGACCTCGAGACGCGCGGTGGCGGCGCGGCTCAGCCCCTCGCCGTCCTCGCCGAGCAGGACGCCGGACAGGGCGATCATCTCCATGACGAAGGCCTGGTAGGTGGGCGACTGCTCGAGGCCGACGCCGTCGGGCGCGATCTGGCGCAGGGTCTCCTGCTCGACGATGGCGCGGCCGGCGCGCAGCCAGCCGGGGGCCTCCGCGAGGTCCGGCGCCATCCGCGCGCAGAGGATCAGGCCGAGCCCCTCGGCGATGCGGTGGTTGTTGGCCGAGGAGAAGCGCGAGGGGAAGGCCTCGAGCTGGCGGCCATGCGCCGCGGCGAGGCGGCGGAAAAGGATGCGGTCCTCGGACGCAAGCGTCGCCGGATCGAGGGCGGCGAGCACGAGGGCGAGCGAGACCATGCGCATCGAAAGCTCGATGCCCGAGGTCCAGTTGACGCCGCGCGCCGGCGGATTGGCGGCGGCCCAGGCGCGAACGACCGCCAGCAGCGCCTCGCGCGTCGCGGTGTCGCCGGACAGCGCCAGGTGGGCGGCGGCGCCGTGGAGGAACTGCAGGCGGTTCGGCTCCCAGACGAACTTGACGTCACCGATGGTCTCGCCGGTCCAGCGCAGCGGCACGGAGAAGGCCGGCGTCTCGGCGCCTGGCCAGCGGCGGCCGGTCAGCGGATCGTGGAACCAGAAGCGGGGATCGACGGCGCCGTCCCCGTCGAGCAGCGGCAGCCAGGGCTTGCCGAGGAAGACGAGCGTCCCCTCCCTCAGCGCCGCGGCGTCGCCGGCGAAGCGCTCGGCCTCCGGCGTCGCGGCCGAAAGCGCGGCGCGCAGCGAGGCGAAGCCGCCGGCCTCGCCGTCGCCGATGCCGGCATAGTCGCGCCAGTCCGCCGGCTTCGACTTCCAGCGCCAGCGGCGCAGGGCCTCGCCGACGCGGAAGGCGATCTCGCCGCGCTCGAAGGCGGCGAGCCTCGTCCTGTACCAGTTCACCCGGGTTCGCAAACCGCGCATCGCGCCGACCTTTTCGTGGCTGTACACGAAGGGATTTATACCGCGCGGTTTATCCGAAAAGAATATTCATATAGTACATATGCGCTTATTCGGGCATTAACGTTACTTCTACATATTAACCAAACGCGTTTACGCATTTACCGTTTAACGTAACCTTAACTCCGAATAGCTCGATTTTCACCATTATCCGGCATTTTTATTCAAATGCGAGATGCCTAGTATTCACGGCACATCCCGTTGAGGAAGGCATCCATCGTGAAGGTCCTGCAGATATTCGGTACGCGCCCCGAGGCCATCAAGATGGCGCCGGTGGCGGCAGCGCTCACCGGCACGCCCAGCGTCGACGCACGCATTTGCGTGACCGGCCAGCACAAGACAATGCTGAGCGAGGTCATGAAGAGCTTCGGCCTGAAGCCGCATTACGACCTCGACGTCATGCAGCCGAACCAGACGCTCAACGACGTCTTCGTGCGCATCGTCGACAGGCTGGACCCGATCCTCGCCGACTTCCGGCCGGACATCGTCCTCGTCCAGGGCGACACGACGACGAGCTGGGCGGCGGCGATGGCCGCCTTCTACCGCTCGGTGCCGGTCGGCCATGTCGAGGCGGGCCTGCGCACCGGCAATCTCTATAGCCCGTGGCCCGAGGAGGCGAACCGGCGGATGACCTCGGTCATCGCGACGCGCCACTACGCGCCGACCGCCGACGCCCGCGACGCCCTGCTCAAGGAAGGGCATCCGGAAAGCTCCATCGTCGTCACCGGCAACACGGTGATCGACGCGCTGCGCATGACCCATGCCGAGGTCACCCGGCGCAACGGCGCCTATGCGCGCGAACTGGCGGAGCGCTTCTCCTGGCTCAACGGCAACCGCCGCCTGGTGCTGGTCACCGGGCACCGGCGCGAAAGCTTCGGCGACGGCTTCGAGCGCATCTGCAAGGCCATCGCCCGCATCGCCGAGCGCGAGGACGTGCAGGTCTGCTACCCGGTCCACCTCAACCCGAACGTGCAGAAGCCGGTCTACGAGAATCTCGGCGGCCTCGACAATGTCGTGCTGGTCGAGCCGCTTGACTACAAGGCCTTCGTCTATCTGATGGGCCGGGCCCACCTGATCCTGACCGATTCCGGCGGCATCCAGGAGGAAGCGCCCTCGCTCAACAAGCCGGTGCTGATCATGCGCGACACCAGCGAGCGCATGGAGGGCGTGCATGCCGGGGTGGCCCGGCTGGTCACCACCGACCCCGAAAGCATCGTCAACAACGTATTCGAACTGCTCGACAATCCGGATTCCTACCACGCGATGGCCAGCGGCAAGAACCCGTATGGCGATGGCCGCGCGTGCGAACGCATCGTGAAGGACTTGCTGTCATGGCATCAGGCAAACTCTCGGCGACCGTCGTCGGTCTCGGCTATGTCGGTCTCCCGACCGCAGCCCTCCTTGCCTCTCGCGGGTTCCGCGTAAACGGCAACGACATCGACGCCGCCCGCATCGAGGCGGTCAACCGCGGCGAGACGCATATCGCGGAGCCGGAAGTCGCCGACCTCATTCGCGCGATGGTTGCGAAGGGGTCGCTGCGCGCGCATGCCGACTGCAAGCCGGCGCAGATGTTCATCATCGCGACGCCGACGCCGATCCGCGAGGACAAGTCGTCGGACATCTCCTATGTCGAGTCGGCGGCGCGCTCGCTGGCGCCGGCGCTGGCGCCCGGCAATCTGGTGGTCATCGAATCCACCTGCCCGGTCGGCACCACGCAGGCGATCTCGGAGCTGCTGGCGGGGCTGCGTCCCGACCTGAGCTTCCCGCACCAGCGGCCGGAGAAGTCCGACATCCACCTCGCCTACTGCCCGGAGCGCGTGCTGCCGGGCAACACGCTCAACGAGCTTCGCAACAACGCCCGCATCATCGGGGGACTCGACCGTCGCAGCGCCTGGGTCGCGCGCAACCTCTACCGGCGCGCGGTGGACGGCGAGATCTCGACGACCGGCGCCAAGGTGGCCGAACTCTCCAAGTTGCTGGAGAACGCCTATCGCGACGTCAACATCGCCTTCGCCAACGAGGTCTCGCTGGTGGCGGCGCATTTCGGCCTCGACGTGCGCGAGATCATCGCGCTCGCCAACAAGCATCCGCGCGTCAACATCCTGCGCCCGGGCGCCGGCGTCGGCGGCCACTGCATTCCCGTCGACCCGTGGTTCGTGCACGAGGCGGCGCCCGAACTGACGCCGCTGATCGCCGCGGCGCGCAAGGTCAATGACGGCAAGCCGGCCTGGGTCGCGCGGCAGATCCTCGGCCTCGCCTCGCAGCGCGGGGACAAGTCGGTCGCCCTGCTCGGCCTCGCCTACAAGGCCGATATAGGCGATCTGCGCGAGAGCCCGGCGGTCGACGTGGCGGAGCTGGTGGCGCGCGAATTCGCCGGCGACATCCTGATCGCCGACCCGTTCATCGACGAGCTGCCGCCGGCGCTGGCGCGGTTCCGCAACGTGCGCCTTGCGCCGACGGCGGAAGCGCTCGACGGCGCGGGCCTCGTCGCCCTGCTCTGCGCCCATTCCTCGTTCACGAACCTCGCCCCCGACGCCCTCGCCGGAAAGACGATCGTCGATCCGGCGGGCATCCTGCCGGCCGACATCGCGGCGGTGCTGGATACGGCGGCGGGCAGCTTCGCGGCGGTCTCATGCGCACGAGCTTCCTGAATTTTCCCGTCGACCTGCTCGACCTCGAGGAGACCGCCGGGCGGGCCGTCCGCGCGATGCGCGACCGGCGTGCGTGCTATCACGTGGCGCTGAACGTCGCGAAGCTGGTCAACGCCCGCGCCGACGCGACGCTGGCGGACGACATCCGCGAAGCCGACATCATCGGCATCGACGGCGCCGGCATCGTCCTCGGCCTGCGCGCCACCGGGCGGGGAAACTGCGAGAAGGTTTCCGGCATCGACCTCTTCGAGCGGCTGATGGGCGAATGCGCCAAGGGCGGCTTCCGGCCGTTCCTGCTGGGCGCGACGCAGGAGGTCCTCGACGCCGCCACGGCGCGCCTCGCGGCGCGCCACCCGGGCCTCGAACTCGCCGGCACGCAGCACGGCTACTTCACCGCCGCGGAGGAGCGCGATGTCGTCGCGCGGATCGCGCGAAGCGGCGCCGACTGCCTGTTCGTCGCCATGCCGACGCCGCGCAAGGAGCGCTTCATGGCGGCGCACCGGCAGGCGGCGAAAGTTCCCTTCGTGATGGGCATCGGCGGCTCGCTGGACGTGGTGGCGGGCCATACGCGGCGCGCCCCCGTGTTGGTGCGCCGGCTCGGCATGGAGTGGTTCTTCCGGATGATCCAGGAGCCGCGCCGGCTCGCCGGCCGCTATCTCCGCACGAACGCGATCTACGCCCTGCTGCTGGCCGGCGAGATCGTCAGGACCCATCTGCCGGGCGGCGGCGGACGGCAAGTGAGCCATCCCGGTCCCGAACGACGCGGGTAGCCATCGATGCGCCGCGCGCCCTACCTGCTCTACCTCGCCTCGACCATCGCCGGCCGGCTCGCCATGCTGGTGGTGCTGGTGGTGCTGACGCGGCTGCTGACGCCGGAGAATTACGGCCTGTTCGCGCTCGTCGTCGCCACCGGCGAGATCCTCGACATGTCGATGAGCAACTGGGTGCGCATCCTCTATCTGCGCGAGGAATCGGGCCGCGACCGCCTGCGCGCGGTAAGGCTCGGGCGGATGTTCACGCTGATGACGGCGTCGACGCTCGCCGCCTTCCTCGTCGCCATCGGCGTCGCCTTCGCGGCCGACGGCGGCAATCCGGGCGTCTTCGCGCTCTCCACCATCGCCTATGTCGCCTCCTTCGCGCTGCTGCGCGTCGCGCTGACGCTCAGCCAGCAGCGCAAGGACCATGCCGGCTTCACGGCGATCGAGCTTTCGCGCTCGCTGGTCGCGGTTCCCGCCGTCGCCGGCGCCGCCGCGTGGGCCGGCGGCTACGCCGCGCCGGCGCTGGCGCTGGCGCTCACCACCGCCCTCGTCGCCGGGCTCGGCCTCGCGCGCAACATGCGCGGACAGCCAGCGCCCCGACGGCCCAGGCACGGCTACTCGGCGGCGCTGCGCTTCGGCCTGCCGGTGGCCGCGGTGTCGTTCCTGAGCTTCGCCTTCGGGTGGTTCGACCGCTTCATCCTCAACGCCTGGGAAGGGCCGGCGGCGGTCGGCATCTATGCCGCCGCCTTCGCCCTCGGGCGGCAGCCGGTGGCGTTGTTCCTCGGGGCGCTCAACACCTACACCTTCCCCAAGCTCGCCGAGCTCGCCAACAAGGGCGGGCTCGACAGCGTCGCGCGGGCGCAGACGGCCCTGCTCTCGAGCATGAGCGCGGTCGGGGCGGCGGCGGCGGCCGGCCTGTGGGCGCTCGCCGATCCGCTGGCGCGCGTGCTCTTCGCCCCGCAATTCGCCACCGAGGCGGCGCCCATCGTGCCGTGGATCGCCGGCGGCGCGCTGCTCGTCAGCCTCAAGAGCTTCGTCTTCGACAACAGCTTCCACATGACCAAGGCGACCGGCCGGCTGATCGGGTACATGCTTCCCGCCGCCGTCGCCGGCCTCGCGGCGAGCATGATCCTGATCGACGCCCACGGCCTCGCGGGCGCCGCCTGGGCCTTCCTCGCGGGAACCGGCATCGCCCTCCTCGCCTCGGCGGCGACCTCCTTCACCGTGCTGCGCTTCGCGCTGCCGTGGCGGCGGCTGGCGGAGATCGCGGCGGCGGCCGTGCTTGGCGGGCTGGCGGCGCGCCTCGCCTCCGACGCGCTGCACGGCTGGGGGCCGCTCGCGCAGGCTGCCGGCGGCGGCCTCGTCCTCGCGGCGGTCTATCTCGGAACGCTCAGGATATGCGGCTTCTCGCTCGCGGCGTTCCTCGCCGCGCCGTGGGAGATCCAGGGCCGGGGCGCGGCGGCATGAGGGGGAGGCCATGAGAGACGTCACCAGCCTGATGAAGCGCTCGGCGCTGCTCGATTCGCTGATCCGCCGCCCGCCGGGGCTCTATCACCGGCTGCGGGCCGAGATCGCGGCGGAGGACCGGCTGCCGCTCGAGGAGCGCTCGGCGCGCCAGCGGACGCGGCTGCGGGCGATGGTCGCGCGGGCGACCCGCGCCCCGCACTATGCCGGCCTCGGCGAGCTGACGGACCCCGACGACATTCCGCTGCTCGACAAGGCGGCGATCCGCGCCGACTACAGGCGCTTCCTCGCCGGCTCCGAAAGAGGCACCTCGCGCGCCACCACCAGTGGCTCGACGGGCGTGCCGCTGGTGCTCCGGCGCTCGGCCTATTCGGTGATCTACGAGCAGGCGACCGTCGACCACGTGATCGCGCAAGCCGGGCCCGACCCGGTGCGGGCGCGGGCGATGATGCTCAAGGCGGACACCATCCTCGACGCCGACGACCACGACGCGCCGTTCTGGCGGCAGGTCTCGCCGACGTCGATCGCGATGTCGGCGCCGCATCTCAGCCGCGAGAGCTGGCGCGACTATGCAAAGCTCATCCGCGACTTCAAGCCCGACATCCTGTTCGCTTTCACCTCGGCGGCGGAGCTGCTCGTCTCCTATCTCGAGGACGGCGGCGAGCGGCTTTCGGTGCCGCTTTGCGTGACCTCCTGCGAGACGCCGCCCGAGGGGTTGCGGGCGCGGGTCCGCGACCGGCTCGGCGGGGCGATGCTGGACATCTACGGCCAGGCGGAGCGCGTCGCCTTCGCGACCGCGCTGGAAGACGGCGACTACCGCTTCCGCCCCGACTACGGCGCGGTCGAGTTCCTGCCCACTGAGGCCGGCTTCGAGCTCGTGTCGACGGGCCTGCGAAACGCCGCGCAGGTCTTCCTGCGCTACCGCACCGGCGACGTCGTCGATGTCGGCGAGGCGCGCGACACGGCGGCGCTCAAGCGCATCATCCTCGGCATCGACGGCTTTCGCGGGGTTTCCGGGCGCACCAGCGAATATATCCGCCGGCGCGACGGCTCGCGCATCATCGGGCTCAACCACATGGTGCGCGACATTCCCGGCGTCGCCTCGGCGCAGATCGTGCAGCGCGATTTCGACCGCGTCGAGTTCATCATCATCCCGGCGGCGGATTTCGACGAGGACTGCCGGGCGGCGCTGATGCGCCGGATCAGCGCCAAGCTGCCGGCCTCCTTCCGGATCGAGATCACGCTGGCGGAATCGCCCCTTCGCACCGCCGCCGGCAAGGCGCCGCTGTTCATCTGCGACCTCGGGAGCGCGGCATGACGGGCAGGCGGACAGACGGGCCGCTTCGCGTCCTGCTCATCTCGCCCGCCGGGCGCGGCGGCGCCGGCGGCATCGACCGGCTGATGGATTCCGTCGTCGACGCCTTCGAGGCCGGCCATGGCGGAAACGTCGAGATAGAGCGCATCGTCAGCCGCGGCCCCAACGCCGTCGCGACGCTGTGGATGCTGCCGCTGGCGCTGCTGCGCATCGCCGGGGCGCGGATCGCCGGGCGGGCGGACGTCGTCCACGTCAATCTGTCGTCCTATGGCAGCGCCTGGCGCAAGATCGTGATCGCCAATTTCTCGCGGCTGCTGCGACTGCCCTATGTCGTCCACCTGCACGGGTCGGAGTTCCGCGAATTCTGGACCGGCAGCGCGGGGCTGAAGCGGCGGCTGATCGACGGGCTGTTCGCCCATGCGCAGCGCATCGCGCTGCTCGGCACGCCGTGGGCGGCGCTGGTGCGCGAGATGGTTCCGCGGGCCGGCGGGCGCATCGCCCTGCTGCCCAACGCGACGGCGACCGGCGAGCGCGGGCCGCGCGGCGACGGGCCGGCGCATATCCTGTTCATCGGCGAGCTCGGCAACCGCAAGGGAACGCCGCAGCTCGTCGAGGCGCTCGCCCGACTCAGGACACGCAAGGGCTGGCGCGCGACCATCGCCGGTAACGGCGCGGTCGAGGAAACGCGTAAGGCCGCGGCGGGACATGGGCTGAAGCACGTCGCCATCCCCGGATGGGTGGGGGCCGCCGGCGTCGCCGGACTGCTCGCCGACGCCGATATCCTCGTCCTGCCCTCCTTCAACGAGAACCTGCCGATGTCGGTGATCGAGGGCATGGCGCACGGCCTCGCCGTCGTCGCCACCCCCGTCGGCGCCACCGGGGACATCGTCCGCGACGGCGAGACCGGGCTGCTCGTCGAGCCGGGCGACGTCGCCGCGCTGGCCGGCGCGCTGTCGAGGCTCGTCGACGACAAGGCGCTGCGCGAGCGGCTCGGCCGCAACGCCCACGC
>JBFWXZ010000071.1:0-14366 GCA_050186955.1 Flavobacteriaceae bacterium
ATGCTGCAGCAGCAGCTCAAGCAGGCCGCGTTGTCGAAGGAGGTCATCGAGCGCCCGCACAAGAAGTGCCGGGTGACGATCCACACCGCGCGTCCGGGCATCGTCATCGGCAAGAAGGGCGCCGATATCGAGAAGCTCAAGGGCCGCATCTCGAAGCTGACCGACTCCGAGGTTCACCTGAACATCCAGGAGGTCCGCAAGCCCGAGATCGACGCCATGCTGGTGGCCGAGTCGATCGCCCAGCAGCTGGAGCGCCGCGTGGCGTTCCGCCGCGCCATGAAGCGCGCGGTGCAGTCGGCGATCCGCCTGGGCGCCGAGGGCATCCGCATCACCTGCGCCGGCCGTCTCGGCGGCGCCGAGATCGCGCGCACCGAGTGGTATCGCGAGGGCCGGGTGCCGCTGCACACGCTGCGCGCCGACGTCGATTACGGCGAGGCGACCGCGGTGACCGCCTACGGCACCTGCGGCGTCAAGGTGTGGATCTTCAAGGGCGAGATCATGGAGCACGACCCGATGGCGTCCGAGCGCCGCGCGACCGAGGGCCCCGAGGGTGGCCGCGGGCGTCGCGAGCAGGCGGCTCAGCGCGCTGAATAAGGCACAAGTCTGGAGACGTTAAGATGCTGCAACCCAAGCGCACGAAGTTCCGCAAGCAGTTCAAGGGACGCATTCACGGCGTCGCGACGCGCGGCACGGAACTGGCGTTCGGCTCCTACGGCCTGAAGGCGATGGAGCCGGAGCGTATCACGGCGCGCCAGATCGAGGCGGCCCGCCGCGCCATCACGCGCCACATGAAGCGCGCCGGGCGCGTGTGGATCCGCATCTTCCCGGACGTGCCGGTGACCAAGAAGCCGACCGAGGTCCGCATGGGCAAGGGCAAGGGCGGCGTCGAGTTCTGGGCCGCCAAGGTGAAGCCGGGGCGCATCATGTTCGAGATCGACGGCGTGCCGCTCGACATCGCCCGCCAGGCGCTCGAGCTCGGCGCGGCCAAGCTGCCGGTCACGACGCGGTTCGTGCGCCGCATCGGCGAATAGGAGCAGGTTCGATGAAGATCGAAGACGTTCGCGGGATGACCCCCGACCAGCTTTCCGACGAGCTCGGCAAGCTGAAGAAGGAGCAGTTCAACCTGCGCTTCCAGCAGGCCACCGGCCAGCTGGAGAACACCGCGCGGGTCAGGCAGGTGCGCCGGGACATCGCCCGCGTCAGCACCGTGCTGAACGACAAGAGCCGCGCCGCGGCCAAGGCCTGAAGAGGACGATTGAGAGATGCCGAAGCGCGTATTGCAGGGCGTGGTCGTCAGCGACAAGACCGACAAGACCGTCGTGGTCCGGGTCGAGCGCCGTTTCACGCACCCGCTGTTCAAGAAGACCGTGCGCCGTTCCAAGAAGTATCACGCGCACGATCCGGAGAACGCCTACAAGGTCGGCGACATCGTCGCCATCGAGGAGACGGCGCCGATTTCCCGGCTGAAGTGCTGGGTCGTCACGGGCGCGGTGGGCAAATAGGGATTTCCCGCCCGAAGGCGCGCGAACCGCGGGAAGCGGTGGCCGGCGCCGGGCGGCAAGGACAGGAATGAGAGGTCAGCCATGATCCAGATGCAGTCAAATCTCGACGTCGCGGATAATTCCGGCGCCCGGCGGGTCATGTGCATCAAGGTGCTCGGCGGTTCCAAGCGGAAATACGCCGGCGTCGGCGACATCATCGTGGTGTCGGTGAAGGAAGCCATTCCGCGCGGCCGCGTGAAGAAGGGCGACGTGCTGAAGGCGGTCATCGTGCGCACCGCCAAGGACATCAAGCGTCCGGACGGTTCGGTGATCCGCTTCGACCGCAACGCGGCGGTGCTGGTCAACAACCAGAAGGAGCCGATCGGGACCCGTATCTTCGGCCCCGTTCCGCGCGAACTCAGGGCGCGCAACCACATGAAGATCGTTTCGCTCGCGCCGGAGGTGCTGTGATGGCCGCGAAAATCAGGAAAGGCGACCAGGTCATCGTCCTGGCCGGCCGCGACAAGGGCAAGCAGGGCGAGGTGCTCGCCGTGCGCCCGGCGGAGAGCCGGGCGATCGTCAAGGGTGTCAACGTGGCGCGCCGCCACCAGAAGCAGACCGCCAACCAGGAAGGCGGCATCGTCGCCAAGGAGATGGGCATCCACCTGTCGAACCTGGCGCTGCTCGACCCGAAGGACAACAAGCCGACCCGCGTCGGCTTCAAGATGCTGAAGGATGGCCGCAAGGTGCGCGTCGCGCGGCGGTCGGGAGAAGAGATCAATGGCTGAGGCAGCTTACGAACCGCGCCTGAAGCGCCACTACGCGGACCAGGTGCGCAAACAGCTCACCGACGAGTTCGGCTACAAGAATCCGATGGAAGTGCCGCGGATCGAGAAGATCGTGCTCAACATGGGCGTCGGCGAATCCGTCAACGATTCCAAGAAGGCGCAGGTCGCCGCCGACCAGCTTGCGATGATCACCGGCCAGAAGGCCGTGGTTACCCGGGCGCGCAAGTCGATCGCCACCTTCAAGGTGCGCGAGAACATGCCGATCGGCGCCAAGGTGACGCTGCGCAAGGCGCGGATGTGGGAATTCCTCGACCGTCTGGTGACGATCGCGCTGCCGCGCGTGCGCGACTTCCGCGGGTTGAACCCGAAGAGCTTCGACGGGCGCGGTAACTACGCGCTCGGCATCAAGGAGCACATCGTGTTCCCCGAGATCGACTACGACAAGGTCGACAACATCCTGGGCATGGACGTGGTGGTCTGCACGAGCGCGAAGACCGACAACGAGGCGCGTGCCCTGCTGAAGGCGATGAATTTCCCCTTCCGCGGCTGACGCGGCGAGGGGATTAGCGAAGGAACGGACGAAACATGGCCAAGAAGAGCGCAATCGAGAAGAATCAGCGGCGCAAGAAGCTGGTGAAGCGCTTCGCCGGCAAGCGCGAGCGGCTGAAGGCGATTGCCAACGACGAGTCGCTGTCGATGGAGGAGCGGTTCAACGCGCGTCTCAAGCTGGCGCAGCTGCCGCGCAACTCCGCGCCGTCGAGGATCCGCAACCGCTGCGAGATCTCCGGTCGTCCGCGGGCCTACTATCGCAAGCTGCGCATGTCGCGCATCGCGCTCCGCGACCTTGCCTCGGACGGCAAGATTCCGGGCATGGTCAAGTCGAGCTGGTAAGGAGCGGGACAATGGCTATCAATGATCCGTTGGGCGATATGCTCACCCGCATCCGCAACGCGCAGATGCGCGGCAAGAGCGTCGTATCCACGCCGGGCTCGATGCTGCGCCAGCGCGTGCTGGACGTGCTGAAGGAAGAGGGTTACATCCGCGGCTACTCGACGACCGAGCGCCCGGGTTTTCCGACCGAGATCTCGATCGAGCTGAAATATTCCGACGGCGAGCCGGTGATCCGCGAGATCAGCCGCGTGTCGACGCCGGGACGGCGCGTCTACGCCTCGGCCAAGACCCTGCCGACGGTCCATAACGGCCTCGGCGTCTCCATCGTCTCGACCCCGAAGGGCGTCATGCCGGACTGGCGCGCCCGCGAGGAGAACGTCGGCGGCGAAGTGCTCTGCAAGGTGTTCTGACCGGCCCGGCCGGCATTTGAACTGGATTTGAACGGAAAGACACGATGTCCCGCATTGGCAAGAAACCGGTAGCGATCCCCGGCAACGTGAAGGCGACCATCGACGGTCAGCAGGTCTCGGTCGAAGGACCGAAGGGCAAGCTTTCCGCCGTGCTCGTCGACGAGGTGCTGGCGAAGATGACGGACGACGGCATCCTCGTCGAGATGCGCGAGAAGTCGCAGCGCGCGCGCGCCATGTGGGGCATGTCGCGCACCGTGGTGCAGAACCTCGTGTCCGGCGTGTCCGACGGCTTCACGCGGTCGCTGGAAATCCAGGGCGTCGGCTATCGCGCGGCGATGCAGGGCAACAAGCTGCAGCTGTCGCTCGGCTTCAGCCACGAGGTGAACTATCCGGTGCCGGAAGGCATCAAGATCGAGGTGCCGAAGCCGACGGAGATCGTCGTTTCCGGCATCGACAAGCAGCGCGTCGGCCAGGTCGCGGCGGAAATCCGCCGCTATCGTCCGCCGGAGCCCTACAAGGGCAAGGGCGTGCGCTATGCCGACGAGTACGTTTTCCGCAAGGAAGGCAAGAAGAAGTAAGGCCGGCCATGAGCAAGCTATCAATGACTTCAGCGCGCGCGGCGCGCACCAGGCGGGCGATCCGCAAGACTGCCAACGGCCGTCCGCGGCTGAGCGTCTACCGGTCGTCCAAGAACATCTACGCGCAGGTGATCGACGACGCGTCGGGAACGACGCTCGCCGCCGCCTCGACGATGGAGAAGGACCTGCGCGGCAAGCTGAAGACGGGCGCCGACACGGCGGCCGCCGCCGAGATCGGCAAGCTGGTCGCCGAGCGCGCCAAGAAGGCAGGCGTGTCCAAGGTCGTCTTCGACCGCGGCGCCTATCTGTTCCACGGCCGCGTCAAGGCGCTGGCCGACGCCGCCCGCGAGGGTGGCCTCGAGTTCTGATTTTGATCCACGGCCGCCATGCGCGGCCGCAACGGTGAGACGGTAAGACATGGCGAGATCCCCGCAGAGAGAAGACCGCGAGCGCGACAGCGAATTCGTCGACAAGCTGGTCCACATCAATCGCGTCGCGAAGGTGGTGAAGGGCGGCCGGCGCTTCGGCTTCGCGGCCCTCGTCGTCCTCGGCGACCAGAAGGGGCGCGTCGGCTTCGGACACGGCAAGGCGCGCGAAGTGCCGGAAGCGATCCGCAAGGCCACCGAATCGGCGAAGCGCAACATGATCCGCGTTCCGCTGCGCGACGGCCGCACGCTGCACCACGACGTCGAGGGGCGCCACGGCGCCGGCCGCGTCGTCGTTCGCGCGGCGCCGGCGGGCACCGGCATCATCGCCGGCGGCCCGATGCGCGCCGTCTTCGAGACGCTGGGCGTGCAGGACGTCGTCGCCAAGTCGCTCGGCACGTCGAACCCCTACAACATGGTGCGGGCCACCTTCGACGCGCTGAAGCGCGAGGACAACCCGCGCAGCGTCGCTCAGCGCCGCGGCCTCAAGGTCTCGGTGCTGCAGTCGCGCCGCCGCGACGGCCAGGCCGACGCCGGCGCCGACGCGTAAGGGCTTGAAGAGCTTTTCGAGGAATTGAAGTCATGGCCAAGGCAGACAAGAAGATCACGGTCGAGCAGATCGGCAGCCCGATCCGCCGCAAGCAGGACCAGCGCGCGACGCTGATCGGCCTCGGCCTCAACAAGATGCGCCGCCGCAGCACGCTGGAAGACACCCCGGCGGTTCGCGGCATGATCGACAAGGTCCCGCACCTTGTCCGCATCGTCGACGAGAAATAACCGGACTCTCAGGAAAGCAAGCGCGATGAAACTCAACGAAATCGGCGGCAACGACGGCGCGCGCAAGGCGCGCAAGCGTCCCGGCCGCGGCATCGGCTCGGGCCTCGGCAAGACCGGCGGTCGCGGTCACAAGGGTCAGAAGTCCCGCACCGGCGTCGCCATCAAGGGCTTCGAGGGCGGCCAGATGCCGATCCATCGCCGCCTGCCGAAGCGCGGCTTCACCAACATCCACGCGAAGAGTTTCGCCGAGGTCAATGTCGGCCGCCTGCAGCAGGCCGTCGACGCCGGCAAGCTCGACGCCAAGAAGCCGGTCGACGCCGCGGCGCTGGTCGCCGCCGGCGTGGTGCGCCGCGCCCTCGACGGCGTGCGGCTGCTCGGCAATGGCGAGTTGAAGGCGAAGCTTTCCATCAGCGTCGCCGGCGCGACCAAGAGCGCGATCGCGGCGGTTGAAAAAGCCGGCGGCAATGTCGAAGTAATTGCCACCAAGCAGCCCGCCGCGGCGGACTGATCGACGACAACGGACCGCCGCCGGCCGGATAGAACGGGCCGGCGCGGCCGGAAGCGGAGAAACGCATGGCATCGGCTGCCGAACAACTCGCGGCAAACATCAATTTTTCGGCGCTGGGCAAGGCCGAGGAACTCAAGAAGCGCATCTGGTTCACGCTGGGTGCGCTGCTTGTCTATCGGCTCGGCACCTACATTCCGCTGCCGGGCATCAACCCGGCCGCCGTCGCCGACCTGTTCGCGCGCCAGTCCTCGGGCATCCTGGGGCTGTTCAACATGTTCGCCGGCGGCGCCGTCGGCCGCATGGCGATCTTCGCGCTCAACATCATGCCCTACATCTCGGCGTCGATCATCATCCAGCTGATGACGACGGTCTCGCCGCATCTCGACCAGCTCAAGAAGGAAGGCGAGCAGGGGCGCAAGCAGATCAACCAGTACACCCGCTACGGCACGGTGTTCCTGGCGGCGCTGCAGGGCTACGGCATCGCCGTCGGGCTCGAGGGCGCGGCCAATGTCGTCATCGATCCGGGCTGGTTCTTCCGCATCTCGACCGTCATCACGCTGACCGGCGGCACGCTGTTCCTGATGTGGCTGGGCGAGCAGATCACCCAGCGCGGCGTCGGCAACGGCATCTCGCTGATCATCTTCGCGGGCATCGTCGCCGGCATTCCCTCGGCGATCGCCGGCACGCTGGAGCTCGGCCGCCAGGGCGCGCTGTCGACCGGCCTGATCCTGCTGGTCGTGGTCGCCGCGATCGTCATCATCGCCTTCATCGTGTTCATGGAGCGGGCGCAGCGGCGGCTGCTGATCCAGTATCCGAAGCGCCAGGTCGGCAACAAGATCTTCCAGGGCGATTCCTCACACCTGCCGCTGAAGCTCAACACCTCCGGCGTCATCCCGCCGATCTTCGCCTCGTCGCTGCTGCTGCTGCCGGTGACGGTCGCCAACTTCACCAGCGGGCAGGGCCCGGAATGGCTGACCAGCATCACCGCGCTGCTCGGCCACGGCCAGCCGCTCTACCTGCTGCTGTATGCCGCCGGCATCATCTTCTTCACGTTCTTCTACACGGCGATCGTGTTCAATCCGACCGACACCGCCGACAATCTGAAGAAGCATGGCGGCTTCATTCCGGGGATTCGTCCCGGCGAGCGCACCGCACAGTACATCGACTACGTGCTGACGCGGATCACCGTGGTCGGCGCGGCCTATCTGACGCTGGTCTGCCTGCTGCCGGAGTTCCTCATCGCCTGGGCCCGGGTGCCGTTCTATTTCGGCGGCACGTCGCTGCTCATCGTGGTCTCCGTCACCATGGACACGGTGCAGCAGGTGCAGGGCCATCTTCTCGCCCACCAGTATGAGGGGCTGATCAAGAAATCGCGGCTGCGCGGGGGCAAGCGCCGATGAGACTGATACTTCTGGGACCGCCAGGCGCCGGCAAGGGAACGCAGGCGTCCCGGCTGGTTGAGAAATACGGCATCGTGCAGCTGTCGACCGGCGACATGCTGCGCGCCGCGGTGAAGGCGGGAACGGAAGTCGGCCGCAAGGCCAAGGCGGTGATGGAATCGGGCGGTCTCGTCTCCGACGACATCGTCATCGGCGTGGTCAGCGACCGTCTCGACGAGGCCGACTGCAAGCGCGGCTTCATCCTCGACGGATTTCCGCGCACGGTCCCGCAGGCCGAGGCGCTGACGCGGCTGCTGGCCGACAAGGACATGAATCTCGACGCCGTGGTCGAGCTGAAGGTGGACGAGGACGCGCTGGTGAAGCGCATGGAGAACCGGGTCAAGGAGATGGTCGCGGCCGGCCAGACGCCGCGCGCCGACGACAACCCGGAGAGCTTCCGCCGTCGGCTCGAGGAATACCGCGAGAAGACGGCGCCGCTGTCGCGCTACTACGCGGGCACCGGCGAACTTCGCCAGGTCGACGGCATGGCGAGCATCGACGAGGTGGCCGCGGCCATCGAAGCGGTCCTCGCGTGAGGAGAATTCGGTTCCGGCGGCGGCCGCACGGCCTTCGCCGGAGTTGACGGCGGCCCGCAAGGCCGGTATCTAGCGCCATCCTTTCGCGATTGCGAAGCGATCAGGGCGGGCGCTGACGGAAACGAAGGTTACCGGCGCGCCGGCTTTTTTGCGCGTTTGGTAGCCGCTCGAACGAAACATATGTATGGAATCGGCCGGTGACGGCCGGCTGATCAGGAGACTTCAGACGTGGCCCGTATCGCAGGCGTCAACATTCCGACGAACAAGCGCGTCGAGATCGCGCTCCAGTATATCCACGGCATCGGCAAGGCCAAGGCGAAGCAGGTCTGCGAGCAGGTCGGCATTCCCGCCGAGCGCCGCGTCAACGAGCTTTCCGACGCCGACGTGCTGCGCATCCGCGAAGTGATCGACCGCGACTTCATGGTCGAGGGCGACCTGCGCCGCGATCACGCGATCAACGTCAAGCGGCTGATGGATCTGGGCTGCTACCGCGGCCTGCGCCATCGTCGCGGCCTGCCGGTCCGCGGCCAGCGCACGCACACCAATGCGCGCACCCGCAAGGGCCCGGCCAAGGCGATCGCCGGCAAGAAGAAGTAAGACAGACAGAGAATCGACAAGGCCCGGGGACGGGCCCGACAAGGACTGAAACCGAATGGCCAAAGAAGCAAACCGCGTCCGCCGCCGCGAGCGCAAGAACATCACGTCGGGCGTCGCGCATGTGAACGCGTCGTTCAACAACACGATGATCACCATCGCCGACGCGCAGGGCAACACCATCGCCTGGTCGTCGGCCGGCGCGATGGGCTTCAAGGGCTCGCGCAAGTCGACCCCGTTCGCCGCGCAGATGGCGGCCGAGACGGCGGCCAAGAAGGCCCAGGAGCATGGCATGAAGACCCTCGAGGTCGAGGTGACCGGCCCCGGTTCGGGCCGCGAATCGGCGCTTCGCGCGCTGCAGGCCGCCGGCTTCTACGTGACGTCGATCCGCGACGTGACGCCGATTCCGCACAATGGCTGCCGGCCGCGCAAGCGCCGCCGGGTCTGATCGGCGCCAGCGGATGATAACGGGCGCGCGAGCGGCGCCCGTACCACGAAAGAGAATATCTCCCGCGGCGCATCGCCGGCGCGCGGTATCCGAGAGAGGCTGAAAACGATGACCGTTATCGAGAACAACTGGCAGCAGCTGATCAAGCCGACCAAGCTCGGCGTCAATCCGGGGCATGACCCGAAGCGTCGCGCGAGCATCGTCGTCGAGCCGCTGGAGCGCGGCTTCGGCCAGACGCTCGGCAACGCGCTGCGCCGCATCCTGCTGTCGTCGCTGCAGGGCGCCGCGGTGACCTCGGTGCAGATCGACGGCGTGTTGCACGAGTTCTCCTCGATCCCCGGCGTGCGCGAGGACGTGACCGACATCGTCCTCAACGTGAAGGACATCGCCATCAAGATGGAAGGCGAGGGGCCGAAGCGCATGGTCGTGCGCAAGCAGGGCCCGGGCGTCGTCACCGCCGGCGACATCCAGACCGTCGGCGACGTCGAGGTGCTGAACCCCGATCTGGTGCTCTGCACGCTGGACGAGGGCGCGGAAGTGCGCATGGAGTTCACCGTCGACACCGGCAAGGGCTACGTGCCCGCCGACCGCAACCGCGCCGAGGACGCGCCGATCGGCCTGGTGCCGGTCGACAGCCTGTTCAGCCCGGTGAAGCGCGTCTCCTATCGCGTCGAGAATACCCGCGAGGGCCAGATCCTCGACTACGACAAGCTGACCATCGACGTCGAGACCAACGGCGCCATCAGCCCCGAGGACGCGGTCGCCTATTCGGCCCGCATCCTGCAGGACCAGCTCGGCATCTTCGTCACCTTCGAGGAGCCCAAGAAGGAAGCCGCCGACACCTCGGTGCCGGAGCTCGCCTTCAACCCGGCGCTGCTCAAGAAGGTCGACGAGCTGGAGCTTTCGGTGCGCTCGGCCAACTGCCTGAAGAACGACAACATCGTCTATATCGGCGACCTCATCCAGAAGACCGAGGCCGAGATGCTGCGGACGCCGAATTTCGGCCGCAAGTCGCTCAACGAGATCAAGGAAGTCCTGGTCAGCATGGGCCTGCACCTCGGCATGGAAGTCGAGGGCTGGCCGCCGGAGAACATCGAAGAGCTGGCCAAGCGCTTCGAAGAGCACTACTGAGCGGCGAGAGGCCGCCCGACAACGAGGAAATCGAACCATGCGTCACGGCAAAGCCGGCCGGAAGCTGAACCGGACCTCCAGCCACCGCAAGGCGATGTTCGCCAATATGGCGGCGTCGCTGATCAAGCACGAGCAGGTGGTCACCACCCTGCCGAAGGCGAAGGAGCTGAAGCCCATCGTCGAGAAGCTGATCACGCTCGGCAAGCGGGGCGACCTGCATGCGCGCCGCCAGGCGATCTCGCAGATCGGCGACCGCGAGATGGTGGCCAAGCTCTTCGAGACGCTGGGCCCGCGCTACAAGGACCGCAACGGCGGCTATTCGCGCGTGCTCAAGGCGGGCTTCCGCTACGGCGACAACGCGGCGATGGCGGTGATCGAGCTGGTCGACCGCGATCCGGACGCCAAGGGCACCGATTCCGGCCCGACGGCGGAGGCGGATGTCGAGGAGACCGCGGCGGCGTAATCCACCGCCGGCGACAGCGATTATTCGAAGGGGCGGTCTTTCCGCCCCTTTTTCTTTGCGCCGGCGCGGCCATCCGGTTGCCGCACGGCGATGGCACACATAGATTCGCCCGAACCATAAAAGCACCCGAAGGACAGGCACGGCGCATGAAGCGGATTTTCCTTTCCCTGCTCGCGGCAATGGTCGCGCTGATCGCGATGCCGGCGGTCGCGCAGACGCGAATCGCCCCGGCGGACGCCGGCCAGCTCAAGCTCTCCTTCGCGCCGGTCGTCCGGCAGGTCGCGCCGGCCGTCGTCAACGTCTATGCGAGCCGCAACGTGGCGCGCGCGCCGCGCTCGCCCTTCTTCGACGACCCGTTCTTCCGCCGCTTCTTCGGGGCGCCGGGCGGCGGCATTCCGCAGGAGCGCGTGCAGCGCTCGCTGGGCTCCGGCGTGCTGGTCTCCGCCGACGGGCTGGTGGTGACCAACAACCACGTCATCGAGGGCGCCGACGAGGTGCGCATCGCGCTGTCCGACCGCCGCGAGTTCGAGGCCAAGCTGGTGCTCAAGGATCCGCGCACCGATCTCGCGGTGCTGCGCATCGACGACCCGGGCGAGGAGCTGCCGTTCCTCGAATTCAACGATTCGGACGGGCTGGAGGTCGGCGACATCGTGCTCGCCGTCGGCAACCCGTTCGGCGTCGGCCAGACGGTGACCTCCGGTATCGTCTCGGCGATCGCCCGCACCCAGGTCGGCGTCAGCGACGTCGGCTTCTTCATCCAGACCGACGCGGCGATCAATCCGGGCAATTCCGGCGGCGCGCTGGTCGATGTCGACGGCCGGCTGGTCGGCATCAACACCGCGATCTATTCGCGCTCGGGCGGCTCCATCGGCATCGGCTTCGCCATTCCCTCCAATATGGTGCGCTTCGTCGTGCGTTCCGCCGCCGGCGACGGGCGCCTGCGCCGGCCTTGGCTCGGCGCGCGCCTGGAAGCAGTGACCTCCGAGATCGCCGAAAGCCTCGGCTTCACGCGCCCCGTCGGCGTCCTCGTCGCCGACATCACGCGCGACAGCCCGGCGGCCAAGGCGGGGCTGCGCACCGGCGACGTGATCGTCTCCGTCGACGGGCATGAGGTCAGCGACGCCAATTCCTTCAGATACCGGCTGGTGACGCGCGGGATCGGCGGCACCGCCGAGCTGGCGCTCAAGCGCGGGGGCCGCGACCGCAAGGCGACGCTGCCGCTCGAAGGGGCGCCGGAGGTGCCGCCGCGCGACGAGGTGACGCTGAAGGGCCGCAACCCGTTCCAGGGCATCGTCGCCGCCAATCTCTCGCCGGCGGTCGCCGAGGAGATGGGCCGCGCCGGGGAGGGCGAGGGCGTCGTCGTCGTCTCGGTCGACCAGCAGTCGTCGGCCGCCCGCGTCGGCTTCAAGCGCGGCGACGTGATCCGCTGGATCAACGGCGTCGACATCGATTCGACGAAGAAGCTCGAAGGCGTGCTCGAGCGCCCGGCGCGCGGCTGGGAATTCGAGATCGAGCGCGACGGGCGCATCCTTCACAACGCGATACGGGGCTGATGGCCAACCTTTTCGAGGCTGCCGGCCTCGACCGGCAGGTGGATCGACCGCTCGCCGACCGGCTGAGGCCGGCGAGGATCGCCGACATCGTCGGCCAGGACCACTTGGTCGGCGACAGCGGCACGCTGACGCGGATGCTGAAGACCGGCAGCGTCGGCTCGCTGATCCTGTGGGGTCCGCCGGGCACCGGCAAGACGACGCTGGCGCGCCTGATCGCCGGCGAGACCGAGCTGCATTTCGAGCAGCTCTCGGCGATCTTCTCCGGCGTCGCCGACCTCAAGAAGGTCTTCGAAGCGGCCCGCGCGCGCCGCCAGAGCGGGCAGGGAACGCTGCTCTTCGTCGACGAGATCCACCGCTTCAACCGGGCGCAGCAGGACAGCTTCCTGCCGGTGATGGAGGACGGCACGATCCATCTCGTCGGCGCCACCACCGAGAACCCGTCCTTCGAGCTCAACGCCGCCCTGCTGTCGCGCGCCGTCGTCCTCGTCTTCAAGCCGCTGGGCGAGGAAGCGATTCAGGAACTCCTCGCAAGGGCCGAGGAACACTACGCAAAGCCGCTGCCGCTCGACGAGGACGCGCGCCGCTCGCTGGCCCGCATGGCGGATGGCGACGGCCGCGCGGCGCTGGGGCTGGCGGAGGAAATCTGGCGCGCCGCCGGCGAGGGCGAGACCTTCGACGCGGCGGGCCTGCAGGACGTGCTGCAGCGGCGCGCGCCGATCTACGACAAGTCGCAGGACGGCCACTACAACCTCATCTCGGCGCTCCACAAGTCGGTGCGCGGCTCCGATCCCGACGCCTCGCTCTACTATTTCTGCCGGATGATCGACGCCGGCGAGGACCCGATGTATCTGGCGCGGCGGATGATCCGCATGGCGGTGGAGGATATCGGGCTCGCCGACCCGCAGGCGCTGGTCATCGCCAATCACGCCCGCGACGCCTATCACATGCTTGGATCGCCGGAAGGCGAGCTGGCGCTGGCGCAGGCGGTCATCTATCTCGCCACGGCGCCGAAATCCAATGCCGCCTACACCGCTTACAAGGGAGCGATGCGCGACGCCCGTACGCTCGGCTCGCTGGCCCCGCCGGCGCATATCCTCAACGCGCCGACCAAGCTGATGAAGAGCGAGGGCTACGGGGCCGGCTACGAATACGACCACGATTCCCCCGACGCCTTCTCGGGGCAGGACTATTTCCCCGTCGAGATGCAGCGGCGCACCTATTACGACCCGCCCGAGCGCGGCTTCGAGCGCGAATTGCGAAAGCGCCTCGATTTCTGGGCGAAGCGGCGGCGCGAGCGCGAGGGATAGGCAATTTCCTACCGGCGATTGCCGCACCGCCACCGATCCAATATGACAGCCGGCATGCATTCGCTTCTCTACGTCGCCGCCGGCGGAGCGCTCGGCGCCTCCATGCGCCACCTGACGGGCCTCGCCGCCATGCGCCTGCTCGGCGTCGGCTTTCCGTGGGGCACGCTGACGGTGAATATCGTCGGCTCCTTCGTCATGGGACTGTTCATCGAGGCGCTGGCGGTGAAGTTCGACGGTTCCGCGGCGCTGCGCGCCTTCGTGGCGACCGGCTTCCTCGGCGGCTTCACGACCTTCTCCGCCTTCTCGCTCGACGTCGCGGTGCTGTGGGAGCGCGGACAGCACGGGCTCGCCGCCGGCTATGTCGGCGCCTCCGTCATCCTCTCCATTGCGGCGCTGTTCGCCGGCCTGACGCTGGGCCGGAGCGTCTTCTGACCATGTCCGCGGGCATGCGCACCGTCGCCGAGGGTGAGGCCGGCCAGCGCCTCGACCGCTGGTTCAAGGCGCATTTCCCGGGCCTTGCCCACACCCAGCTCCACAAGCTCATCAGGACCGGCCAGGTGCGCGTCGATGGCGGCCGGGCGAAGCCGGAGACGCGGCTCGACGCCGGCCAGCTCATCCGCATCCCGCCGCATATCGAGGGCGGCCGCGTGCAGGGCGAGAGAGCCGGCGGCACGATCTCGAAGGCGGATCGCGACCTATTGGCCTCGATCACGCTCTACGAGGACGACGATCTGATGATCCTCAACAAGCCGGCGGGGCTCGCCGTGCAGGGCGGCAGCAAGACCAAGCGGCATGTCGATGGCATGCTGATGGGGCTCACCGACCGGTCAGGCGACCGGCCGCGGCTCGTCCACCGGCTCGACCGCGACACCTCCGGCGTGCTGGTGATCGCGCGCACCCGCCGGGTCGCCGCATTGCTCGGCAAGCAGTTCCAGACCCGCTCGGTGCGCAAGATCTACTGGGCGCTGGTGAAGGGCGTGCCGAAGCCGGCGCAGGGCAAGATCGACGCGCCGCTGGTCAAGGCCGGCGGGCCGGAC
>JBFWXZ010000072.1:0-14279 GCA_050186955.1 Flavobacteriaceae bacterium
CACCGGCCGTTTCAGCGCCAGGGTCGAGCCGAAGATCATCGATCTGCCCAACAACCGCGTGAATCTCGTCTTCGAGATCGACGAGGGCGACAAGACCAGCGTTTCGCGCATCAATTTCGTCAATAACACCGCCTATGGCGACTCGACGCTGCGCGACGTCCTGATCACCACCGAGAAGAACTGGCTGAGCTGGCTGCGCTCGTCCGACGTCTACGATCCGGACCGGCTCGAGGCCGACAAGGAGCTGCTGCGCCGCTTCTACCTGAAGAACGGCTATGCGGACTTCCGCGTCGTCTCGGCGGTGGCCGACTACGACCGCGAGCGCAACGCGTTCTACATCACCTTCACGGTCGACGAGGGGCCGCGCTACACCTTCGGCGACATCGAGGTGCTGTCCAACATCAGCGACGTCGATCCGCAGCTTCTCTACCAGCTCGTGCTGACCGACAGCGGCGACATCTACAACGCCGAGACGGTCGACAAGACGCTCGAGGAAATGACGCTCGAACTGGCGCGCGCCGGCTACGCCTTCGCGCAGGTCAGGCCGCGCGGCAACCGCGACTACGAGAACAAGACGATCTCGCTGACCTACATCGTCGAGGAAGGGCCGCGCGTCTATATCGAGCGGGTCAATATCCGCGGCAACATCCGCACCCTCGATCACGTCATCCGCCGCGAGCTCGACTTCGCCGAGGGCGACGCCTACAACCGCGTGCTGGTCGACCGCGGCCTGCGCCGTCTGCGGGCGCTCGACTTCTTCAAGACGGTGGAGATCAACCGCGAGCAGGGCTCCGGCCCCGACCGCGTGATCCTGTTCGTCGACGTGGTCGAGAAGCTGACCGGCGAGATCACGGCCGGCGCCGGCTACTCGTCGAATGACGGCTTCATCGCAGACGTCTCGATCAGCGAGCGCAACTTCCTCGGCCGCGGCCAGTACGTGAAGGTCGCCGGCAGCTTCGGCAAGCGCAAGGAATACTACGAGTTCAGCTTCACCGAGCCGTATTTCATGGACCGGCGGCTGGCGGTCGGCTTCGACATCTTCTCGCGCTACAACGACTACACCACGGAATCCTCGTTCGAGAGCCAGGTCACCGGCGGCGCGCTCCGCGCGGGCTTCGCCCTCAACGAGCAGGTCACGGTGCAGCTCCAGTACCAGTACTACCGCCAGGACATCACCATTCCGGCGGGCCTGATGGATGGCTGCGTGACCGGTTGCGTGGCGCCGCTGGTCAATGGCGAGGCGTCCCCGGCGATCGTTTCGGCGGCGGGCATCTCCGACTACTCGATCATCAGCTACGGGCTCGTCTACGACACGCGCGACAATCCGCGTAAGCCCCGCAACGGCATCTTCGCGCGGATCAACCAGGACGTGGCCGGCCTCGGCGGCGACATCAACTTCGTGCGCACCACGGCGCTGCTGGTTTCGCGTCACGAGATCCTTCCCGACGTCGTGCTGATGGGCAAGTTCGAGGCGGGCCACATTGCCGGCTTCGGCGGGCAGGGCGTGCGCGTCTACGACAGCTTCTTCAAGGGCGGCGAGACGATCCGCGGCTTCGCCCCGTCCGGATACGGACCGCGCGACCTCTTCTCGAACGACGCGCTCGGCGGCACCCTCTTCGCCAACGGCACGATCGAGGTGCAGTTCCCGATCCCGGTCCTGCCGAGCGATCTCGGCTTCCGCGCCGCGGTCTTCGTCGACGCCGGCATCCTGACCAATGTCGGGGCCACCGGGCTTCCCACCTGCACGACGCTGGCGCCGGTCGCCAACTGCGTGGTCGACGACGGCAATGTCCGTGCCTCGGTCGGCTTCAGCGTGCTGTGGGATTCGCCCTTCGGTCCGCTGCGCGGCGACTTCGGCTACGCCTTCCTCAAGGAAGCGTACGACCAGACGCAGACCTTCCGCTTCGGCGGCGGCACCAAGTTCTGATCGGACGGGCCGCGGAAACGCGGCCCGCTTGCCCGTACCACAGAGAGGCCAGAGCGGTTCAGGGCTTGATGGAAACGGTTCTGTTTCACGGCCGGCGAGGCGATCCGGCAGGAGAGGCGCGAAGCGCGATGCCGACGCATCGGGCGAGCCGCTCTACGAACCGGGCGTCCACCGGCCGGAAACCCGAAGGGCCGGGGCCTTTTGCAGGCATTGCCGTCGCAAGCCGGCTCGCGCGGACGGACAGTCCGCGCCTCGCCATCTTGCTCGACCCTGCCGCAAAATCCCTCCGGCAGAACGATTCCAGCAAACCGTGAACCGCTCCAACGGCGGGGCGCTGGCATGTGTGGGGGTCCTGAATAACCATGGCTGAGACAACGACCTCCCTCGACAGCGCCGACATCCTGCGGGTGATGCAGCTCCTGCCGCATCGCTATCCGTTCCTTCTCGTCGACCGCATCGTCGACATGAACGCCGGCGATTCCTGCATCGGCATCAAGAACGTCACGATCAACGAGCCGCATTTCATGGGGCATTTCCCGGGCATGCCGGTGATGCCGGGCGTGCTGATCCTCGAGGGCATGGCGCAGACGGCCGGCGCGCTGGCGCTCAACCACCAGATGGGCGATCTCGACGAGGCGCCGCTGGTCTACCTGATGACCATCGACAAGGCGCGCTTCCGGCGCCCCGTGGTGCCCGGCGACCAGCTTCGCTACATCATCACCAAGATCCGCACGCGGCAATATGTCATCAAATATGGCTGCGTGGCGGAGGTCGACGGCGCCCGCGTCGCCGAGGCCGAGGTGACCGCGACCATCAGTCCGCGGTCCGTGCCGGCGGACGACGGCGGCGAATGAGCTCAATCCATCCGACGGCGATCGTCGAGGACGGCGCGCGGCTCGGCGCGGATGTCCGCATCGGCGCCTATTCCATGGTCGGCGCCGGCGTGTCGCTGGGCGACGGCGTCGAGATCGCGCCGCATGTGACGCTGCGCGGCACGGTGGCCATCGGGGCGCGGACGCGGATCGGCTCGTTCTCCGATATCGGCGGGCCGGGGCAGCATCTGAAGGCGCTGGAGCGCGAGGTCGGCAGCGTCACGGTCGGCGTCGACTGCGTCCTGCGCGAGCAGGTCACGATCAATGCCGGCATGCTCTCCGACGACCTGGCGACCACGGTCGGCGACCGCTGCTTCCTGATGGTCGGCGCCCATGTCGCGCATGACTGCGTGGTCGGCAACGAGGTCATCATCACCAATCAGGGCACCCTCGGCGGCCATGTCGTGATGGGCGACGGGGCGATACTCGGCGGGCTGTCGGCGGTCCACCAGTTCACGCGGGTCGGCGCCTATTCCTTCACCGGCGGCATCAGCGGGCTGGTGCACGATCTCATCCCCTTCGGCATGGCCAACGGCCAGCGCGCGCATCTGGAGGGCTTCAACATCATCGGGCTGAAACGGCGCGGGGTGTCGAGGGCGCAGATCCACGAGATGCGGGCCGCCTATCGCGACATCTTCGAATCCGGCGACCCGCTTTCCGTCGCGCTCGGCCGCTATCCCGAGGACGGGACCGGCAACGCGATGCTCGACGAGATTCTCGCCTTCCTTCGCGCCGACTCGAAGCGGCGCTATTGTGTGCCGGAACGCGACTGATACCGGCGAGGCACCGCCAATGCTGTTTTCGCGCCGCAAGCAGGACAAGCCGGCCGCCAATGCGCGGCAGGGCAGGCTTGCCATCATCGCCGGCAGCGGGCCGCTTCCCGCGCATCTGATCCGCGCCGCCAGCGAGGCCGGCGAGGATCCCTTCGTGATCGGCATCGAGGGCGAGGCGGCCCCCGGGCTCGCCAGTCCCGGCGCAATCTCGTCGATCACGGAAATCGGCAAGACCGTCTCGCTGATCCAGCGGGCAGGCGCGACGCGGGTCGCCTTCGCGGGCAATTTCCGCCGCCCCGACCTCGACCGGATGCGCTTCGACTGGGGAGCGCTGAAGGCGGTGCCGGCGATCGCCAAGGTGAAATTCGGCGGCGACGATGCGGCCAGCAGCATCATCGCCGACATTGTTTCCGCCCTCGGCCTCACGCTCGTCGGGCCGGCCGAGATCGCGCCGCAGATCGTCGCGCCGGCGGGCCCGGTGGGCGGCCGCAAGCCGGCGCGCGGCCACCTCGCGGACATCGAATTCGGCTTCGCGGCGATCCGCCGCATGGGGCCGCTCGACATCGGCCAGGCGGTCGTCGTCGCCAATCGCCGCATCGTCGCCGTCGAGGCGGCGGAGGGGACCGACGCCATGGTCTCGCGCATCGTCGAGCTGCGCGCCGGGGGGCGGTTCCGGGGCAGGGCGCCCAACGGCGTCCTCGTCAAGGCGGCGAAGCCCGGGCAGGAGCTGCGCATCGACATGCCGACCATCGGCGCGGTCACCGTCGAGCGGGCCGTGGAGGCCGGGCTCGCGGGGATCGCGGCGGAGACCAGCCGCGTCCTGATCCCCGACATCGCCGACGTCGCGCGCCTCGCCGACGAGGCGGGGCTCTTCGTCGTCGGCATGGCGATGCCGGATGAGTGAGCGGGGCGCACCGCGCATCGCCATCGTCGCCGGCGAGCATTCCGGCGACCAGCTCGCCGGCAGCCTGATGCGGGCGATCCGCAGCCGCGCGCCGGCGGCCGATTTCGTCGGCGTCGGCGGCGAGCGGATGGAAGCGGCGGGCCTTGAGAGCTATTTCCCGATGTCCGACATCATCGTCAACGGCATCGCCGCCTTGTTCGGCCAACTCCCCAAACTGCTCGGGCGCATCTCGGAAACCGCCGGGCGCATCATCGCCGACAGGCCCGACGCGCTGGTGATCGTGGATTCGCCGGAGTTCACCCACCGCGTCGCCAGGCGCGTCCGCAAGGCGCTGCCGGACGTGCCGATCATCAACTACGCGCCGCCGACCGTCTGGGCGGTCAGGCCGTGGCGGGCGCGCTCGATGCGCGCCTATGTCGACCGGTCGATGGCGCTGATGCCCTTCGAGCCGGAGGCGCACGAGCGGCTCGGCGGGCCGCCCTGCGACTATGTCGGCAGCCCTATAGGCGCGCTGCTCGCCGGCAGGAAGCGGGCTTCCGAAAAGCCGGGCAAGAAGAAGACGCTGCTGGCGCTGCCGGGAAGCCGGGCGACGGAGATATTCCGCCACATGGACGTCTTCGGCGAGGCCGTGGCGAAGGTGTGGGAGCCGGGCATGCGGGTCGTCATCCCCGCGGTCAGCCATCTAGAGCGGCAGATTCGCGGCGACGCCGCCTCATGGGCGATGCCGGTCGAGATCGTCACCGGGGAGGCGGCGAAATGGCGGGCCTTCTCGCAGGCGACGGCGGCGCTCGCCGCGTCCGGCACGGTGACGCTGGAGTTGGCGCTGCTCGGCGTTCCGCATGTGGTCGGCTACCGCGTCGACATGTTCGTCGCGATGCTGAAGCCGCTGCTGCGGGTCCATTCAGTCGCGATGTCCAACCTCGTCCACGGCTCGCGGCTGGTGCCGGAATTCATCCACAAGGACTGCACGGCGGACAATCTCGCCGCCGCGCTTGGCCCGCTGCTCGTGGACACGCCGGCGCGCCGGGCGCAGATCGAGGGATTCGCCAGGATCCGCGCAGCGGTCGACGAGGCCGGCCCCGATCCGGCAGGAACGGCGGCGGACATCGTGCTGAAGACGATCGCGGAAAAGAAAAAGGCGGCGCCGGAGGGCGCCGCCTGAAGGCCTATTTGCGGCGCGAGATCGGAACGTAGTCGCGCTCGGTCTCGCCGGTATAGAGCTGACGCGGCCGACCGATCTTCTGGCGCGGGTCCTCGATCATCTCCTTCCACTGGGCAATCCAGCCGACGGTGCGGGCGACCGCGAAGAGGACGGTGAACATCGAGGTCGGGAAGCCCATCGCCTTGAGCGAGATGCCCGAATAGAAGTCGATGTTCGGATAGAGCTTCTTCTCGACGAAATACTCGTCCTTGAGGGCGATCTTCTCGAGTTCCATCGCAACGTCGAGCAGCGGGTCGTCCTTGATGCCGAGCTCGCCCAGCACCTCGTGGCAGGTCTTCTGCATCACCTTGGCGCGCGGGTCGTAGTTCTTGTAGACGCGGTGGCCGAAGCCCATCAGCCGGAACGGGTCGTCCTTGTCCTTGGCGCGGGCGATGAATTCGGGGATGCGGTCGACCGAGCCGATCTCCTCCAGCATCTTCAGCGCCGCCTCGTTGGCGCCGCCATGGGCGGGGCCCCACAGGCAGGCGATGCCGGCGGCGATGCAGGCGAAGGGATTGGCGCCCGACGAGCCGGCGAGGCGGACGGTCGAGGTCGAGGCGTTCTGCTCGTGGTCGGCGTGGAGGATGAAGATGCGGTCCATGGCGCGGGCGAGGACCGGGTTCACCTTGTATTCCTCGCACGGCACCGCGAAGCACATGTGCAGGAAGTTGGAGGCGTAGTCGAGCGAGTTGCGCGGATAAACGAAGGGCTGGCCGATGGAGTATTTGTAGGCCATCGCCGCCAGCGTCGGCGTCTTGGCGATCATGCGGACGCTCGCCACCATGCGCTGGTAGGGATCCGAGATGTCGGTGGAGTCGTGGTAGAAGGACGACATCGCGCCGACCGAACCGACCATGACGGCCATCGGGTGCGCGTCGCGGCGGAAGCCGGTGAAGAACCGGGACATCTGCTCGTG
Source organism: Flavobacteriaceae bacterium (assembly GCA_050186955.1). Lineage (GTDB taxonomy): Bacteria > Pseudomonadota > Alphaproteobacteria > Rhizobiales > Tepidamorphaceae > JACKJP01. The sequence continues at coordinate 6,594 of JBFWXZ010000072.1, forward strand.
CACCATCGTGTGGTTGGTCACGCGGTTCAGGAAGTCGGTCTTCTGCTGCTGGGTCGGCAGCTCGCCATAGAGCAGCAGGTAGCAGGTCTCCAGGAAATCGCCCTGTTCGGCTATCTGCTCGATGGGATAGCCGCGATAGAGCAGCACGCCCTCGTCGCCGTCGATATAGGTGATCGCGGATTCGCAGCTCGCGGTCGATGTGAAGCCCGGGTCGTAGGTGAAGGTGCCGGTGTCGCGATAGAGGGTGCTGATGTCGACGACCTCGGGGCCGACCGTGCCCTTGTGGATCGGGAACTGGACATCCTTACCGTTGAGGGACAGCGTGGCTTTGGTCTCGCTCATGGGGGCATCCTCTCATCAAGCAGTGTCCCGTCCGCGTTGCCGGCGCAATAAGCCGGCCCTGACTCGGAGAACACATCGTGGAAGGGGCGCAAAACGGCGCTTTGTGCACCGCTTTTCGCGGTGCACACTGGGTATCCGATTTAGGGTCTCCCCGCAAGTTGGCCGGCGGTCGGGGGGCCTCAGGCGGCGGCGAGCCGGTCGTCGATCCTGCCCAGGGATTCGGCGCGTCCGAGCACCTTGAGGACGTCGAAAATGCCCGGCGACGTCGTCTTGCCCGTCAGCGCCGCGCGCAGCGGCTGGGCGATCTTGCCGAGCTTCAGCCCGGCGCTCTCCGAATAGGCGCGGATCGCCTCTTCCAGCGCGCCGGCCTCCCACTCGGCGCAGGCGCCGAGCGCCTCTCTGGCGCCGGCGAGCGCGGCGAGGCCGTCGGCGTCCAGCAGGGCGGCCGCCTTGTCCTCCATGGGCAGGGGGCGTTCCGCGACAAGAAACTGCGCACTTTCAACGAGATCGACAAGGTTCTTCGCACGCTCTTTCAACCCCGGCATGGCGTCGCGAAGGGCCTGAAGCCGCTCCTCGTCCAGCTTCTCCGCGAAGGTCGGGCCGCCGGGCAGATGGGGCAGGGCCTGCAGCAGGGCGGCGGTCAGCGCCTCGTCGCTGGTTGCGCGCATGTAGTGGCCGTTGAGGTTCTCCAGCTTGGCGAAGTCAAAGCGCGCCGCCGACTTGCCGACGTGATCGAGGCTGAACCATTCGACGAGCTGCTCGGTGGAGAATATCTCGTCGTCGCCGTGGCTCCAGCCGAGGCGGGCGAGATAGTTGCGCATCGCCTCGGGCAGGTAGCCCATGGCCCGGTAGGCGTCGACGCCGAGCGCGCCGTGGCGCTTGGAGAGCTTGGCGCCGTCCGGGCCGTGGATGAGCGGGATATGCGCCATGTGCGGCACGGTGGCGCCGAGGGCGTTGTAGATCTGGGTCTGGCGCGCCGCGTTGGTCAGGTGGTCGACGCCGCGAATGACATGGGTCACGCCCATGTCGAGATCGTCGACGACGACGGAGAGGTTGTAGGTCGGGTTGCCGTCGCTGCGCAGGATGATCAGGTCGTCGAGATCCTTGTTGGGGAAGACGACGCGGCCCTGCACGGCGTCGACGACGACCGTCTCGCCTTCCTCGGGCGAGCGGAAGCGGATCGCCGGGCTGGCGCCGGCGGGGGCTTCGGAGGGGTCGCGGTCGCGCCAGGTGCCGTCGTAGCGCGGCGGCCGGCCCTCGGCCATCGCCTTCTCGCGCATCGCCGCCAGTTCCTCGGCCGTGGCGTAGCAGCGATAGGCATGGCCGGTTGAGAGCAGCGCCTCGACCGCCTCGCGGTGGCGGGCGACGCGCGAATATTGCGACACCGGCTCGCCGTCCCAGTCGAGTTCCAGCCAGCGCAGCCCGTCGAGGATCGCCTCGACGGCGGCGTTCGTCGAGCGCTCGCGGTCGGTGTCCTCGATGCGCAGCAGCATCTGCCCGCCATTGGCCCTGGCGAAGGCCCAGTTGAACAGCGCCGTGCGGGCGCCGCCGATATGCAGGAAGCCGGTCGGCGAGGGGGCGAAGCGGGTGACGACCCGGTCCGGTTTGCCGGTCATGGGAGCACCTCCGAATTGGGGAACGCGCGAAAGGGGCGCGAATGCGGCGCGTGGTGTAGCATGGGCGACGACGGGGGTTAAGCCCATGAAGAACATCCCGCCGCAACGGCTGGAGCCGGCCGACTGGCGGACCGAGGAGGCTACGGATCCCGATGCCGGCTGGGCGGTACGCTTCGCCGAGGCGCAGTCCGACCGGCTGTTCCTGTGGCTGCCGGTGATGTTCGGCGCCGGCGCGGCGATCTATCTCGGCCTGCCCGACGAACCGGCGATACCGGTGCTGCTGGCGGCGCTGGCGCTGGCCCTCGGCGCGGCCTGGTTCTACCGGCTCAACGTCGCCGCCTTCACCGCTTCCGCGGCGTTGTGCGCGCTTCTCGCCGGCGTCGCCATCGCCGCCCTCAACGCGCATGAATATCCCACCGTCATGCTGGAGCGCCGCGCCGGCCCGGTCGAGTTCGCGGCCACGGTGCTGACGGTGGAGGAATTCGCCGACGGGCGGACGCGCGCCCTGCTGCTGCTGGACGAGCCGGATGCGGGCGTTCCGGAACGGGTGCGGCTTTCCTGGCGCGGGCGCGGCGACGCGCTGCGCGCCGGCGACCGCATCGCCGGGCGGGCGATCCTCATGCCGCCGCCCGACGAGGCGGTGCCGGGCGGATACGATTTCCGCCGCGCCGCCTATTTCTCCGGCTTCGGCGCGGTCGGCTACACGCTCGGGCCGCCGCATCGCACCGGGCAGGTGGAGCGGCCGAGCCTCGCCATGCGCATCGAGCATTTCCGCGACTGGCTGGCCGAACGGATCTCATCGAGGATCGAGGGGGATTCGGCGGCCGTCGCCGCGGCGCTGCTGACGGGCCGGCGCAGCGCCATCCCGGACGAGGCGACGGAGAGCCTGCGCGTCAGCGGCCTCGGGCACCTGCTGGCGATATCCGGGCTGCACATGGTGCTGGTGGCGGGAAGCGTCTTCGCCGCCATCCGCCTGTTCCTCGCGATGCTGCCGGACGTCGCGCTCCGGTGGCCGATCAAGCGCATCGCCGCCGCCGTCGCGCTCGCCGCGGCCACCGCCTTCTTGGTCGTCTCCGGGGCGGCGATCGCGACCCAGCGCGCCTATGTCATGATGGCGGTCATGCTGGTGGCCGTGATGCTCGACAGACCCGCCATGTCGCTGCGCAACTTCGCGATCGCGGCGCTCGTCGTGCTGGCGATCCATCCCGATTCCATCGCCGGGCCGAGCTTCCAGATGTCGTTCGCGGCGACGACGGCGCTGATCGCCGCCTATGAGGGGGCGGGCGCGTGGCGCCGGCGCTTCTTCTGGCAGGAGAGCAATCCGCTCGCCCTGCGCGCCATGGGTTACGTTGTCGCCTTCGTCGGCGGCATCCTGCTGACGACCATCATCGCCGGGCTGGCGACGGCGCCGTTCGGCGCCTATCACTTCAACCGCACGACGCCCTTCGCCATCGCCGCCAATATGGCCGCGATGCCGGCGGTCAGCCTGCTGGTGATGCCGGCCGGCGTCCTCGGCCTGGCGCTCATCCCGTTCGGCCTCGACGAATATGCGTGGCGGGCGATGGGGCACGGCATCGATTTCGTCGTCGCCGTCGCCGCACGCGTCTCCGCGCTCGACGGGGCAGACATGCTCGTCGCCTCCTTCCCGCTCGTCTCGCTGGTGGCGATGGTGGCCGGCGGCCTGTGGCTGTCGCTGTGGCGCGGCCCCTTGCGGTTGGCCGGGCTCGCCGGCATCGCCGCCGGCCTGCTGACGGCGACGGCATCCGATCCGCCCGCCGGCTATGTCGACCGGGAAGGGCAGATGGCGGCGATCGCCGATGCCGGCAGGCTGCATGTCGTCGGCACCCGCAATATCGGCTATGTGCGCGACGTCTGGGCGCGCAGCCTCGGCATATCCGGCGACGCCGTCGAGTTCACCCGCTGCAAGGACGATGTCTGCACGGTGGAGACGACGGCGATGCGGCTTGCCTTCGTCACCGAGCCGGACGCGGCCGCCTGGGCCGAGCTCTGCCGGACGGCGGACCTCATCGTCGTCGCCTCGTGGCGGCTGCCGCCGCGCGGGCTTTCAGGGCGCTGCGGGGCGAGGATCGTCGACCGCGCGATGCGCGGGAAGCTCGGCGCCATCGCGATCCGCCGCGACGAGGGCGGAATCATGCTCGCCGGCGCGCGCTCGGGCGGCGGCCGCCGGCCGTGGAGCTTCGGCTATCCGACCGGCCGCTAGTTTCTTGCCGCTGATATCCGGCGGAAAATCAGTATTGGCGGAAAAGGCTGACCAGCCGGCCCTGAATGCGCACGCGCTCGGGACCGAAGATGCGGGTCTCGTAGGCCGGGTTGGCGGCTTCCAGCGCCACCGAGTTGCCCTTGCGCCGCAGCCGCTTCAGCGTCGCTTCCTCGTCGTCGATGAGGGCGACGACGATATCGCCGGTGCTGGCGGCGTCCGACTTGCGGATGATCACCGTGTCGCCGTCGAGGATGCCGGCCTCGATCATCGAGTCGCCGCGCACCTCGAGCGCGAAATGCTCGCCGCCGGTCAGCAGCTCGGCGGGGACGGGCACCGAATGTGAATGGTTCTGGATCGCCGAGATCGGCGTGCCGGCGGCGATGCGGCCCATGACCGGGACGGCGACGGTGCGCGGCTCCTCGCCGGCCGGCGCCATCGGCTTGCGGCCGAGACTGCCCTCGATGACGTTGGGCGCGAAACCGCGCCGCGCATTGGCGGGCGCCACCGCCTCGGGCAGCTTGACGACCTCCAGCGCCCGGGCGCGATGCGGCAGGCGGCGGATGAAGCCGCGCTCCTCGAGCGCCGTGATCAGCCGGTGGATGCCGGATTTGGAGCGCAGGTCGAGCGCGTCCTTCATCTCGTCGAAGGAGGGCGGGACACCGGACTCCTTGAGCCGGTCGTTGATGAAAAGCAGCAATTCGAGTTGCTTCTGCGTCAGCATCGGTAATTCCCCGCCATGTCTTCGCATCGCCGGACGTTTTCGCCGGCGTGCCCGTTTGCGACTCAAATGCCGCAGGACAAATCGGGAACAAAATAACTGTTCAGGATGTGTTCTGCAAGCGTGACGCTGCGGCAAGGGTATCGATCAAGCGTCGAGAAGCATGATCCTGCACGCCGAGCCGGCCTTGGCGGCGGGCTCGAAGGGGGCGCGGATGACCAGCGCGGCGGCGCGCGAGAGCGTCGCCAGCATGGAGCTGTCCTGGGCCGGGAAGGGGGTCGCGACCATCCTGCCGTCGACCGTCTCCAGCGTCGCGCGCAGATAGTCCTGGCGGCGGTCGTTCTCGGCGAGATCGCGCCCGAGGACGGCGACGCGCGTGTCGAGATAGCGGCCCGGGTCGTCGCCGGCCAGGGCTGCGACGAGCGGCAGCACGAAGACGCGGGTGCAGACGATGGAGGAGACGGGGTTGCCCGGCAGGCCGAGCACCCGCATGTCGCCGAGCCGGCCCGACATCAGCGGCTTTCCCGGCCGCATGGCGATCTTCCAGAAGCCGAGCTTCATGCCGAGATCGGCGAGCGCCGGGCCGACGAGATCGTGGTCGCCGACGCTCGCGCCGCCCAGCGTCACGAGGATGTCGGCGCGCCGCCCGCGGGCGAAGGCGATGCGCTCGGCGATGGCCTGCTGGTCGTCGCGGGCGATGCCGAGGTCCAGCGGCTCGCCGCCGGCGCGGGCGACCATGGCGGCGACGCCGTGGGCGTTGGAGGCGATGATCTGGGAGTCGCCGGCCTCGCTGCCGGCCTCGACCAGCTCGTCGCCGGTCGAGAGAATTGCGACGACCGGCCTGCGGTGGACGGGCAGGCCGCCGTGCCCCATGGCGGCGGCCAGCGCCAGCAGGCGCGGGTTGAGCGCGGTGCCGGCGGGCAGCAGCACGTCGCCGGCGGAGAAGTCCAGCCCGGCGCGGCGGATGAACCGGCCCGCCGCCTGCGGCTCGGAGACGGCGATGGCGTCGCCGTCGCGCGCGCAGTTCTCCTGGATGACGATGGTGTCGGCGCCGGCGGGAACCGGGGCGCCGGTCAGGATGCGCACGGCCTGACCGGGCTCGAGGGATTTGTCGTAGGGGTGGCCGGCGGCGGCCTCGCCGACCACGGCAAGCGTCGCCGGCAGCGCGGCGAGATCGGCCTGGCGGACCGCGTAGCCGTCCATTGCCGACATGTCGGCGGGCGGCTGGGTGCGCCTGGCGGCGAGATCGGCGGCGAGGAAGCGGCCGTCGGCCTCGCGCAGCGGCACGTCCTCGGCCCGCAGCGGCGTCGCGCCGTCCAGGATGGACTTCAGCGCGTCCTCGACGGAGGTGAGGCTCATTTCCCGCCCGTGTCGCCGGCGAGCCGCCATGTCCCGGACTTGCCACCGGACTTCTCGACGAGCCGGACCGGGCCGATCTCCATGCCGCGGTCGACCGCCTTGGCCATGTCGTAAACGGTGAGGCAGGCGACGGAAACGGCCGTCAGCGCCTCCATCTCGACGCCGGTCTTGCCGGTGACCCTGACGGCGGCGGTCACAGAGAGCCCCGGCAGGGCCTCGTCGGGGACGATGTCGACCGTCACCTTGGTGATCGCCAGCGGGTGGCAGAGGGGGATCAGCTCGGAGGTCCTCTTGGCGGCCTGGATGCCGGCGATGCGCGCGACGCCGAGCACGTCGCCCTTGGGCGCGTCGCCCTCCAGGATCATGTCGAGGGTCTCGCGGCGCATCCTGACCTGGCCGCTCGCCGTCGCCTCGCGCGCGGTGTCGGCCTTTTCCCCGACATCGACCATGCGGGCGGCGCCGCTCTCGTCGAGATGGGTCAGGGAATGCCTGCTCATCGCCGGTATCCAGAATTGTTCATCGCCGGGGCGTCATTCGGCCGCATCGCGGGCCTCCCGGGAGAGCAGGGCGCGGGTCGCCGCGGCCACGTCCTCCTGCCGCATCAGGCTCTCGCCGACGAGGAAGGTGTCGATGCCGACCCGCGCCAGCCGCGCGATGTCGGCCGGGGTGAAGATGCCGCTCTCGCCGACGACCAGCCGGTCGGAGGGGATGCGCGGCGCCAGCGTCTCGGCGGTCTCCAGCGTCGTCTCGAAGGTGCGCAAATTGCGGTTATTGATGCCGATGAGGTCGGATTTCAGCGCCAGCGCGCGCTCGAGCTCGGCGGCGTCGTGGATCTCGACCAGCACGTCCATGCCCCAACGGCCGGCCTCGGCCTCCAGCGCCGCGGCCTCCTCGTCGCTGACCGCGGCCATGATGATGAGGATGCAGTCGGCGCCGAGCGCGCGGGCCTCGGCCACCTGGTAGGGCTCGAACATGAAGTCCTTGCGCAGCACCGGCAGGTCGCACGCCGCGCGCGCCGTAACGAGGAATTCCGGCGAGCCCTGGAAGGACGGGGCGTCGGTGAGGACGGAGAGGCAGGCCGCGCCGCCCTCGGCATAGGCGCGCGCCAGCGCCGGTGGGTCGAAATCGGCGCGGATCAGGCCCCTGGAAGGGCTGGCCTTCTTGATCTCGGCGATCAGCGCCGGCGAGCCGGCCTCGATCTTCGCGCGAAGGGACTTGGTGAAACCTCTGACGGGAAATGCCTTTTCGGCATCGCCGCAAAGCACTTCGTAGGGCCGCTCGGCCTTCGCCGCGGCGATCTCCCGGCGCTTGTAGGCCTCGATCTGTTCGAGGATGTCGCTCATGTGCGGTCCTGCGAGATGGCGACGAGGCGCTCGAGGCGCTCGGCGGCCTTGCCGCTGTCGATCAATTCGGCGGCGAGCGCCGCGCCT
>JBFWXZ010000073.1:0-14076 GCA_050186955.1 Flavobacteriaceae bacterium
GTCGACCGACTGGATGGTGCGCGGCCCGCGCGCCGCGGCAGCCTGAACCTGGGCTTGGGCCTGAACCTGGGCGATGACGCCCTCCGCCGTCAGATCGTCGACGGCGTCCGCTGCCGGACCGGGTGTCGCTGTCTTGGTCATTTCCCGCCTTTTGGCGCGTTTCGCTTCCCTTGCCCGCAAGTCAACAAGAGAGCCGCGCTCCTGTCAACTCGATTCCACATTATCGAAGTCAATTTGATATTATGAAATTTATGTGCAACTGCACAACCGAACTTTCCGCGCGGAAAGATGATCCGATCGCCTGGCTATTGCGTTGCAGCACAACGGATTGCGCCGCTTTCGAGGGGCGCACGGCGACATTTGCGATATAAAGGGGCGGGAGAAAAGCCGATGCGATATTTGATCTATGTGAGCCAGGCGGCGAAACTGATGGGGGCTGACGAGCTCGCCGCCATCCTCGCCGCGAGCCGCGAGCACAACCGCGCCGACGGCATCACCGGGCTGCTCGTCTACCGCTATTCGCCGGCGGAGCGGCGCGGCAACTTCATGCAGCTTCTCGAGGGCGACGGCGACAAGGTCGAGGCGGCCTTCGCGCGCATCAGCGCCGACGACCGCCACCACACCAAGGTCGTGCTGGAGCGCGGCGAAATCGCCGCGCGCAACTTCGCCGACTGGTCGATGGGCTTCCGCGACGCCGCGGCGGCCGATCTCGCGGGCTTCGACGGCTTCGCCGATCTCGGCTCGGACGCCTTCTGGGAGCGCGTCGGCGGCGGCCCAGTCGGCGGCGGCCTCGAGATGATGAAATCCTTCTACGAGGAGGGCTGAACGGCACGCCCGCCTTCGCGGGGACTGGATTCCGGCGGCGAACCGACTATGTTCCGCCGCCTGTCACCAAAACCCCGATAGACCGAAGACCGCCCATGTCCGTCGAGACGACCATCAGCCGCGCCCCGAGCGACGCCGCGCCCGCCGATCCCGGCTCGTGGCGCGCCCGCCGCACCTTCGCGATCATCTCGCATCCCGACGCCGGCAAGACGACGCTGACCGAGAAGCTGCTGGAAGCTTCCGGCGCGATCCGCCTCGCCGGCCACGTCCGCGCCCGCGGCGAGCGACGCCGCACCCGCTCGGACTGGATGGAGATCGAGCAGAAGCGCGGCATCTCCGTCACCTCCTCGGTGATGACCTTCGAGCGCGACGGCCTGACCTTCAACCTGCTCGACACGCCGGGCCACTCGGATTTCTCCGAGGACACCTACCGCACGCTGACCGCCGTCGATTCGGCGATCATGGTCATCGACGCCGCCAAGGGCATCGAGAGCCAGACCCGCAAGCTGTTCGAGGTCTGCCGGCTGCGCGACATCCCGATCATCGCCTTCATCAACAAGATCGACCGCGAGGCCCGCGACCCGCTTGAGCTGCTCGACGAGATCGCCGGCACCCTCGCCCTCGACGTCTCCCCCATCGTCTGGCCGCTCGGCATGGGCGTCGACTTCCGCGGCTGCGCCGACATCCGCAACAACCGCCTCATCGGCGTCGACGGCAAGCCGGGCGCCAGGCGCTGGGACGACACCGAGGCGATGATCGCCGACCCCGAGCTCAGCGCCGACCGGGTCTGCGGGCCGGCGCTGGAGGAACTCGACCTCGCCCGCGCGAGCCTGCCGGCCTTCGACCGCGAGGCCTTCCTCGAGGGCCATCTGACGCCGGTCTTCTTCGGCTCGGCGATCCGCGGCGTCGGCGTCTCCGAGCTGCTCGACGCCATCGGCGACTGGGCGCCGGGGCCGCGCCTGCAGCCGGCCAACCCCGAGCCCATCGACCCCGACGACGAGGCCGTCTCCGGCTTCGTCTTCAAGGTCCAGGCCAACATGGACCCCAACCACCGCGACCGCATCGCCTTCCTGCGGCTGTGCTCGGGCGCCTTCGAACGCGGCATGAAGCTGAAGAACGCCCGCACCGGCCGCGACCTCGCCATCGCCAACCCGGTCTTCTTCTTCGCCCAGGAGCGCGAGACGGCGGATCGCGCCGTCGCCGGCGACGTCGTCGGCATCCCCAATCACGGCACGCTGAGCGTCGGCGACACCCTGACCTCGGGCGCCGAGCGCCGCGTCACCGGCATTCCCAACTTCGCCCCCGAGATCATCCGCCGCGTCCGTCTCGCCGAGGCGATCAAGGCCAAGCAGCTCGGCAAGGCGCTGCACGACCTCGCCGAGGAGGGCGTCACCCAGGTGTTCCGTCCGATGATCGGCAGCGACTGGTTCGTCGGCGTCGTCGGCGCGCTGCAGCTCGATGTGCTGGCCTCGCGCATCGCCGCCGAATATTCGGTGCCGATCTCGTTCGAATCCGCCGGCTACGAGACCGCCCGCTGGCTGGTCAGCGACGACCCCGCCGAGATCGCCCGCTTCGTCTCGCAGAACCGCTCGACCATGGCCGAGGACAAGAACGGCGAGCCTGTGCTGCTGGTGCGCAATTCCTGGGCCCTCGGCCGCGCCCAGGAGGACTGGCCGAAGATCACCTTCACGGCGACCCGCGAGCGCGCCTGATCCTTCAGCAGCGGTCGGCGTGTAGAGCGATTCAGGGTTTGCTGGAAAACGTTCTGCCGGAGGAATTTTGCGGCAGGGTCGAGCAAGACGGCGAGGCGCGAACTATCCGTCCGCGCGAGCCGGCTTGCGACGGCAATGCCGCGAAAGGCCCCGGCCCTTCGGGTTTTCGGCTAAGCGGACGCCCAATTCGTCGAGCCGCTCGCCCGATGCAACGGCATCACGCGTCGCGTCTCTCCTGCCGGATCGCCTCGCCGGCCGTGAAACAGAACCGTTTCCATCAAGCCCTGAACCGCTCTAGACGGGCGAACAGCGCCAGCGCGCCGCCGATCGCCTGGTCCATGTTGAGATACTGATAGCTCCCGAGCCGGCCGCCGAAGACGACGCGCCCGCGCCTGGCGAGCGCCGCATAGGCGTTGTAGAGCGCCGCGTTCTCCTTCGCCGGGATCGGGTAGTAGGGCTCCGTCTCGCCCGGCACGTGGGCGCAGGGATAGTCGCGGATCAGCGCGGTCCACGGCGAGGCCTCGCCGGTGATCGTCTTCGCCTCGGTCACCCGCGTATAGGGCCGCGCGTCGGGATAGTTGACGCTCGCCGCCGGCAGCGCCCGCGCCGCCCGCCTGTGCTCGGTCTCGAAGCGCACGCTGCGATAGGGCAGCGCCCCGAGCGAGCGGCCGAAATAGGCGTCGATCTCCCCGGTATGGATGACGGTGGTATCGCCCGGCTCGTCGCGCCCGGCCGGATAGGGCGTCTCGAGCTCGACGCGGATATTCGGATGGTCGAGCATGCGCGCCACCATCGCCGTGTAGCCGCCCTCGGGCATCGCCTGGTACGGGTCGGTGAAGTAGCGGTCGTCCTCGCCCGCCACCACCGGCACCCGCGCCGAGACCGACGGCAGCAGCGTGTCGACCGGTCGCCCCCACTGCTTGTTCGAATAGCCCTCGAAGATCGTCGCGTAGACGAACGCGCCGAGCTCCCGCAGATTGGCGTCGGCATGGTCGCGGAGCTTCAGCACCGGCACCCGGGCGTCGCGCCCGTATTCGCCGACCAGCGCCGCGATCAGGGGTTCGGCGCGTTCCCCCAGCAGCGCCCGCATGCCGGTGACGTTGAACGGCACCGGCACGTGCCGCCCGTCGATTTCGGCGACCACCCGGTGCTCGTAGGGCGTCCATGTCGCGAAGCGCCGGACATAGTCCCAGACCTGCCGCGACGCGGTGTGGAAGATGTGCGGGCCGTAGAGCGGCTGCGTCAGGCCGTGCGGCCCGGTGAAGTCGTGGACATTGCCGGCGATGTGCCCGCGCCTTTCGAAGACGGTGACCGGCTCGCCGCGCTTAACGGCGATGCGCTCGGCGAGCGTCGCTCCGGTCAGCCCGGCACCGACGACGATCCAGCGCCTCATGCCGGCTGCTCCGCCGGCACGGGAAGCGGCGACAGCGCCGGCCGGTGCGGCCATGCCCCCCGCCGGACGCCCTTGAGATAGCGCCGCCTGTCGCCGGCGGGCAGGTTGCGGCGATGGCGCAACGCGTGGCCGATCAGCGCCGCGGCGAGCCGCGGCCCGTTGCCGAACCGGCGGCCGCCCGCGCTCACCGCGCCATAGACGCAGGGCTGCGGAAAGCGCCTCAGCCCGAACCGCGCGAGCATTTCCCGCAGCTCCGAATTAGGGTCACTTCCCTCCTTGTAGAGCGCGCCGCTGCCGACGGGGCGCACATGCCGCATCGCGCAGGCGTCGAGGATGGCGGCGCGCCCGGCGGGCTCGCGCATCGTCCGCGTCCACACCGCGTCGAGCCCCCAGGCGAAGCGGCGCTCGCGAAACAGCGGTCGTATGCGCGCCAGATGGGCGGCGCTGAAGCAGGGCATCATCAGCTCGATGAAATTCGAGAAGCGGAGCCGCATGCCGGGATCGCGCAGCGTCACCGCATGCGACCAGTGGCTGCCCGCCGACAGCGCCGGCTGGGCGATCTCCAGCGCGTGCTCGCGCATCAGCGCGAACATCGCGTTGATAGCCGGCGCGCTCGCCTCGATGTCGTCGTCGGGGATCCAGACATAGTCGTAGCGTTCGAGGATCGCCTGGTCGCCGGCGAGCAGGTCGTGGATGGCCTCGAACTTGCCGCCGTCGCGCCTGACGACGGCGATGGCCGGTCCCGGCGCCACTGGCGCTTCGCCGAAGGTCGAGAGGATGAGATCGAATTGCGGCTCGCCGCCCTCAAGGAACGTCTCGTGCAGCGACGAGGGCCCGGCGCGCACGATCACCAGATTGCGCGGGCCCAGCGCCGTCATCCGCCGCGGATCCGGTAGCGCAGGTTCCACCATGTCCGGCCGAGGGTGGTGCGAAGCCGGTGGAATTCGCGGGTCAGCTTGGCGGCGACGGTGGTCCGCCGGGGAATGCTGCGGGCGATGGTCGTCTCCAGCGCCGGCAGGTTGACGACCGGATAGGGCATGACCGCCATCTGCTCCAGCCCGTGGCGCCAGCTCGCGGCGAGATAGTGGTCGAGCGGCTCCACCCAGTGCTCGGCGGCGGCGATCAGCCTCGCCGCGCCCGCCGGGCCGACGACATAGCCGGTCGCCCCGAGCGGCCCGCGGTCGAGCCGCACCAGGCTGCGCCCGCCCGATAGCGGCGCGACGACGCGGTAGCCGGTCTCGAAGATGCCCATCAGCGTCACGAAGCCGTGCCGCCGGGCCGCCTCGCCGGCCTCCTTCATCACTTTCGCGAAATCCTCGCAGATGACCGCGTCGTCCTCGAAGACGACGAGCGTGTCGCCACTCTCAGCCGAAGCCTGCCAGGCGCGGTAGTGGCTGGCGAAGCAGCCGACCTCGCCGGGGCCGAGTTCGGCGCCCCAGAAGCGCCGGCAGCGCGCCTCGTCATAGTGCCCCGCCCCGGCGTCCGCGTCGGCATAGCCGTCGACGGCGTCGAGGAAGGAATGCGCAAGCCCCTGCGCCCGCATCTGCGCCTCCATGTGGGCGCGCCGCTCCTTCGAGCGCTTGAGATTGATGATGACGATGCGGATCGCTGACACGCGCGGCTTTCCTGTGGCGCCGGGCCTCGCCGGGCAGGACCGAATAGCGGTCAAGGCCCGGAGATGGCAACCGGGCAGCGTCGTTTTGTCCCTTTGACGGACGGCTCCCCGTGCACGATATCGCCGGCGTCCGCCACCGGCTGCCGCCGCACGCAGTTGCCGCAGGCGGAATCGCGGCACTATTATCGGCCGCGCATCGGAGAACAGCGGCGCGATGGGCGACGAACGCAAGGATATCCACAATTCGGACGTTCCGCTGGTCTGCCGGTCCTGCGAGGCGCGGCACAACGGCGTCTGCGGCGCGCTGACGCCCGAGCAGCTCGCCCAGCTCGCCCGCCACACCACGCGCCGCGCCTTCGCGGCGGGAACCGAGCTTCGCCGCGAGGGCGACAGCGTCACCCACTATTCGAACGTGCTCAGCGGCGTCGTGAAGCTCTCCAAGCTGCTGGAGGACGGCCGCCAGCAGATCGTCGGCCTGCAGTTCGCGCCCGATTTCGTCGGCCGCCCCTTCGCGCGCAACGAGAGCCTCGCGGCGGAAGCCGCCACCGAGGTCAGCCTGTGCTCGTTCCCCAAGGCCGCGCTGGAGCAGATGCTCGGCGAATCGCCGCAGATGGAGCATCGCCTGCACGGCCAGGCGCTGGACGAGCTCGACGAGGCGCGCAACTGGATGCTCACCCTCGGCCGCAAGACGGCGAGTGAGAGGCTGGCAAGCTTCTTCCTCCTCGTCGCCCTCAACATCGATCCCGAGCACGAGACCGCCGACGGGCCGATCGCCATCGAGCTGCCGCTCAAGCGCGCCGACATCGCCGACTATCTCGGCCTCACCATCGAGACGGTGTCGCGCCGCATCACCGACATGCGCAAGAACGGGCTGATCGAGTTCGACGACCCGCGCCGCATCGTCATCCCGGACATCGACGCGCTGCGCGAGGCCGCCGGACAGTAGGCGCTCACACCGCCTTCGAGAAGCGGAAGCCGCCCTTGTCGAGATAGGCGTCGAAGCGCGACGCCACGATCCGCGCATAGGCGCGCGCCTCGTCGCGCACCCGGAAGGACGAGCCGTCGGCGACGGCGAAGGCGGCGAGCCCGTTGGCGGCCGCTTCCTCCATCTCGCCGACGAGGCTCTCGGCATCGCCGCCGAAGCGCCGCCGCAGCCCGTCATAGGACACCGCGAAATCGCACATCAGGCGCTCGATCACATGCCCGCGCATGACGTCGTCGCGGCTCAGCATGTAGCCGCGCCCCGCCGGTATCCGTCCGCCGTCGACGCATTCGCGGTAGCGGCTGGTGGCGACGATGTTCTGCACGTAGCCGCCCGGATAGCGGCCGATCGCCGAGGCGCCGAAGCCGACCAGCACGTCGCAGCTGTCGGTCGTATAGCCCTGGAAGTTGCGCCGCAGCGTGCCCTCGCGCGCCGCCGCCGCCAGGCTGTCGCCGGGCCTTGCGAAATGATCGATGCCGATGCGCTCGTAGCCGGCGGCGGCGAGCATCTCCGCCGCCCTCGCGGCGAGCGCGAGGCGCTCCTGCGGCCCCGGCAGCGCGTCCTCGGGAATGAGCCGCTGGTGCTTCTTGACCCAGGGCACGTGGGCGTATCCGAACAGCGCCACGCGATCCGGCGCGAGCGCGACGACCCGCGCCATCGTCTCCTCGATGGTCGCCATCGTCTGGTGCGGCAGCCCGTAGAGGGCGTCGATATTGACCGAGCCGACGCCCGCCTCGCGGAGCTCGCCGACCACCCGCGCCGTCTGCTCGTAGGTCTGGATGCGGTTGATCGCCCGCTGCACTCGCGGATCGAAATCCTGCACGCCGATCGAGGCGCGGGTGACGCCCATCGCCAGCAGCGGGCCGATCCCCTCCTGCTCGGAATCCGACGGGTCGATCTCGATGCAGATCTCGGCATCGCCGGTGAAACCGAAGCCGCGCTCGAAGGCCTCGCGTATCCGCGCCGCGTCGTCGGCGCTCAGCATGCTCGGCGAGCCGCCGCCCAGATGCAGATGGGCGACCGGCGGCGCCTTGGCGATCGCCGCCGCGACGAGGCCGATCTCCCCGACCAGCGAGCCGACATAGTCGGCGACCGGGCCGTAGCGCAGCACCTGCTTGGTGTGGCAGCCGCAGAACCAGCACAGCCGGTCGCAGAAGGGAATGTGGACATAGGCGGAGATCGCCTCGGCGGCGGCCGCCGCCTCGAACAGGCCGCGCGACGCCCTGTCGCCCTCGCCGTCGCGGAAATGCGGGGCGGTCGGATAGCTCGTGTAGCGCGGCACGCTCGCGCCGGCCGCGGCGGTTCCTATCACGGCCGCGCTCATCGCTCCTCCTCCCCCGCGCTCAGCGAGCGGATGCATTCCTCCTCGAAGGCGATGTGCCGGCGCACGCAGGCGAAGAAGCCGCGCAGCGCGTAGCCGAGGGTCTCGGCGTCGAGCGAATGCGGGTCGGTGGCGAGCGCGCGCAGATGCTCGGCGATCTCGTCGGCGTGCCCCTCGTCCTCGATATGCTGCATGCGCAGCCGCCGGACATTGGCGGCCGCCGTCTCCGGTTGCCGGGCGCGGTCGAGAATCAGCGGGAAGACCACGTCCTCCTCGAACCGGTGGGCCTCCTTCAGCTCCCGGCACACCCGACGCTGCAGCGCCGCGCAATGGGCCGGCGAAAGCCGCTCGGGCAGGCCGTCGGCCAGCGCCTCCAGCTCCGTGCAGATGGCAAGCTTGAGCCAGTGGAGGCGGCGCATTTCCTTTATCGCGTCGGGCAGATCCTCCCGCTCCGGTCCGGCCGCGACCGGCGTTCCCGACGCCCTTCCCGGCGCCTTTCCCTCGAAATCGGACATCATCATTCTTGTCTTCCGGCCACCCGATCCGCCATGATTCCCAATGACGGGGCAGACTGCCTGAACGGTGCCGGACCATCGTTGATCCAGATCAAGGTTCGCCACCGTGACGGGGGCTATTGCTGCACCGCCACAAAGCGCAGTCGCGCCCACCGGATCGGCAGTCGGAGCTCGCGGAAAATGCAAGGAATGATTCCATCTCTCATGGTCGGCATGGGCGCCTTCGGCGCCTTGCTCGCCGCCGCCTTCGCCCAGGACGACCTGTTCCGCGCCCATGCGTGGATACTGACCGCCGTCCTCGCGATCACCACCTTCGTCCTGCTGCGGCGGGTCCGCTTCGATTCGCCGGCGGCGCCGGCGGCCGACGACAGCGGCTACGACGACGAGGTCGTCCGCTACGGCGTGCTGGCCACCACCTTCTGGGGCATCACCGGCTTCCTCGTCGGCGTGTTGATCGCCGCCCAGCTCGCCTGGCCCTGGCTCAATCTCGAGCCGTTCCTGAATTTCGGCCGCCTGCGCCCGCTGCACACCTCGGCGGTCATCTTCGCCTTCGGCGGCAACGCGCTGATCTGCACCTCCTTCTACGTCGTCCAGCGCACCAGCCGCGCCCGCCTGTTCGGCGGCGGCCTCGCCTGGTTCGTCTTCTGGGGCTACCAGCTCTTCATCGTCATGGCCGCCACCGGCTATCTGCTCGGCGTCACCCAGTCGCGCGAATATGCCGAGCCGGAATGGTATGTCGACATCTGGCTGACCATCGTCTGGGTCGCCTATCTGGTGGTCTTCGTCGGCACCATCGTGCGCCGCAAGGAACCCCACATCTACGTCGCCAACTGGTTCTACCTGTCCTTCATCATCACCGTGGCGATGCTGCACCTGGTCAACAACCTGGCCATCCCCGTGTCGCTGCTCGGCACCAAGAGCTACTCCGCCTTCTCCGGCGTCCAGGACGCGCTGACCCAGTGGTGGTACGGCCACAACGCGGTCGGCTTCTTCCTGACCGCCGGCTTCCTCGGCATGATGTACTACTTCGTGCCCAAGCAGGCGGGCCGGCCGGTCTATTCCTACCGGCTGTCGATCATCCACTTCTGGTCGCTGATCTTCCTCTACATCTGGGCCGGCCCGCACCACCTCCACTACACGGCGCTGCCCGACTGGGCGCAGACGCTCGGCATGGTGTTCTCGGTGATGCTGTGGATGCCCTCCTGGGGCGGCATGATCAACGGCCTGATGACGCTGTCGGGCGCCTGGGACAAGCTCAGGACCGATCCGGTCATCCGCATGATGGTGCTGGCCATCGCCTTCTACGGCATGTCGACCTTCGAGGGCCCGATGATGTCGATCAAGTCGGTCAACTCGCTGTCGCACTACACCGACTGGACCATCGGCCACGTCCATTCCGGCGCCCTCGGCTGGAACGGCATGATCACCTTCGGGGCGATCTACTTCCTGGTTCCCCGGCTGTGGGGCCGCGAGCGCCTCTACTCGCTGCGCCTCGTCAACTGGCACCTGTGGCTCGCCACCCTCGGCATCGTGATTTACGCCGCGGTCATGTGGGTCGCCGGCATCACCCAGGGCCTGATGTGGCGCGAATACGACGACCAGGGCTTCCTCGTGAACTCGTTCATCGAGACGGTCTCCGCGCTGCATCCCGAATACGTGATGCGCACGGTGGGCGGGCTGCTCTACCTCTCGGGCGCCCTGCTCATGGCCTACAACGTCTGGCGCACCATCCGCGGTGACGTGCGCCGGGAAGTCCCGATGGGCGGAACCGCTGCGGCAGCCGCCGCCCCCGCCGAATAGAACGAGGAGCGCCGCCATGGCCGTCCTGGAAAAACACGACAAGCTCGAGCGCAACGTCACGCTGCTCATGGTCGCCGCATTGGTCACGGTGCTGATCGGCGGCATCATCGAGATCGCGCCGCTCTTCTATGTGAGGAACACCATCGAGAAGGTGGAGGGCATGCGGCCCTACACGCCGCTGGAGCTCGCCGGGCGCGACATCTATGTCCGCGAGGGGTGCTATGTCTGCCACAGCCAGATGATCCGCCCCTTCCGCGACGAGGTCGAGCGCTACGGCCACTACTCGCTGGCCGCCGAGAGCATGTACGACCACCCCTTCCAGTGGGGCTCCAAGCGCACCGGTCCCGACCTCGCCCGCGTCGGCGGCCGCTACTCCGACGAGTGGCACGTCCAGCACCTGGTCAGGCCGCAGGACGTGGTGCCGGAATCGATCATGCCCTCCTACGGCTTCCTCGCCAGGACGCCGGTGAAGGCCTCGCGATACGCCGCGCATCTCAAGGCCAACCGCGCCGTCGGCGTGCCCTACAGCGACGAGATGATCGACAACGCCGCCGCCGACCTCGAGGCGCAGGCGACGCCCGACGCCGATACCGACGGCCTCGCCGCGCGCTACCCGAAGGTCAACGCCCGCGACTTCGATGGCAATCCCGGCATGGTCAGCGAGATGGACGCCCTCGTCGCCTATCTGCAGATGCTGGGCACGCTGGTCGACCTCGACGCCTACCGCCAGAACGAAGACCTGCGCTGAGGCCCGACGAGCTGAAAGGACCTGTCATGGACTACAACACATTCAGGCATTTCGCCGACAGCTGGGGGCTCATCTACCTCTTCGTGCTGATGGTCGGCGTGTGGATCTTCGTCTTCCGCCCCGGCGCCAAGGAAGCGGCGAGGAACGCGGCGGAAATCCCTTTCAAGGCGGATGCTCCTCTTAAGGAAGGTGACGACAATGTCCGGTAAGGAAATCGACGAGATCAGCGGGGTCGACACGACCGGCCACGAATGGGACGGCATCAAGGAGCTCAACAACCCGCTGCCCCGCTGGTGGCTGTGGACCTTCTACGCCACCATCGCCTTCGCCATCGGCTACATGATCTGGTACCCGGCGGTGCCGCTCATCAACGCCGCGACGCCGGGCATCTCCGGCGAGACCAACCGGCTGGCGCTGCGGCGCGAGCTGGCCGCCGTCGAGACCTCGCGGCGCGACCTCGCCGCGCGCCTCGGCCAGATGGACCTCGCCGCCGTGCGCCAGGACGACGAGCTCTACCGCTTCGCCAAGGCGGGCGGCGGCTCGCTGTTCAAGATATACTGCTCGCAGTGCCACGGTTCGGGCGCCGCCGGCGGCCCCGGCTACCCCAACCTCAATGACGACGACTGGCTCTGGGGCGGCGACGTCGAGACCATTTACGCCACCATCGTCCACGGCGTCCGCAGCGGCGATCCCGACGGGCGCGAATCCGAGATGCCCGCCTTCGGCGACGGCATCCTCGAGCGCCCGGACATTCTGGCGGTGAGCGAATACGTCGTCTCGCTGACCGGCGGCGACGTCGACAAGAGCCTCGCCGAGGCCGGCCGCACGGTCTTCGCCGACAACTGCGCCGCCTGCCATGGCGACGACGGGCGCGGCAACCGCGAGCTCGGCGCTCCCGACCTCGCCGACGCGATCTGGCTTTACGGCAGCGGCCGCGACAAGATAGCGGCCCAGGTCTCGCACCCGCGGCACGGCGTCATGCCCGCCTGGGCCGGCGTGCTGCGCGACGAGAACATCCGCCAGCTCGCCATCTACGTCCACAGCCTGGGCGGCGGCGAATAGGACAGTCGGGATCTCCTGAGCGATGAACGCACCGGCCACCGCATCGGCCAACACCGCGAGCAACCACCCCGGCGTCGAGACCTTCGACGCCGAGGCGGTGAACTCGAAGGCGCGCCGCGAGCTCTACGAGGCACGCACCAAGATCCACCCCAAGCGGGCGAGCGGGCAGTTCCGCAAGCTCAAATGGTGGATCATGGCGGTCACGCTCGGCATCTACTACCTGACCCCGTGGATCCGCTGGGACCGCGGCCCCGGCGCCCCCGACCAGGCGGTGCTCGTCGACCTCGCGCACCGGCGCTTCTACTTCTTCTTCATCGAGATCTGGCCGCACGAGTTCTTCTTCGTCGCCGGCATGCTGGTGATGGCCGGCATCGGCCTGTTCCTCGTCACCTCGACGCTCGGCCGGGCCTGGTGCGGCTACACCTGCCCGCAGACCGTGTGGGTCGACCTCTTCCTCGTCGTCGAGCGCTTCTTCGAGGGCGACCGCAACGCCCGCATCAAGCTGGACGCCGCGCCGTGGACCTTCGACAAGATCCGCAAGCGGGTCGCCAAGCACATCGTCTGGCTGCTGATCGGGGTCGCCACCGGCGGCGCCTGGATCTTCTACTTCGCCGACGCGCCGACGCTGCTCCGCGACCTGGTCACCGGCCAGGCGGCCAGCGTCGCCTACGTCACCGTCGCCATCCTCACCGCCACCACCTACATCTTCGGCGGCCACATGCGCGAACAGGTCTGCACCTATATGTGCCCGTGGCCGCGCATCCAGGCGGCGATGCTCGACGAATACTCGCTGACCGTCACCTACAATGACTGGCGCGGCGAGCCGCGCTCGCGCCACGCCAAGGCGCTGAAGAAGGCCAATGCGGAGGTCGGCGACTGCGTCGACTGCAACGCCTGCGTCGCCGTCTGCCCGATGGGCATCGACATCCGCGACGGCCAGCAGCTCGAATGCATCACCTGCGCGCTGTGCATCGACGCCTGCGACGCGGTGATGGACAAGCTCGGCCGCGAGCGCGGCCTGATCTCCTACGCGACCCTCGACGACTACAACGCCAACATGGCGCTGGCGCGCGGCGGCAACGCCGGCTCCGCCATCCATCCCGGCAATGTCCGCGACGCCGACGGCGGCTTCGTCGCCGCGATCCGCCACACCGGCTGGCACTCCATCGTGCGGCCGCGCACTATCCTCTACGCCGCGATCTACGCCGCCATCGGCCTCGTCCTGCTCGGCCTGCTGGCGACCCGCAGCCGCCTCGACGTCAACGTGCTGCACGACCGCAACCCGCTCTTCGTCGTCCTCAGCGACGGCGAGATCCGCAACGGCTACCAGGTCAAGATCCTCAACATGGAAGCCCGCGACAAGGCCTTCTCGATCACCGTGTCGGGGCTGGAGGGCGCGCGCCTGCAGGGCGAGGACGCCGCCGCCGGCAGCGGCGAGACGCTCGCCGTCGACGTCCCGGCGGACCAGCTTCTCGCGGTGCGGCTCTTCGTGCGCGTCGCCCCCGGCGCCCTGTCCGACACCCAGACCACCTTCCGGTTCCATGTCCGGCCCGTCGGCGAGGATGACGCCGTCACCGTCGAGGCCCGCTTCGAGGCGCCCAGGGAGGCCCTGAAATGACGACGCCGCGCACCGCCGAACCCCGCCCGATCACCGGCTGGCACGTGCTCGCCGCCATGGTCGGCTTCTTCGGCGTGGTCATCGCCGTGAACGTCACCATGGCGGTGCTCGCCTCGGGCTCGTGGACCGGCCTGGTGGTCGCCAACAGCTATGTCGCCAGCCAGCACTTCAACGAGGGCCTCAGGGCCGCCGAGCATCAGCGCGCCCTCGGCTGGGCCTCGCATTTCGCCTATCGCAACGGCCGGGTGACGCTGACCATCCGCGACCGCGACGGCAACCCCGTCACCGGCGGCGTGCTGTCCGCCGGTTTCGGACGCCCCGCCGACGACCGCGACGACATGCGCCTCGACCTCGCCGAGATCGCCGGCGGCGTCTATGCCGCGAACGCCGAGCTGAAGCCCGGCGTCTGGGCGGCGCGCTTCGAGGGCGAGGCGGCCGGCGAGCCCTACCGGCGCGACCTGCGCTTCCATCTCGATGCGGGAGGA
>JBFWXZ010000074.1:0-13967 GCA_050186955.1 Flavobacteriaceae bacterium
GCGGATTGCGGTCCCGAATGCGTCGGCGGGCTTGCCCGTATCGCCTATACGCGCGGCGCCCGCCTCCTGTTCGGGACCGCAATCCGACTCGCGCCGCGCCCGAAACCTGAACCCCCACAGACCCTAGGGAACGGCAAGATGCAACTTTGGCCGCTGCGCCGCTCTCCCGCGTCCGCGCCCCGGACACCGCAAGCGGCGCCCGATCGCCCCCAGGAACTGCTGGTCGTCTGCCATTCGGACGATACCCATGGTCTCGCGATCATGGAGAACATCTGCACAGGGCTCGAATTCGCGAAGGTCGGGTTCTCGGTGCTCGATATAAAGCGGAGCGCCGTATGGCCGCGCATGGACGCGTTTGCGGCGATTGTCGTGTGCACCGAGCTGCTTTGGGATCTCGGTGCGGAGAAGGCGGTGGAACTGGAAGACCACGTCAGGTCCGGCGGCGGCCTGTTCGTTGCCTACCGGTGCTGGAACCCGCATCTCTCCCGATTGCTCGGCGGCGGGCAGGTCGACCGCGAACCGGAGATGGAACTGACGTCGCGCCTGTCGTTCGACAGGGAGATCCTGCCGGGGGCATCGGGCCTGAAGATCGGCGATTCGGATTGGCTGCTCGAGCACAGCCGCTTTGATCTCGATGCCGATGTTCTCTCCCCGGACTGCTCGATCTTCGCCTCGGACGGCGAAGGCCGGCCTGTCGGCTGGAGCCGGGCTCACGGCAGGGGAAGGGTGGTCTACTGGAATACCGGCATCCTGTTCTGCCGCGCCCTTCGCGGCTTCGCGGTCCAGACCATTCTCCACACCATGGAAGTGGGCGTGAGCGCAGCCGCCGGCTTCGCCATGTTCCACATCGACGATTTCCCCGCTTCGCTATCGCAGGCGAGACCGGAACCCGTCTCGACGGAATATCCCGAGCTGGACTGGAACGGCTTCTTCTTCGGCGTCTGGCACCGCGACATGATGGCCCTGCGCGCGAAATACGCCCTCAAATACACCTGGTATGCGATCATGAACTATCATGACGTCGATACGGGCGCGGACGCTGATCCTTCGGCGCCGACGGTAATGTCGGGCGGAAGTGTTCTGGAGAGCCGGTTCCGCCACATCGCGGAGACCGCGGACGACGACGAATACGGCTTCCACGGCTACAATCACGAGCCGCTCATCGGAGAAGCCTGGCCCGATCTCGCGACGCTGGGGTCAAAACTCGGTCTGGCACGCACACTCTGGGAAAGCGCCGTTCCCGCAGCCATGCCAACGTCCTGGGTGCCGGCGAACAACTGGTATCACGCGGAGCACCTGCAGGTTCTGAAAGAGGCCTTCCCGGAAATCACGACCCTGTGCAGCACCTTCTCGACCGGTAGCGTCGAGTTCGGCGAGTATCGCGAATTCGGACCGGAGCCCTGGGACGAAGAACTGCTGTGCCTGCCGCGGGAGACCTATGGCTACCTTCTCAATCCCGAGCTGAGGATGATGATGCTTTCGCAGCTCTCCGGCATGGGCGTATGGACGCATTTCGTCCACCCCGACGATATCTATGACCTGCCGGCCTCGCCCGGCGAGACCATCGCCCGTCGCAACCCGGACGGGCATATGTGGCGGGCAACCAACGCCGCCGGTCAGCGCGGGCTCTACCATCATCTGGACGACTGGTTGTCGGAGGCGACGGCTCTCTATCCGTGGCTTGAGTTCGTCACCACGTCGCAGGCCAGAGAACGCTACCTCGCCCATGTGAGCAACGATGTGGAGATTCTGCGCCGTGCCGGAGCGATCGAGATACGCAGCGGGTCGGCATCGGTGTTCTACGTGAGGACGAGCCCCGGCGTGGAGCTTGTTCCGGAGGCGGAGGGGCGGATACTGGATCGGCGGGATCTCGACGACGCGATCCTCCACGTCGTTCGATGCACCGCCGGAACGACGGTGTTCAGGCTCGCGGAGGCAGGGGGCCGGCTCCCGGGCTTGTGACCGTCGGATCAAGCGCCGATAGTTGTCGTCGCGGACGGCGGGACTAGGTTTCACGGGGTGTCGGCTGCAGGAAAGATGAACGAGACGATCGCAAGCGACCTCGACGCCGCCTTCTCCCTGCTGCCTCGCGACAAGGCGCAGCAGGCCAAGGAGCAGGTGCTCCAGGCATATGCCGCCGGGGGCGGCTTCGCCCATATGCTGAAGTGGACGGAGCACAGCGCCGACGGCGCGTTCCTGCGCGGCGGGATCACCGACATGGTGAGTTCCACGACACGCTTCGCGGCCCACAGCCAGGACGATTCCGATCTGCAGGACCTCGCCAGGCTGGCGGTCGACCGGCGCGTGCTGGAAGGGACGGTGGCCCTCTATCCTTCCAAGGAGCGCTTCGCTTGGTTTCTTCCCTACACGCCGACGAAGGCCGACACGCAGGCCAGCCGCAGGGTTCGCGGATTCTTGGTGACCGAACCGATATTCTGCCAGGTGCTCGGCCTCATGCAGCCGGACCATGGCTTCACGCAGTCGGAACGTCGCGTGCTCTTTCAGATCACCGCGGGGCTGAGCCTGCGCGAAGCCGCTGCCCATGACGGCGTCTCGTTCGAGACCAAGCGCGCCCACGCGAAGAGCGTCGGCTCCAAGATGGATTGCGCCGGCCAGACGGAAATGGTGCGCACCGTGCTCGGGCGCCTGGTGCATCTGCTTTCGGTGAGCCAAAGCGAGGCGGCCCATGGAGAGCCCGCGGAAGCCTTCGTCGCGCGCTATCTCTCCGAGGACGCGCGCATCGAGGTCAGGCGGCTTCCCAATGGCCGGATTCTGAGGGTCCTGTCGTGCGGGCCCGAGCGCGGCACGCCGCTGGTGATGATCCACGGCATGATGTTCCCCATCACGCTGGCCGGCGCCGCGAAGCATCTCAACGAGCACAATATCCGCCTGATCGTTCCGATCCGCACCGGCTTCCTGGAATCGCGCTCGCCGGCCGAACTGGCCGTCAAGAGCAGCTTCATCGACGAGGCTTTCTCCGATCTGGCGCAGTTCATGAAGGCCGAGTGGGACGGACCGGTCGTCATTCTCGGCCAGTCGCTGGGCGGCGTGCTGTCGATCCGCTTCGCGAACCGCTATCCGGGACTGGTGTCGAAGCTCATCCTGCAGTCGGTGAACCTGACGAAGGGCAGGGGCAAGGGCAGCGCCGGGCCGTTCTATGGCGGCCTCAAGCGCCTCTCCCACCGGGCCGATATCTTCAAGCTGGTCAACTGGCAGTACCACAAATACTACGCCAGCCGCGCCACCGGCCGCACCATCCTGTCGCGGCTGTTCGACGATTCCCCCATCGACATGAGCGTGCTGGACGGCGAAGCGACCGGCACCGAGGCCTACCGGATGTTCGCCGATCTCTACGCCAGCTCGGTGTTCGGCATGAGCGGCGATTTCGATTTCGTCATGAATTCATGGGAGCGCGAGGCACGCCGGCTGGACAAACCCATCACCTTCGTTCACGGCGCCGACGATCCCCTGACGAGTCCGGCCGAATTCGCGCGCTTCGCCGAGAACGGCGACCGCTGCCGGCAGCATATCATCCCCGGCGGCGGGCACTTCGCGGCCGCCTCCCACGGACGGGAGGTATGGCGCATCATCTCCGAGGAACTCGGCCCGGGAGCGTAGTCCATGGAGCGGACGACCTGTCTGGGGGAGTGACGCTCGCCGCCTAGCTGCCGCGGTGTCCCTGCGCCTTCGAGATCGCGTCGAGGAAGGCCGCGCTGAGAGCCTGCTCCGAGGCGCCCGTGGCGTTTGCCTCGAGCCGCGGCCGGTCGAAAAGCAGCTGAACCTCGTAGGGGCCCCCGGCGCTCGTGAACGCCATCCGCCAGCCGATCAGCGGCGGCTCTCCGATGACCTGGCGAGCCAGTTCGATGGCGGCGTCGAGATACCGGCCCGCCTCGACGAGGTCGCGGACGTGGCGCGGAACGTGGCCCTGGTACCGGGTCCAGCTTTCCTCGACGAGCCGCGCCTCGTCGTCGGCCCCGAAGGGCGGTTGCGGGCGGGCCATCGGGCTCGTCTGCCGCGACGCGGTCACGATAGGCTCAGCGGGGAGCGGTGAGCCTCCTGTCGCGGCGGCGCGCCTTCCGACGCCGGCGCCTCCTCCGCGATCAGCCGGTCGAGGATGCGCCGGAAGCGCACCGGGCCGGCATCGATTTCCTGGATGATCGGGCGGTCGGTATCGACGCACGGGTCGAGGATCGCCTGCTGCTGCGCCTCGATGATCAGCTTGTCCTGGTCCTCGAAGGCATGGCGGCGCATGTCCGACATCTGGCCGCGGATCTCCGCGTCGATCTCGGCGCCCCAGCTTCGCGGGTTCTGGCGCACGGCGCAGAAATGGTAGAGCGTGGTCGTCTCGGTTTCCGGCGTGAGGAAATGCGTCCCGAAGATGCCCGAGCCGGCCTCGCGCGGCGCGCCGATGCCGGTGACGCCGCTGTTGTTGAGCAGGCACCCGGGCTGGTCCCACCGCATGATCGCCCAATGGTCGACGCGCCCGCCATCGCGCTTGAACATGAGATCGAAGAGCCCCGGGACCCGGACATTCGGCATGATGCGGCTGACCCACAGCGTGGTGCCGCGCTCCTCCACCTCGATCTTCGCCGCGACCGTCTCCTCGTTGCCGAGGATGCCCTCGTGCAGGAAGCTGACGTGGCTGAGGTCGAGGAGGTTCTCGGTGATCAGGAGGTAGTTCGCTCCCATCCGCAGCCAGTCGCGCTTCGAGGTCACCTCGGGCGGTGAGGTGTCGAGGATCGAGAAGTCGGGAATGAGGGAGGGATCGGGCTCCGCGTCGCCCATCCATATCCACGCGATCGTGTGCTTCTCGACCAGGTGGTACGACTTGACCTTCATGGAAGCCACGATGCGGCCGTTGCCGTGCGGATTGTGCGCGCATTTGCCGTCGGCCCCGAACTGAAGCCCGTGATAGGGGCATTGCAGGCGGTCGCCGTCGAGCAGCTTGCCCTCGTGCAGCGGGGCGAAGCGATGCGGGCAGACGTCCGCCAGCGCCGCGAGGCTCCCGTCGCCTCTCCGGAAGATGACGATGGGCTCTCCGAGAATGCGGCGGGCCACGAGCTGGCCGGGTTGCACCTGCTCGGCCCAGGCCGCGACGTACCAGGTGTTGCGCAGAAATTTCATGGCTTCCTCCCGATCGATGGGGCGCCGCCGGTCAGGCGTTGGCGGCGCCGAGGTAGCTTTGCAGGAGACGGGTATCCCCGAGCAGCGAACGCGCGGGGCCGTCGAGCGTGATGCGTCCGTTCTCCAGAACGTAGCCGTGGTCGGCGTGGCGAAGCGCGATGCGCGCGTTCTGCTCGACGACGAGCATCGAGACGCCGAACTCGCGCAGCCGGTCGATGGCGTCGAACACGTCCTCGACGACGCGCGGCGCGAGCCCGAGGCTCGGCTCGTCGAGCAGCAGCACCTTGGGGCTGCTCATCAGCGCGCGGCCGATCGCCAGCATCTGGCGTTCGCCTCCCGACATCGTCGAGGCGAGCTGCGCGCGCCGCTCCTTCAGCTTGGGAAAGAGGTTCAGCACCTCGTCCAGCTGCCGGGCGACGGCTTCCCGGTCGCCGCGTCGGCAGAAGGCACCCAGCGTCAGATTGTCCTCGACGCTCATCGAGCCGAACAGCTCGCGCTGCTCGGGCACGATGGACATGCCGAGCAGCGTCCGCTCGACGGTCGTCATGCGCGCGAGGGAGCGGCCGCGCAGCGTGACGTCGCCCTTCGACGGCAGCAGGCCGGCTATCGCGTTCAGCAGGGTCGACTTGCCGGCGCCGTTCGGCCCGATGATCGTCGCCACGGTGCCCTCGAACAGCGTCAGGCTGACATCGCTGACCGCCGTCACCTTGCCGTAGTTGACGGACAACGCGTCGATGCTGAGGGCGAGGGGAGCGCTATGAAACAAGCTGGGCCTCCGGTTCGGCGCCGAGATAGGCCTCGATGACGCGCGGATCGCGCTGGACGCCGGCGGGCGCGCCTTCGGTGAGCTTGGCGCCCGACACCATCACCACCACCCGGTCCGCGATTGACATCAGGAACTCCATGTCGTGCTCGACGATGAGGATCCCCCGGCCTTCGCCGCGCAATGAGTTCAGCAACGCGGCCAGGGCCTGCTTCTCCTGGTGGCGCAGGCCTGCCGCGGGCTCGTCCAGCATCAGGATCCGCGGGTCCGCGGCCAGCGCCCGCGCGATCTCGACGAGGCGCTGCTGTCCGAGCGAGAGCTCGCCGGCCGGCACGTGATATTCCTCCGACAGCCCGACGCGGGCCAGTTGGCGCTGCGCCTCCGCCGATACCGAATTCTCCTCGGCGCGATCGAGGCGCAGCATCGAGCGCAGCATGCCGGACCGGGTGCGGATATGCGCGCCGATCGCCACATTGTCTCCGCAGGACAGGTCGCTGCGCAGCTGCACGTGCTGGAAGGTGCGGGCAAGCCCGAGGCGGACCATGGCGCGGGAGGGCAGCCGCTCCAGGCGCCTGCCGGCGAACAGGATTTCCCCGCCGTCGGCCGGCAGCACTCCGGTCACGACGTTGAACAGCGTGCTCTTGCCGGCGCCGTTCGGCCCGATCAGCCCGACGACCTCGCCGGTGCGTACCTCGAAGTCGAGATCCGATACCGCCTTGAGGCCGCCGAAGGACTTGCTGACGCCGCGAACGCTGAGGACGGGCGCCGGCCCGGTGTCCAGCCGCGCCAGCGGCGGCGCGGCGGTGTCCGGCACCTCGGCGGTCCGGGTCTTGGGAAAGCAGCGCTGGACGAACGGCACCAGGCCGTTGCGCGTGCGCTGCAGGAGCAGGATCAGGGTCAGCCCGAAGACGACCATCTCGTAGCTCGCCTGGGTGCCGATGAGCTGCGGCAGGGTCTCCACCAGCCACTGGCGCGAGGTCACCAGGATCAGCGCCCCGAGGAACGCGCCCCAGATGCTGCCGGCGCCGCCGACGACGGCCATGAACAGATAGTCCATGGAGGCGGTCAGCGAGAAGGGAGAGGGGTTCACGAAGCGCACGATATGGACATAGAGCCAGCCCGACACGCTCGCCAGAAGCGCCGACAGCACGAACAGCCGGAACCTCAGCCAGGCCGTGTTGAGGCCGAACGCCTCGCCCATGACGACCCGGCCGCGCAACGTGCGCATCGCCCGGCCGGTGCGGCTGTCGAGCAGGTTGATCATCAGCACCGTGCACAGCCCGCTGACGATCCACACGGCGATGGCGGAAGAGCGTTCGTCGATCAGCGAGAGCGGTCCCACCGACAGCGGCGGGATGTTGCCGAAACCCGTATGCCCGCGCAGCATCTCGGCGGTGCCGAAATAGTAGTAGATCGCAAGCCCGCAGGCGAGGGTGCCGAGCGGCAGGTACCAGGCCTTCAGCCGCATCGTCAGCAGCCCGAGCAGCGATGCCGCGATGCCGGTCGCCGCGACGCTCGCGAGCAGGCCGGCGGGGGCCGGCAGCCCGTAGCGCGTGGTCACGTAGGCCGAGGCGTAGGCGCCCGTGCCGACGAAGGCCGCCTGCCCGAAGGAGGTCATGCCGCCGACGCCGATCAGCAGCACCAGGCCCATCGTCACGATGGAGGCGAGTCCCACATAGATGAGGTTGGTCACATAGCCGGCCGGCAGGAATATCGCCATCAGGCAGGTCGCGAGCACGACGGCGCCGACGGCGAGGCGGGGTCTGTTCATTCCTCGTGCTCCTCGATGATCTGCGTGCGCAGGCTGCGCAGGAGGAGAACGGGAAGGATGAGCGTGAAGACGATCACCTCCTTGAAGGAGCTCGCCCAGAACGCCGCCGCCGATTCCGACACGCCGATGAACAGCGCGCCGATGGTCGCCGGCAGGTAGCCGGCCAGTCCGCCGACGATCGCGCCGGTAAAGCCCTTGAGCCCGAGCAGCAGGCCGCTGTCGTAGTAGAGCGTCATGATCGGGGACACGGCGATCCCCGAGAGCGCCGCCAGGACGCCGCCCATCAGGAAGGCGATCTCGCCCGCGCGCACCGGGTCGATGCCCACGATCTCGGCGCCCCGGCGGTTGATCGCGGTCGCCCTCAGCGCCTTGCCTGTCAAGGTGCGGTCGAAGAACCAGTAGAGGCCGACCGCGACGGCCAGGGCGATCGCGAACACCACCAGCGCCTGCCCGGGCAGGATCAGGCTGCCGAGGGTGAAGGTTCCCGGCACGAGGGCGGCGGTGCGCCAGCCCTCGGGCCCGAAGAAGGCGAGCCCCAGCCCGGTCATGGCCAGATGCAGCGCCATCGCCACGATCATCAGCACCAGCACGGATTCGCGGCCTATCGGCACGAAGACGAGCTGGTACAGGAACGGACCGAGCGGCGCGACGATCAGGACGGTGAGGGCGATGCGCACCCACTGCGGCAGCGGGCTTCCCGCCGTGGCCATGAGCACGAGCAGGACGGCGGCCGGCACGAGGGCCTTGAGGAGCGCCATCGGCAGCACCGCCCGCAGCCTCCCCAGCCGCCGGCCGGACAGGATGTCGGCGCCGGCGCAGACGATGCCCAGCCCGGCGGCCAGCCAGGCGGTGGCGGGGACGGTGCCCCGTTCGAGCACCGCGAGCGTCAGCGCCGCGAAGATGACGAGCTCGCCATGGGGGATGAAGAGGATGCGGGTGACGAGGAAGATCATGACCAGTGCCAGCGCAAGCAGCACGTACACGGTCCCGGTCGTCAGACCGTCCTGCATCAGAAACAGGATGATATCCGATGTCACCCGCGTTACTCCCCGATCGGTGCCAGTCCCCTGGGCGAGGCGCCGGCCTAGTCGGCCAGCACCTTCCACTTGCCGCCGCTGACCGTCACCATCTGGACCGAATCCAGGCCCAGTCCGACATGGTCTTCCGGCGACAGCGTATAGACGCCGTTGCTGCCGGCGAAACCCTTGGTGGCTTCGATGGCGTCGCGCAGCGCGGCGCGGAACTCGGGCGTGCCTGGCTTGGCGGTCTCGAGGGCCTTCGGCGCCGCCGCGGCGAAGATCAGATAGGCGTCATAGGCGTTCGCGATGAAGGTGTTGCGGGTGTCGGCGCCGAACTTGTCGCCGTAGTCCTGCCAGACCTTCATCGCCGTCGCCTTCACCGGGCTGTCGTCACCGAGCTGCTCGGCGACGAGCAGGGGCCCGACCGGGAGGATGGTGCCCTCGGCGCTGGCTCCCGAAAGGCGCAGGAAGTCCTGATTGGCGACGCCGTGCGTCTGATAGATCTGGCCGGTATATCCGCGCTCCGCCAGCGTGGTCTGCGGCAGCGCGGCGGGCGAGCCGAAGGCCGCGATGAACACCGCGTCCGGCTTGCTCGCGACGATCCGCAGCGCCTGGGCGGCGACGCTGGTGTCGGTCCGGGCATAGGTTTCGTTGGCCACGACCTTGATGCCGTTCTTCTCGAGCAGCGGCTGCAGCGCCTTCCAGTAGCCCTCGCCGGTCGCGTCGGCGAAGCCGATATAGCCGACCGTCTTGACGCCCCTGGCGACCATGTTCCCGACGATCGCCTCGACCATCAGGCTGTCGTTGTGAACGGCCTTGAAGGCCCAGCGCTTGGCGTCGTCCATCGGATTGACGATCGCCGCGCCGGCGCCCATGGCGAACATCGGCGTCTTCGTCTCGGCGGCGACCTGGGTCACCGCGATGGAGGCCGGCGTGGTGGTCGAGCCGATGATCAGGTCCACCTTGTCCTCATTGGTGAACTTGCGCGCGTTGCGCACGGCCGCCGTCGGGTCGGAACCGTCGTCCAGGATGATGATCGTGACGTCCTCGTCGCCGATCTTGCGGGGCACGAACTCGAACACGTTGCGCTCGGTGATGCCGAGCGAGGCCGCCGGCCCGGTGGCCGACACGGTGACGCCGACCTTGATGTCGGCCAGGGCCGAGGTGGCGGCCACGGCCAATGCGGCGGACGCCGCCAGGATGCACAGTCTCTTCATGTTCTTCCTCCCTGTCGTAACCGGCGCTCTCCAGCGGCGCCGGGATTCCCTAGATGTCGAGAACGAGTTCGCGCGTGAGCGCGCGCGAGCAGCAAACCGTCATCTGCCGGTTGGATGCCCGTTCCTCGTCCGTCTGCCAGAAGTCGCGGTGATCGGGCGTTCCCTCCAGCACGCCGACCAGGCAGGTGCCGCAGGCGCCGGCCTCGCATGAGGAATCCACCTCGATCCCGTGCGCGCGTAGCGCGTCGAGGATCGTCTCGTCGGCGGCGACCTCTATGGTCAGTCCGCTGCGCCGGGCGACCACCCGGATCGGCTGATCGCCCGAAACGGGCGCGGTGGTGAACCGCTCGACATGGACGTTGCCGTCGGCCCACCCGGCCTGCCTCGCGCGCTGCGTGACGATGTCGATGAAGCCGGCGGGCCCGCAGCAATAGAGATGCGTTCCCGCGTCGGGGCCGGCGGTGAGCGCGCCAGCGTTGAAGCGCTGCTCGGCCGGGCCGTTGTCGACGTGAAGGACAACGCGGTCGCCGAAATCCGATCCGCGCAGCTCGTCGAGGAATGCCGCCCGCTCGACGCTGCGCACCGCGTAGTGAAGGTCGAAGTCGCGGCCGAGCGCGTTCAGTCGGTAGGCCATCGACAGGATCGGCGTGATGCCGATGCCGCCGGCCAGCAGGATGCTTCTCGTCGCCGTCTCGTCGAGCGCGAACAGGTTGCGCGGGGCGCTGATCGTCAGTTCCGCGCCCTCCGCGAGGTGCTCGTGGACGGCGATGGAACCGCCGCGCGAGTTCGCGTCGCGCAGGACGCCGAGCCGGTAGCGGTCGCGACGGTCGGGGGCCGCGCAGAGCGAGTATTGCCGCACCAGCCCGCCGGGGAGGTTCACGTCGACATGCGATCCCGCCGTGAAGGCAGGCAGTTCCGCGCCGCTCCTGGAGCGGATTTCCAGCGCCACGACATCGTCGGCGGCGACGCTTCGCCTGGCGACGACGACGTCGATCGTCTCCGGCGCCGCGACGGGCTGGGCCTGAACCGCGCCCGCGGCGGCTCTCGCGAATGTCACCGGCAGCTCCGCGAAGCTGTAGATCGTGTTGTTGAGCGCGATCGTCGGCTCGCCGACCTCGATGCAGTCCACCCGCGGCAGCATGGCCTTCAGCAGCGCCGTCATCTCCATGCGCGCCAGATGCATCCCGACGCAGGTGTGGATGCCGTGGCCGAAGCCCAGATGGTCGGCATTGTCCCGTCCGACGTCGAACCGGTCGGGGTCGGGAAAGCGTCGCTCGTCGCGGTTGGCCGAGGCGAACAGCACCATGATCCGCGCGCCGGCGGGGAGCAGCGCGCCGCCCACCGTCGCCGCGCTCTTCAGCGTTCTCGAGAAACTGCGGATCGGCGAGGCGAGGCGCACCGCCTCGTCGATCGCCGTGGGGATGAGCGCCGTGTCGCGCCGCAGCCTGTCCCACTGGTCGGGGTTGCGCCCCAGCCGGTAGAGCAGCTGCCCCGTTGCGCTGATCGTCGTGTCGAGGCTCGGATTGATGTAGTCGCGGATGAGCTGCGGCCCGAAGGCTACCGGGATCTCGCCGCGTTCGGCCAGATCGTGGATGCGCGCCGTCCAGCTTCCCGGCTTGAGCCGGTCGCCGGTCGCCCTGGTGGCGATCCAGTGGCGCATTTCCTTGATCGTCTCCATGCCCCGGCAGCCGCGTTCGTTCTGTTCGCCGAGAATGTCGAACGAGGCGTTGGCCCAGACGAGCATGTTCTCGCGGCCGTCGTCCGGCAGCCCGACGAGCTCCGTCACCACGGTCAGCGGCAGGATGCGCGCGAAATCGCGCATCCCGTCGAACTGCCCGGAACTCGCGAGCCTCTCCACCAGGTCCGCCGCGACCGCCTCGATGCGCTCGCGCCATTGCTCCAGCGATCGCGGCAGCAGCGGCTCGCCCATCGTCCTGCGCATCTCGTCGTGAACCGGCGGGTCCGAGGCCAGCGTGTTTCCCTTCAGGAACGCGCAGCCCGCATCGTCGCCGGCCACGCCCTCTTCGGACGAGAAGGTGCGCCAGTCGCGCAGCACCTGCTGCGCCTCGGCATGGCGGGTGACGGCGAAATTCCCGTGGCGCGGGAGCCAGACGACCGCGCCCAGCTCGCGCATGCGGGCGTAGTGCTCCCAGGGCTCACGGATGACCGCGTCGCTGTAGAACTCGACATCGTAGGACGGGACAGCGGTCTGCCGGCAAACGGACATTCGGCCTCGACGTTCGGGGGGAAACTCTCAGCTCTCCCGGGAGTTAGCATTGCTAATTAGATTTATCAATATTAAATAATGAACCCTGTTGCGCCGCCGCGGCCGGGCGGCCACAAGAGGGCTGTGATTGCGGCGGTCCGGTCGTGGAGGAGGCTATGCCCAAGGAATCCGACGTGCTGCGCATCGGCGCGAAGCTCGGCCAGCTTCCCGGCGGCCTCGAGGTCCTGCCGTCCGCGGAGAGCCGCAAGGGCATCCAGTCCGTGGATATCGTCTTCTCGATATTGCGGGCGCTGGAGGGGGCGGGCGCCGCGCTGTCGCTGAGCGAGGTGGCCCGGCGCGCCGGGCAGCAGTCGAGCAAGGTGCATCACTATCTCGTCAGCCTCGTCCGCAACGGCGTCGTGCGCCAGAACGCCAACGG
Organism: Flavobacteriaceae bacterium; assembly: GCA_050186955.1. Taxonomy (GTDB): domain Bacteria; phylum Pseudomonadota; class Alphaproteobacteria; order Rhizobiales; family Tepidamorphaceae; genus JACKJP01. Next base: position 12,540 of record JBFWXZ010000074.1, read on the forward strand.
CGGCTACGATCTGGGCCCGTATGCCCTTCAGCTCGGACTTGCGGCGCTGGGGCGGCTCGACATCGTGGAGCGCGCCAGCGAGGCGATGGCGACCTTCCGCGACGAAACGGGGGAAGCCTGTTTCCTGTCGGTGTGGGGCAATCGCGGCCCGACCATCATTCGCTATTTCGAGGGGACGCGGCCGGTCACCGTGGAGGCTCGCGCCGGTCTCGTCCTGCCGCTCCTGACATCGGCGACCGGCCAGGTGTTCCTGTCATGGCTGCCCGAGGCCGCGTGGCGCCAGATCGCCGATCTCGAGCACACCTCCTCGGACGGCTCCATCGATATCGCCGCGCGGCGCGAGCGCGGCCGCCGGGCCGGCGTCGGGCTGACGCGCGGCGAACTCCTGCCGCGCATCGCCGCGATCAGCAGCCCGGTGTTCGATCACGAGGGCAATCTGGCCTGCGCCCTGACAGCGTTGGGGCTGCTCGGCGACATCGACATCGAGACCACCGGAGAGACCGCGCGGCACCTGCATCGATGCGCCGAGCAGCTCTCCGCCACATTGGGCTTCGCCGGCGAATTCCCGAAGCTGGGATAAGGCAACGGGCCCCGCCCCGCATCTCCCGCGGCGGATCAGGAAAACGCGTCGCGGGCCTCGGGCAAGTCCCATATCCGGCGGATCGCCGCCACCCCCGCCTCGACGATCGGGCCGCTCCGGGCGACCGCGAGGTCGCCGTTCTCCACCAGCACGCGGCCGTCGACGATGACCGCGTCGACATTCGCGCGGTTGGCGAGCGTCACCAGCGTCTTGACCGGGTTGTGGTTGGGCTGCAGGTGCGGGTGGCTCAGATCGACGACCGTCAGGTCCGCCGTCGCGCCCGGCGCGATCCGCCCGAGGTCGTCGCGCCCCACCGCCTCGGCCCCGTTCCGGGTGACGCTTCGCAGTATCGACGGCGCCGATGCCGCGCGCGGGTCGCCCGCCGTCACCTTGGAGACGATGGCCGCGGCGTTCATCTCGCCCAGCAGGTCCATGTTGTAGCCGTCGGTTGCGACCATCGTGCGCAGCCCGGCGCCCTCGAATCTCGCGAAGGAGGCGGTCCGGCCGGTGCGCACGAAGACGCGCGGGCAGTTCATCACCGTCACGTCGCGCTCGCGCATCAGCCGCAGATCCTCGTCCGAGCAGTAGACGCAATGCGCCGCCAGCAGGTCGGGCCCGAGCACCCCGAGCCAGTCGAGATATTCCGCCGGGGTGCGCCCGTCCCAGCGCTGCTGGATGGTGCTCACCTCGCTGGCGCTCTGCGCGAGATGGGTGGTGATCGGCACGCCGAGCTCGCGCGCCCTGGCGACGGCGGCGCGCAGCAGGTCGGGGTCGCAGGTATCGGTCGCGTGCGGGCTCATCGCCAGCGAGATGCGCCCGTTCTCCCTGCCGTGCCATTTCTCGTAGAG
>JBFWXZ010000075.1:0-13891 GCA_050186955.1 Flavobacteriaceae bacterium
GTGCTCTTCCGATCTGGCGACGATCTCCGAGGCGCTGGCCGAACCGCCATTGATCAGCACGATGACCGGCTTGCCCTTGGCGAGATCGCCGGGGCGGGCGTCCTCGCGCTCGAACTGGTCGGGATCGCGGCCGCGGGTGGAGACGATCTCGCCGCGGTCGAGGAAGGCGTCGGAGACGTAGACCGACTGCGGGAAGAGGCCGCCGGGATTGTTGCGCAGGTCGACGACGAAGCCCTTGAGCTTGTCGGCCGGGATCTGCTTGGACAGCGATTCCATGGCGTCGCGCAGACCGTCGTCGGTCTGCTCGGAGAAATTGGTGATGCGGATGTAGCCGACGTCGTCCTCGGCGCGCCAGCGCACCGAGCGCACGCGGATGAGCTCGCGCGTGACCGTCACGTCGATCGGCTGCTCGGCGCCCTCGCGCTCGATCCTCAGCGTAATCGGGGTGTTGATCGGGCCGCGCATCTTGTCGACGGCCTGCTGCAGGGTGAGGCCGCGGATCGGCTCGTCGTCGAGATGGGTGATGAGGTCGCCGGCGAGGATGCCGGCGCGCGAGGCCGGGGTGTCGTCCATCGGGGCGACGACCTTGATCACCTCTTCCTCCATGGTGACCTCGATGCCGAGCCCGCCGAACTCGCCGCGGGTCTGCACGCCCATGTCCTCGAACTCCTTGGGGTCGAGGTAGCTGGAATGCGGATCGAGCGAGCCGAGCATGCCGTTGATGGCGCCCTTGATCAGCTCCTGGTCGTCGGGGACCTCGACATAGTCGGCGCGCACGCGCTCGAAGATGTCGGCGAAAAGGTTGAGCTGGCGGAAGGTGTCGGTGATCGCGGCGTTGGCCGCGCCCGCGCCCGTCCAGGGCTGCGACACCGCCGCCATGCCGGCGGCGCCGACGAGGATTCCAGCCAGCAGAATGGAAGTCTTTCGCATTATCCTTGAACCTCTTGCCGTGATTTGGCCCACCAGGGCGACGGATCTATGGCGGCGCCGTCTTTTCTGAACTCCACATATAGAACGGAGTCGGACGCGTTTGAAGCCGTGACATTGGTGGCGGCGCGGGTCGCCGCGCCGCCCATGGTGCCGATCGGCTCGCCGGTCAGCACGAACTGGCCGAGCTCGACCGAGATGCGGTCGAGGCCGGCGAGCACGATGTGGTATCCGCCGCCCGCGTTGAGGATCAGCAGATGCCCGTAGGTGCGGAACGGGCCCGAATAGACGACCCAGGCGTCGCAGGGCGAGATCACCGTCTCGCCCCGGCGGCCGGCGAGCGAGATGCCGCGGGTGTCGCCACCGAAATTATCGGGGGTTCCGAACTCGGTGAGGACGGCGCCGGAGACGGGATAGGGCAGCCGCCCGAAGGATTTGTCGAAGGCGATGCGGGCGCCGAGCTTGCCGGGGTCGGTGAGGGCGGCGAGCTGCTTCTCGTCGGGCATGGCGGTGCGGGCGCTGGCCGCCGCCTTCTCCACCGACTCGATCAGGTCCTTCAGCGATTCCGCCCGCTTGCCGAGCCGCTTGATGAGGGCTTCGGCGTCGGCGAGCTTGGAGCGCGCCTCCTGCTCGCTCTGCTGACGCAGCGCGACCAGCCTGTCGAGCCGCGTGCGCTCGTTCTGCAGGATCTCGGTCTCGGCGGCGATGCGGCTGCGCTCGGCCAGCCCCTCGCGGCGCAGTCGCTCGATCTCGGCGAGATCGTCGGCGACGCGCTCCATGCGCCCGCGCAGCTCCGGCATCATGGCGCCGAGCAGCATCGCCGAGCGCACCGCCGTCAGCGCGTCCTCGGGGCGCACGACGACGGCGGGCGGCGGGTTGCGGCCCATGCGCTCGCCGGCGGCGAGCAGCACGGCGAGCTCGGCGCGGCGCTGTTCCAGCGTGTAGGACACGGTCTCCTGACGGGCGGTCAGCGCCACCAGCCGCTGCTCGGTGCGCGCCAGCCCGTCCTCGGCGGCGCGGATGCGGCCGGCGGTCTCGACGAGCTGGTCGGCGAGCGCCTTGCGGTCGCGGCCGAGCGCCTCGGCCTCCGCCTCCAGCGCCTTGGCGCGGGTGCGGCTTTCCTCGAGATCCTGGCGCACCGTCTCCAGCTCGCCGCGCGCCTTGGCGGCGGCGTCGCTCTCGCCGGCCTTGCTGCCATTGGCGTCCTGCGCGCGCGCCGGCGGCATGGCGGCCGCCGTGACGGCGAAAGCCAGCATGACGGCCAGCAGGGTGTGCCTGTGGGTCGCGAGGGGAATCATCAAGCTGAGTCTAGCGATTGTCACGTTAAGCATTCATCTACCGTGAAAACGGCGGGAACGCGGCGCGCTTTCTAAACTTTTCGTCATTCGCGGTGATAGGGATGGCCGGCGAGGATGGTCGCGGCGCGATAGATCTGCTCGGCGAGGATGGCGCGCACCAGCCGGTGCGGCATGGTCATGGCGCCGAAGGCGATGCTCCGTGCAGCGGCCTTGCGCAATTCGCCCGCCAACCCGTCCGGGCCGCCGATGACGAAGGCGATGTCGGCGGTCCCGGCGCCGGGCTTCAGCATGTCGGCGAAGGCGCGGCTGCCGATGGTCTCGCCGCCCTCGTCGAGGACGACGAGGCGCGCGCCCGCGGGGATTTTGGCGAGCACGCGGGCGGCCTCCTCCTCCATGCGGGCGGCGGCGTCGGGCCGCGTGCTCTCGCGCAGCTCGACCTGCTCGAGGCCGGCGACGCCGAAGCCGCGCAGCAGCGGGCGCGCGCGCTTCAGATAGTCCTCGCAAAGGGTGTTCTCGGGGCCGCTGCCGATGCGGCCGACGGCGACGATCAGGATGCGCATCGTCTCCCATCCCGCCCGATCAGGGCGGGTCCCCCGGATCATGCTGCCGCCGGAGCGGGAAGCGGTTTCCAGGCGTCAGGCCTGGCGGCCGTTCTCCGGCAGGTCGACCGACCACATCTTCTCGAGATTGTAGAAGCCGCGAACCTCGGGCCGGAAGACGTGGACGATGACGTCGCCCGCGTCGATCAGCACCCAGTCGCAGGTCTCCATTCCCTCGACCGCCGCGCGGCCGTGGCCGGAATCCTTCAGCATGCGCAACACGCGGTCGGCGACCGCGCCGACATGCCTGTCGGAGCGCCCGGAGGTCACGACCATGTAGTCGGCAAGCGACGATTTCCCGTCGAGATCGATGGTGACGGTGTCCTCGGCCTTGGCGTCGTCGAGCGCGGCGAGGACGGCATTCAGAAGCCGGTCAGGCGTTTCGCCGGACAAAAGCTTCGCGTGAGGCGCACCGGTAACGGCGCCCTCCAGGGATTGTGTTTGTGTCAGGAGTGATACCTCGGTTCATCAAGACCCGATTGCCATGTTCCGCCGGAATCCCTTCCGGAGGCGCTGACAATAATATCGTGAAACATATGACGATTTCAACAAGGCGGGGCTTCAGCCCGGCTTTCGCGTGGCGGCGCGCAGCGCCGTCGAGGAGAGTGGCGACAGCGGTCCGTGCAGGAAGGTCCAGGCCGGCGGGCGCATGCCGGGGAGCGCCGGGGCGTCCTCCTCGGGCAGGCGATAGCGGGCGTAGAGCTGCGCCGCCGGGGCGTTGAGCGCCGCCAGCGTCGAGCCGGGACGGTTGACGACGGCGAAGGGAACCGCCGCCGCGATGTCGCGGAAACGATACCAGCGGGTGAAGCCGGCGAGGTTGTCGGCGCCCATCAGCCAGACGAAATCGGTGCGCGGGCAGCGCGCCCGCAGGAAGCGCACGGTGTCGGCGGTGCGGCTGAGGCCGACATCGGCCTCGACGGCGGTGACGTGGATGCGGGGATGGTCGCCGACCGCCTCGGCGAGGCGGATGCGCTCGATCAGCGGCGCCAGGTCGGCATGGGACTTGAGCGGGTTGCCGGGCGTCACCAGCCACCACACGGCGTCGAGCCCGAGGCGCTTCAGGGCCATCAGCGAGATCTGCCGGTGGCCGGCATGCGGCGGGTTGAAGGAACCGCCGAGCAGGCCGATGCGCAGGCCGTCGCGCGCCGCCGGCAGCCCCGGCCACCGCATCGCCGTCATCTCAGGGGCGGGTCTGGCCGCTGCCGCGGACCCGGTATTTGAAGCTGGTCAGCTGCTCGATGCCGACGGGGCCGCGCGCATGCATGCGGCCGGTGGCGATGCCGATCTCCGCGCCCATGCCGAACTCGCCGCCATCGGCGAACTGGGTCGAGGCGTTGTGCATGACGATGGCGCTGTCGCAGCGCGACAGGAAGGCTTCCGCCGCCGCCGCGTCGTCGGTGAGGATGGTCTCGGTGTGGCCCGACCCGTAGGTCTCGATGTGGCGCACCGCGTCGTCGACGCCGTCGACGAGTTTCGCCGAGACGACGGCGTCGAGATACTCGGTCGACCAGTCCTCCTCACTCGCGGGTGCGGCCTGCGGGAAGCTTGCGCGAATCTCCGCGTCGGCGTGGATCGCGCAGCCGGCGGCGGCGAGCGCTTCCAGCACCGGCAGCATGGCGGTGCCGGCGATGTTGCGGTCGAACAGCACGGTCTCGGCGGCGCCGCAGATGCCGGTGCGCCGCATCTTGGCGTTGACGGCGACGTCGCGCGCCATGGCGGTGTCGACGGGGCCGCGGATATAGACGTGGCAGATGCCCTCCAGATGCGCGAAGACGGGTACCCGGGCCTCCGCCTGCACGCGGGCGACGAGGCTCTTGCCGCCGCGCGGCACGATGACGTCGACATTGCCGGAAAGCCCCGACAGCATCTCGCCGACCGCCGCGCGGTCGCTCACCGGCACAAGCTGGATGGCGTCGCCCGGCAGGCCGGCGGCGACGAGGCCCTCGACCAGGCAGGCGTGGATCGCCGCCGAGGAGGCGGTCGAATCCGAGCCGCCGCGCAGGATCGCCGCGTTGCCGGCCATCAGGCACAGCGCGCCGGCGTCGGCGGTGACGTTGGGGCGGCTCTCATAGATGACGCCGATGACGCCGAGCGGCGTGCGCACGCGCTCGATCAGCAGCCCGTTGGGGCGCGTCCAGGAGGCGATGATTTCGCCGACCGGGTCGGCGAGCGCGGCGATGTCGTCGAGGCCCCTGGCCATCGCCTCGATGCGGGCGGGGTCGAGCAGCAGCCGGTCGCGCAGGGCGCCGGTGACGCCGGCGGCGTCGGCGCGCGCCATGTCGTCGGCGTTGGCGGCGAGGATGGCGTCGACCGAGCGGCGGATGGCGGCGGCCATGGCGGCGAGCGCGGCGCGCTTCTCCGCGCCCGTCGCCGTCGCCATAAGCCGCGAGGCGGCGCGCGCTCGGCGGCCGATATCGGCCATGATGGCGGCGACGGACCCGTCCTCGCGGGCAAGCTTCACACCGGCGTTCATTTCCCCGCTCCCTCGCGGCTTGCGGCCAGCACCAGGTCGTCCCGGTGGATCATCTCGGCGCGGCCCTGGATACCGAGGATGTCGGCGATCCGCGCGCTGTTGGCGCCGGCGATGCGCTTCGCGTCCCCGGCGTCCCAGGCGACGAGGCCGCGCGCCAGCTCGTGGCCGGCGAGATTGTAGACCACGACGGCGTCGCCGCGCGAGAAGCTTCCCGAGACCTCGCGCACGCCGACCGGCAGCAGGCTGCGGCCGCCGCGCAGCGCGGCCTCTGCGCCGTCGTCGATGACCAGCGTGCCGCGCGGCTCCAGGGTGCCGGCGATCCAGCGCTTGCGCGCCGTCGTCGGATCGATGGAGGGGCGGAACCAGGTCGCCATGCCGCCGCCGTCGAGGGCGGCGAGCGGGTTCATCTCGCGGCCGCTGGCGATCGCCATGGCGATGCCGGAGGAAAGCGCGATGCGGCCGGCGGCGAGCTTGGTGATCATGCCGCCGCGCGACAGGCCGGAGCCGGCGTCGCCGGCCATCGCCTCGATCTCGGGCGTGATCGCCTCGACCAGCGGCACGTGGCGGGCGCGGCTTCCCGAGCCCGGCGGGGCGGTGTAGAGGCCGTCGATGTCGGAGAGCAGGACGAGGCAGTCGGCGCTCGCCATCGCGGCGACGCGGGCGGCGAGACGGTCGTTGTCGCCATAGCGGATCTCGGCGGTGGCGATGGTGTCGTTCTCGTTGATCACCGGCACCGCGCGCATCGCGATGAGCGTGTGGATGGTCGAGCGGGCGTTGAGGTAGCGGCGGCGCTCCTCGGTGTCGGCGGGGGTCAGCAGCACCTGCCCGGCGACGAGGCCGTGGCGGTCGAGCGCCATCGACCAGGCGCGGGCGAGCGCGATCTGGCCGACGGAGGCCGCGGCCTGGCTCTCCTCGAGCTTCAGCCGGCCCCGCAGCCCGAGCACCGTGCGCCCCAGCGCGATGGCGCCGGAGGAGACGATGAGCACCTCGGCGCCGCGCGCGGCGAGCGCCGCGACGTCGTCGGCGAGGGCGTCGAGCCAGCCGCTCCTGAGGCCGACGGCGGGGTCGACCAGCAGGCCGGAGCCGATCTTGACGACGATGCGCCGGAAGCCGGCGAGGGCGCCGGCGGCGGCGTCGGTCGCCGCGCTCACGGCCGCCACGCCTCGGCGGGCGCGGGGTCGGCGGCCGCCTCCTTCTCGCGGTTCTCGACGATCGCCAGGTTGAGGGCGCGCAGCGCCTCCTCGACGCCCTCGCCGGAGGCCGAGGAAAGCGCCAGCACTCTGCGGCCGGAAGCCTTCTCCAGCGCCTTGCGTCGCTTCTTCAGCGCGTCGGCGTCGACGGCGTCGATCTTCGACAGGGCGACGATCTCGGTCTTGGCGTCGAGGTCGGCGCCATAGGCCTCGAGCTCGCGGCGCACCGTCAGATAGTCGGCGGCCGGGTCCTCGGCGGTCGCGTCGACGAGGTGCAGGATGACCCGCGTGCGCTCGATATGGCCGAGGAAGCGGTCGCCGATGCCGGCGCCCTCATGCGCGCCCTCGATGAGGCCGGGGATGTCGGCGAGCACGAATTCGCGCTCGTCGCTGCGCACGACGCCGAGATTGGGGTGCAGGGTGGTGAAGGGATAGTCGGCGATCTTCGGCTTCGCCGCGGTGACGCGGGCGAGGAAGGTCGACTTGCCGGCATTGGGCAGGCCGACGAGGCCGGCGTCGGCGATCAGCTTGAGGCGCAGCCACAGCGTGCGCTCCTCGCCGGGCTCGCCGGGATTAGCGCGGCGCGGGGCCTGGTTGGTCGAGCTCTTGAAGCGGGCGTTGCCGAAGCCGCCATTGCCGCCGCGCGCGAGGATGACGCGCTGGCCGGGCTCGGTGAGGTCGGCGATCATCGTCTCGTTGTCCTCGAGGAAGATCTGGGTGCCGACTGGCAGCTTGAGCGCGACGTCCGGGGCGTTGGCGCCGGTGCGGTTGGCGCCCATGCCGTGGATGCCCTTCTTGGCCTTGAAATGCTGCTGGTAGCGGTAGTCGACGAGGGTGTTCAGCCCCTCGACGCATTCGGCGACGATGTCGCCGCCCTTGCCGCCGTCGCCGCCATTAGGGCCGCCGAACTCGATGAACTTCTCGCGCCGGAAGGAGACGCAGCCGGGGCCGCCGTCGCCGGCCTTGACGAAGACGCGTGCCTGATCGAGGAACCTCATGCCGCCTCCTCCGCGCCCGCCGCGCGCAGGAAGCGCAGCACCTCGACATCGCCGCCGCGCGCCGGGGCGGGCGACATGGCGGTGCCCGCGAGCACGAAGCCGCTCTTCTCCAGCACCCGCACCGAGCCGGCATTGCCGGGCGTCACCAGCGCGGTGAAGCCGACGCCCGGTCGCCAGCGCGCCGCCTCGCCGAGGAGCAGCGCCATCGCCTTGGTGGCGACGCCGCGGCCCCACCACTCGACGCCGACCCAGTAGCCGACATGCAGCGTGCCGTCGGGATGGGCGCCGAAGCCGGCGCCGCCGACCAGATCATCATCGAGAAGGATGGCGAAGAAGCGCGCCTCGCCGGCCGCCTCCAGCCGCATCGCCTTGTCGAGGAAGCGCCGCGCCCCGCCTTCGGGATAGGGGTGCTCGATATTGGCCGACCAGCGGGCGATCCGCTCGTCGGCGACGAGCGCCTGGATGCGCGGCGCGTCGGCGCGCGCGAGCGGCCGCAGGGCGACATCCGCCCCGCGTCCCTCCTGCCTTCGCGCCTCGTTCGTCGTCGTCATCACAATCGCCTGTCCCGACAATGACCTGCTCCGGCCTGTCCCGCGATACGAAAACGGGGAGACGGTTTCCCGTCTCCCCGGCACTTTGTCTTTCGGTCCGCCGGGGTTTTCAGGACCGCCGGCGGAAATCTCTGGTGCCGCCGGACTATTTCTCCGGCGACGGCTGCGTCTCGACCGAGACGGAGGCGCGGCCATGCCGGGTCGCATGGAAGCTCACCACGCCGTCGGTCAGCGCGAACAGGGTGTGGTCCTTGCCGATGCCGACATTGCGGCCGGGGTGCCACTTGGTGCCGCGCTGGCGCACGATGATGTTGCCGGCGATGACGTTCTCGCCGCCGAACTTCTTCACGCCGAGGCGGCGGCCTTCGGAATCGCGACCGTTGCGCGACGAACCGCCAGCTTTCTTATGGGCCATCTTTCAAAGCTCCTGGTTGATCGTGTTGCGACGGATTATTCGCCGGACTTCTCGGCCGCGGCCTTTTTCGGCGCAGCTTTCTTCGGCGCGGCTTTCTCGGGCGCAGCCTTCTTCGGCGCGGCCTTCTTGGCGGCCGGCTTCTTCTCGGCGGTCTTCTTGGCGGCCGGCTTCTTCTCGGCGGCCTTCGCCTCGGTCTTCTTGGCCTCGGCCTTCGCTTCGGCCTTCGGCTCCGCCTTCTTCTCCGCCGAGGGCTTCTTGCCGTCGGTGAGGATCTCGGTGATGCGGATCGCCGTCAGGTGCTGACGGTGGCCGTTCTTGCGCCGGTAGTGCTTGCGCCGGCGCTTCTTGAAGATCGTGACCTTGCGGTCGCGGAGCTGCTCGACGACCTCGCCGGCGACGGTGGCGCCGGAAACCAGCGGCGCGCCGACGGTGATGCCGGAATCGCCGCCCACCATGAGGACGGATTCGAAGGCGACGATATCGCCCGCTTCACCGGCGAGCTTCTCCACGCGAATGACGTCGTCCGCCTTCACGTGATACTGCTTGCCGCCGGTCTTGATGACTGCGTACATGTTCGACTTCCTTGTTCTCGTCCGCGCCCTTCGGCGCCGCATCGGATGAGATGCGGACTTCGCGAGGCCGGAGCGTTCGTCCGGCATGAGCCTCGGGCAGCGCATTTTGACCGGCGGACGCAATCGTCCCCGGCCGAACCGGCGCTGTTATACGCAGCAGGCGCGCGAAGTCAATGTCGCGGTCGCCGCAATCATCGCGCGCGGCCTCTTGCTAGACGGGTTCCTTGCGGATAGGTAGGACGCCCTGACAGGGACCATGCCAGCGGAGAGGTGCCGGAGTGGTCGAACGGGGCGGTCTCGAAAACCGTTGAGCGCGCAAGCGTTCCGAGGGTTCGAATCCCTCCCTCTCCGCCATTTGCTGCCGATTGCCCTCTACGGCGCGATATTACCGCCGATCGCCGCGTTCCACCCGGGTGAGATGGCAAGCCGCCGCTTCTACGCTAAAGCCCTATAAATCTAGAAGATCAGGGCGTCCGCTTTCGACCCCATTGTTGCCATTCCCCCAGCTTTCGTTAATCTCCAAAAGCTGCCATTCTTTACCTTTCATTGGGCGGCAGTTGCGGGGCCGAAAGGGGGAACTGGACGTTTACATGCGTCGCCACCACACATACGACTTTAGCGTGAACTGGAAGACGAGAGCTACATGCTGAGAACGTTGCACTTCCAAAACTTCAAGTCATGGAAAGACGCAAAGGTGGGGTGCGCGCCGATTACCGGCTTTTTCGGAACGAACTCATCCGGCAAGACCAGTCTTCTGCAATTCCTTCTGATGCTCAAGCAGACAAAGGACGGCACGGATAAAGCGATTTCCCTCGACCTTAACGGCGATCTGGTACAACTCGGAACGATCACCGACGCGATACATCAGCATGATGAGAGCCTGACGCTTTCGTGGGATTTGGAATTTGTGCTCAATTCCGAGCTTGATATCATGGATGCGAGTAAAGTCCCACCAACTATTATATCACGAAGCGATCGTTTTCGTATCGCTTCGGCTAATGTGGTTCAGGCTGGCGCGCCGAAGGCAACGAGGCTCTCCTATGAATTGGGAGGCCTGATCTTCCAATTAGCCCCAAAATCTGAGCAGACGTCGCAGTTCGAACTTCAATGTCTTCGAGTCGATGGAGAGGCGGCTGATTTTCACTTTATTCGAACACTCGGACGTGCATGGCGATTACCTGGACCGATCAAATCATACGCATTTCCGGACCAGGCGCGGACGTACTTTCAAAACGCTGCATTTCTTGCTGACCTAGAGGCCTCCTACGAGCATCAACTCGACAATATCTACTATCTCGGTCCGCTCAGGCATTACCCACAACGCGATTATCTCTGGACGCGATCCAGACCGACAGATGTCGGTGCTCAAGGTGAGAAGGCCATCGATGCGATTCTAGCTGCTACGCAGGATGGTTTGACCCGAAATCTCAAATGGAAGTCGAAGCACATGAGCTTCCAGGAGATGGTTGCTTATTGGCTGAGAGAGATGGGGCTCATCCAGGAATTTAAGGTCGAGGAGATCGCCAAGAACTCGAATCGCTGGCAGGCTCGAGTGAAGACACGGAAGGGTGCAAGCGAGGTTCTCCTAACGGACGTCGGATTTGGTATCTCGCAGGTCCTGCCGGTGATCACTTTGCTGCAGTACGTCCCGGACGGATCGACCGTTATCCTCGAGCAACCCGAGATCCATCTACACCCGCTAGCACAGGCGGCGCTCGCCGACGTGATCATCCAGGCATCAACCCATCGTAAAGTGCAGGTCATCCTCGAAAGTCACTCTGAGCACCTGCTTCTACGCCTGCAGCGTCGCATCGCCGAAGGCGTTCTTCCGACCGAAGAGGTCCGCCTCTACTTCTGCGACGCTGCAAAGGGAGAAAGCACGATCACGCAACTCGAGGTGGACCTCTACGGCAACATACGGAACTGGCCCGACAAGTTCATGGGTGACGCATTCAACGAGGCGGCCCAAGCAGAGCTCGCACGTCTGAAGCGCATGAAAGCCAAATAATGGCGTGGTACGTGATCGACACAAACGTAGCCATCGTCGCGAACGGTGACGAGGGCGTCGCAATAGAATGCCAATTGGCTGCTGTCGAGACGTTGACCAAAGCGGTCAATAGCGGTGTTATCGTTGTCGATGCCGCGGGCGAAATTCGAGATGAATACCGACGCCACCTGAATCCTCACGGCCAGCCGGGCGTTGGTGACCGGTTCTATCTCGAGGTCATAAATTGCCATCCAGATCGAACGGTACAAGTCGACCTGCCGAAGCGAGAGGATGGTGAATTCAAAGATTTGCCTCAAGCGATCATCAATGCCGGTTTCGATCCGAGCGACAGAAAGTTTGCGGCGGCGGCAAAGAAGTCGCAGTCCCCGGTCTACAATGCGACCGATTCAGACTGGGTCTAGCACCGGGAGGTCATAGAAGCTACCGGCATCAAGATCGTATTCCTTTGCGGTTGCGCTTCCCCTATTTGGAAGGCCTGAAGCGACTTATTCCAATACTTTTGATGCCGAAAATCAACGTGTCTATAAGTGATTTCTAATCGATATTACACGCGCTGTTTGGAAATTGACTGCGACCGGAATGGCCGTTTTCCATACTCCATTGCTCTGAAGCGATCGGGCAGAAAACCACCCCATTCGAGCCACTCGCTCGTGCCTCAATTTTGGGGCTATAGCGTAGCTGTAGTTCTCCGTTTTATCGGCTTCACGCCCCCTTTATCGCCCGCGCCAATCCCTCTACGTTCGACGGCGGCGCGGGCGCAGCCTTTGCGGCCGAGCCACGGTTCCCACAGGAGGGCAGGCGCATGACGGGAACGGGTGAAGGAACCGGCGGCAGGCGAAGCCGGGCCTACGGCGCCGGCGTGGCGGTCGCGGTCGTGACCGCGTTCCTGATCGTGTGGACCACGATCGTTCGCGACGACGGTAATGCCGCAGGCTTCTTCATGCTGATCCTCGCGACGCTCGTCGGCGGGTTCGCCGCGCGGTTCCGGCCCGCCGGCATGGCGCGGACCATGCTCGGCGTCGCCATCATGCAGGTTTTGCTCGGCATGCTCGTCGCGACCGCGCCGTCGGTGGCGAACACGCCGGACGGCTCCTTCAGGGCCATGCTGTTCTGCGGCGGCTTCACAGTGCTGTGGCTGGTCTCCGCGGCGCTGTTCCGCGCCGCCGCGAAGGGGCGCCAAGGGGGCGGGGCGGAGGAGTAGCGATCATCGCGGTCGCCTGTTCTCCGCCGCTCAGCCGGCCAGGGCGCCCTGAAGCGCGGCGAGAACCCGCCGGTCGGCCATCTGGGCGACGTTGAAGCGCAGGAACGAGGTCGCCGATTGCGAGGCGCTGAACACGTTTCCCGGCGCGAGGACGACGTTCTCCTCCATGCAGCGCCGCGCGATCCCGGCGGCGTCGCGGCCCTCGGGCAGGCGGCACCACAGATAGAAGCCGCCGCGCGGCATCAGCCAGGGAACGATGCCGAGCGGCGCCAGCGCCCCGGCGACCGCCTTGCGGGCCCGCGCCAGCCGCTGGCGTACCTCGTCCATGTGCTTGCGGTAGCCGCCGCCGGCCAGCACGCCGGCGATCAGCTCGGCGGCGATCGGGCTCGGGCCTGCGAAGTTGGTGGCGATCTGCAGGTCGACGAGGCTCTCGATCCAGTCGGGGCGCGCCGCGATGTAGCCGCAGCGCACGGACGCCGAGAGCGACTTGGAGAAGCTGCCGATGCGGATGACGCGGTTGAGGCCGTCGAGGATGGCGAGGCGCGGCGACGGGTCGGGCTCGAAATCGGCGAAGATGTCGTCCTCGACGATGGTCATGCCGTGGGCGGTGGCGGCGCTCAGCACGCGGTGCGCGACCTGCGGCGAGATGGTGGCGCCGGTCGGGTTGTGGAGCGCGGAATTGGTGATGTAGAGGCGCGGGGCCTCGCGCGCCAGCGCCTGCTCGAAGGCGGCAAGGTCCGGCCCGGCGGGGGTGTAGGGGACGCCGACGATCCTGACCTGGTGGGCGCGCAGCAGCGCGCGGAAGTTGAAATAGCAGGGATCGTCGACCAGCACCGTCTCGCCGGGCCGCAGCAGCAGGCGGCAGACGAGGTCTATCGCCTGGGTTCCCGAGCCGGTCAGCATCACCTGGTCGGCGGTGGCGGCGATGCCCTCCTCGGCGAAGCGGCCGAGCAGCAGCCGGCGCAGCGCCAGCGATCCGCGGGTGCTGCCGTAGTCGGCGAGCAGCGCGTCGCCGGCGCGGCCCAGCGTCCGCAGGCCCTTGCGCAGCGCGGCGTTGGGCATCCAGTCGGCGGGCAGCCAGCCGCAGCCGGGCTTGAGCGTCGCCGGGCCGGCGTCGAGCGACTGGCGGGAAACCCAGAACGGGTCGACGCTGCGGCGGCGCGGCGAGCTGGTGTCGGCCAGCGCCATCGGCGGCAGGTCGGCCCCGGTGACGAAGAAGCCGGCGCCGCGCCGCGCCCGGATGACGCCCTCGGCCTCCAGCCGGTCATAGGCCTCGACCACCGTCGACGGCGAGACCCCCATGGCCTCGGCGAAGCGGCGGACCGAGGGCAGCCGGTCGCCCGGCGCCAGCGCGCGGCTGGCGATCCTGTCGCGCACCGTCGCCATCAGGGATTGCGTGCGGGTCATGCCGGCTCCATGTCGTCGGGCTGCGGATTGTATGGGAAACCGAACCCATACAGTTTGGTGAAATTGTATGCGGCTGTTCCTTCCGGCGCCAGCCCCGGCCGGCTATTGCGGGGCGAGGAAAGGCGAGGGCGCATGGCATGGACCGGACGACGGCGGGATGGGGCAGCGGCCTCCTGGGCGTGATCATCTTCAGCGGATCGCTGCCGGCGACGCGGGGCGCGGTCGCCGAGTTCACGCCGATGTTCCTGACCT
>JBFWXZ010000076.1:0-13681 GCA_050186955.1 Flavobacteriaceae bacterium
TCGAGCGCTGGACCCGCGAGATCGGCTGAGGTACCTCCCGACCGAAGCCTGTGGCGCGCGATTCGGCGCGCGCCGCACTCTGCCCGGGCGCGGCATCCGCGCCCGGGCCCACTCTACAGCACGGAAACCAGGTCCTCGATGCCAAAGCCCAGGGAGAACGGGAACATTCCCGATGCCGACTGCGGAGCGGTCGCGCTTCGCGAATGCATCACGCAATCCGATTTTCTGGAGGTCGGCGGCGACGGGGAACTGCTGATCGAGAGGCATCGCTGCGCCGATCTGCTGGCGGCGTTCGGCTCGCCGCTCTACGTCACCAGCGAGAAATCGCTGCTGGCGAACTACCGGCGCTTCCGCGACGCCTTCGACAGGCGCTGGCCGGCCGTCGTGCGCGTCTTCTACGCCACCAAGTGCAACCCCAATCTCGCCATCCGCGCCATCCTTCGCGGCGCCGGCGCGGACGTCGAGTGCTTCAGCGCCGGCGAATACGACACCTGCCTCGATTGCGGCTTCGCCCGCGACCAGATCATGGTCAACGGAAGCTCGAAGGAAGACGGCTTCCTGGCGACGCTGGCGGCGGCTGGCTCCATCGTCAACATCGACAGCGTCGAGGAGATCGATGCGCTGGAGCGCCTCGCTTCTCCCACCGATCCGGTGCCGGTCAATCTGCGGCTGAAGATATCGACGCCGGCGCTCGACGGCTTCGACGCCGCCTTCTTCAAGGGCGTGGGCAGCGTCAACGAGGCCGTAAGGCGCAGCAAGTGGGGCTTCGGCGCCGCCGCGGCGACGGATCTCGTGCGCAGGCTGATGGCGATGCCGCAGGTGAGGCTGCTCGGCTATTCCTCGCATGTCGGACGATTCTCCAACCTGCCGCAGGCCTATGCGGCGGTCGCCCGCGAGGTCGCGGCGACGGCGTCGCGCATCGCCGCCGCGACCGGCTTCAAGCCGGCGGTTCTCGACCTCGGCGGCGGCTGGGCGCGCCATCGCGAGCCGGAGTCGCGCGGCTTCGACCTCAACCCGCACACCATCGAGGACTATGCCGACGCCGTTACCGGCGCGCTGAAGGAAGAGTTGGGGCAGGGCGAGGGTGCTCGGCTCCCCGAGCTTTGGCTTGAGCCGGGCCGATACATCGTCGGCAATGCCGTCACCCTGCTCGCCACCGTCGGCAGCGTGAAGCGCGACGTCGGCCGCGCCTGGGTCCATGTCGACGCCAGCACCAATGACCTGATGCGCATCGAGACCAGCCAGAGCCGCCATGTCATCCTGCCCGCCGGCCGGATGAACGAGGCGTTCGCCGAGACGGTCGATGTCGTCGGGCCGACCTGCATTCCCTCGCTTCTCGGCGCCGACCGGCGCATGCCGCCGCTCGACCGCGGCGACATCGTCGCCATTCTCGACGCCGGCATGTATGCCGAGGCGATCTCCAACAGGTTCAACTCGGTTCCCGCGCCGGCGAACGTGCTGCTGTCGGGGGAGGGTGCGGAATATATCCGCGTGCCGGAGGCGCCCCGCGATCTCTACGCGACTCACCGCATCCCCGAGGCCCATCGTCCGGCGTTGCTGAACCGCCGTGAGGAACTGCCGCGATGAGCATCGCCGAACACCGCCGCTCCCTGACCGGCCGCGAGCTGCTCTGCCCGGTGTTGACGCCGAGCGACCGGCTGAGCGTGTCGGAGGCGGGCGAGCTCTATATCGAGGGCGTGCCGGCGAGCCGGCTGGTCGAGGAATACGGCTCGCCCCTCGTCGTCTCGGTGGCCGGCACCGTGGCCGGGAACTACCGGCGGCTGGAGCGCGCCTTCGCGTCCTGCTGGCCGGGCGAGACCGCCATCCTCTATTCCTTCAAGAGCAACAACAGCCTCGCCTACCGCAACCTCCTGAGCCGGCTCGGCGCCGGCGGCGACTGCTTCGGCGAGAACGAGTTGCGCGCCACGCTGGAGGCGGGGACGCCGCCCGAGAGGATCGCCCTCAATGGCAGCAGCAAGTCGCCCGAGCTGATCGCCCGGGCGGTCGGCGCCGGCGTCACCGTCAATATCGACGGCGAGGAAGAGATCGCTTTCATCGCCGCGGCCGTGGGCTCCGGCGGCAAGCCGGCGCGGGCCAATCTGCGCCTCAAGGTGCTGCCCGGCTCGCTGCCGGATTTCGCGCCGGGCATGCGGGCCAAGCCCGGCGGCGCGCTGGAATGGGTCGAGCGGGCCAAATGGGGCTTCCTGCGCGAGCAGGCGATCGCGCTGGTGCGCGAGGCCCTCGCCACGCCTGCAATCGAGCTCACCGGCTTCAGTTGCCACATCGGCCATCTCTCCTGCGACCCCGGGGCGTTCGCGGCGGTCGCCGGCGCCTTCGGCGAAGCCGTCATGGAGATCGCCGCGGCGACCGGCTTCCAGCCGCGCGTGCTCGACATCGGCGGCGGCTGGGCGCGCGAGCGCGAGCCCGAGCAGGGAATGCCCTCCCATCCGCGCCATCCGATCGAGGAGCAGGCGAGGGCCGCCTGCGATGCGCTCGGCGAGGCGGTGGCGGGGCTGGCGTCGCTGCCGGCACTGTGGGTCGAGCCGGGCCGCTACCTGATCGGCAATGGCGACGTGCTGCTGGCCCGCGTCGGCGCGATCAAGGAGGATGGCGGCCGCCGCTGGCTCAACCTCGACATCAGCACGAATTTCCTGCCGCGCATCGAGACCGGGCGCTTCCACTACGACGTCCTCGCCGCCGAAAGGCTGAACGAGGTCGCCGACGACCGCTACGAGGTCGTCGGCGAGACCTGCTTCCGCTCGGTCATCGGCGAGAACAGGCTGCTGCCGCCGATGCGGCGCGGCGACATCGTCTGCATCCTCGATGCCGGCATGTATTCCTGGTCGCTCTCCAACAATCTCAATTCGCTGCCCCGGCCGGCCAACGTCCTCATCTCGGAGGATGGCGGGGTCGACCTCGTCCGCCGGCGGGAGAGCTTCGACGATCTCTTCGCAACCCAGAGCGTTCCGGAGAGATACAAGGCCAAATAGAAGAGGAAACCAAATTGACGACGAAAGATGGCAATCCCGAACGGCAGTTCCTCAAGGAGGCGACGCTCGATCACCTGATGCAGGCGATCGTCGCCCTGTCGTCGGAGGTCTATGTCTTGCGCGAGCGCCTCGCCCGGCTGGAGGGCGCGAAAGGTGCCGCCGCGGTCGATCCGGAGCGCGATGCGGCGGAGTTCGTCAAGCATGTCTTCGGCCATATCGGCGGTGAAAGGAGCGGATCATGAGCAATTCCAACGACGGCTTCATGCGCATCGAGCAGGACGCGGAGACGCAGGCCTTCCAGCGCTTCATCGGCGCCATGCGCGGCTTCTGGGCCGGCCCGCTCTATCGCGGCATCGCCGGCGACGCCCGTGAGCTCGACGCCGCGAACAGGACGTCCAACGATCGCGAGGACTATTCGTGGCTCGACGCGCTGCCGGAGCACCAGATCTTCGGCTGGCTCGAGCACAACATCCAGCGCATGAAATACGAGGGCCGCTGGGGCCTCGCCAGCGCGCTGGAGCCGCAGCGCGAGGCGCTGGAGAAGGAGATGGCGGCGCCGCTGCCGGAGGGCCTGCTCGTCGAGAACCCCGAGCTGGAGATGCCCGACTACTACGACGACAACGATTTCCACCATCATCCCGGCGGGCTCGGGCGCGACGATCTCGCCGCCC
Source organism: Flavobacteriaceae bacterium (assembly GCA_050186955.1). GTDB lineage: Bacteria > Pseudomonadota > Alphaproteobacteria > Rhizobiales > Tepidamorphaceae > JACKJP01. The sequence goes on from JBFWXZ010000076.1 coordinate 3,662, forward strand.
TCCTGTATCGCGAGAGCGCCGGCGTCTCCGGCGGCGTCGTCGGCAACGCGGCGCTGCACGACCGCTTCGCCCGCCACGTCACCGGCGAGGGCAGCTATCGCCGCGCCGTCGACATCGGCTGCGGCTTCGGGCGCAGCACGCTCGCCTTCATGCGCACCGGTCAGGTCGGCGCCGCCGACGGGCTCGACCTCTCCGCCTCCTGCGTGCGGCTCGCCGCGCATCTGGCGAACAATGCCGGCGAGGCCGGGAACGTCTCCTTCATCCAGGCCGACGGCGCCTCGGTGCCGCTGCCGGACGGCTGCGCCGACATCGTCACCTCGACCATGCTGCTGCACGAGCTGCCGCCAGAGGCGATCAAGGCGATGACCGAGGAGGCGTACCGGCTGCTGGCGCCCGGCGGCATCGTCGCCCATCTCGATTTCCTGCCGCCCTCGGCGCCCTTCGAGCGGGCGCTCTACTACGGCCACTCCGACCGCAACAACGAGCCCTTCATGCGCACCCTCGCCGCGATGGATCTCGAGGGCGAGCATCGCGCCGCCGGGTTCTCGGAGACGCGGATCGAGGATTTCGCCGAGAGCGACGCCCCGCGCGGCGAGCGCTGGCGCCTGCCCTGGACCGTGATATGGGCGCGCAAATGAACGTCGCCGGTTCCGCCGCGCCGACGGCGCTTTCGACCATCCGCCGCGGCTTCGTCGACCTCGACGACGGGCAGGTGCATTTCCGCGAGGCCGGCGAGCGTTCCGATCACTGCCTCGTCGTGCTCCACCCGTCGCCGGGCAGCAGCCTGATGATGAAGTGGTTCATCGCCGAGATGGGCCGGCACTGCTGGACGGTCGGGCTCGATACCCGCGGCAACGGCGATTCCGACCCGCTGCCCGCCGGCTCCGAGATCCCCGATTTCGCCGCCTCCGTCTGGCGCACGCTGGATGCGCTCGGCGTCAAGTCGTGCGACCTGCTCGGCAGCCACACCGGCGCCGGGATCGCCGTCGAGACGTCGCTGATCCGGCCTCAGAGCGTCGCCCATCTGGTGATCGACAATCTCGGCCTGTGGTCGCCGGAGCGGCAGAAGGCGCAGATCGCCTTCAACTCGCCCTCGGTGGAGCCGGACCAGATCGGCAGTCAGTTCAACTGGGCCTGGCACTATGTCCGCGACCAGCAGATCTTCTCGCCCTGGTATCGCCGCACCGCCGCCTGCCGCCGCTCGATCGACCTGCCCTCGGCTGAATTCCTGCACGAGATGACCGTCGAGGTGCTGAAGGCGCTCGGTACCTACAACATCTCCTATTCGGCCGCCGCCCGTTTCGACAAGCGCGCGCGGCTGCCGCTGATCACCGTGCCGACCCTCGTCACCTCCTGCGACACCGACCCGCTCAGGGCCTATTGCGACGAGGTGGTGAGCCTGGTCCCGGGCGCGCGCTACCGCGATGCGGGCTGTCTCGAGGAAGCCGAGGGCGCGGCCGCAGCGGCGCGTGTGGTCTCGGAGTTCCTCGGCGTCTGAGGGAAAGGCGGAAGGCCCGAAGGAGTTTCGACCTTGGAGCCTTCCGCCTGCCGGACGTCAGTCTGGGAGAGAGACGCCGTCCAGGTCGTTGAAGCGGGCTTCCATCTGCTTGATCGCGGGCTGGCCCATCAGTTCCCATATCTCGTCGATGCCCATCAGCAGGTCGGGGCGGTCGACCACCGCGCCGGTCGGGATCGCGTCCTTGAGGATGGACAGCGCGTTCTTCATCGCGGTCAGCGCCGCGGCCGGCAGCATGCGGGGCAGGGTGACGCGCTTCACGCCCAGTTCCGCCAGCCGCTTGATGGGCACCAGCGGCGTCGTCGGGCGCTGGCGGATGCCGAAGCCCATATTCACCGAGACGGGGATGCCGACGCTCTCGACGAGCCGCGCGATCTGCTCCTCGCCGCTGATCGCGTCGGCGAAGATGAGGTCGGCGCCGGCCGCCTCGTAGAGCCTGGCGCGACGGATCGCGCCGTCGATGCCCTCGACCGCGATGGCGTCGGTCCTCGCCAGGATCACGAAGTCGTCGTCCTTGCGCGCCTCGCAGGCGGCCTCGATCTTGCGCGCCATCTCGCGCATGTCGATCACGTCCTTGCCGGCCATGTGGCCGCAGCGCTTGGGGCTGACCTGGTCCTCGATATTGATGCCGGCGACGCCGGTTTCCTCGAAGCGGCGCACCGCGTGATAGACCGTCACCGGATTGCCGTAGCCGGTATCGGCGTCGGCCATCACCGGGATCGACACGCTGCGCGCGATGATGCGGCAGGCGTCGATATTGTCGGTCAGGCCCATGATGCCGACATCGGGAACGCCGAGGCGGGAATTGGCGAGCCCGGCGCCCGTCGTGCAGGCCGTCTTGAAGCCCATCTGCTCGACCAGCTTCACGCTGTAGCCGTCATAGACGCCTGGAGAGACGATGATGTCGGGGGCGGCGATCAGCTCGCGCATTCTGGCAGCAGGCGTCATCTTTTTCTTTCCTTTCACCGATCTATCGGTTGGCGCGCCGGCCCGTGCGTGCTCCGTCCGCGCTGCTTGCCGCCTCGTTCTCCGCCTCGAGGGCGGCGAGGAGCGAATGTGTCGCGCGCGCGATGTGCGAGCGCATCAGGGACTCGGCGAGATCGGCGTCGCGGTTCTTCATCGCGCGCAGGATCTGCCAGTGCTCGGAATAGGCGTCCTTGCGGCGGCCGGGCAGCGAGCCCGAGCGCAGCCGGTAGATGCTGAGCAGATAGTAGAGTTCCTCCTGCAGCAGCCGCCGGATGCGGCTGTTGCCGCAGCCCTCGGCGATGCGCACATGCAGGTCGAATTCCGGGCGCATCTCGCCCGCGCCGTTTCGCGAATCCGACAATTCGGCGAGGAGCGAATCGAGCTCCTGGTCGCTCATCGTCTCGGTCGCCAGCCGCACGGCCATGGCCTCGACGGATTCCCGGAGCTGGAAGATCTCCACCAGGTCGCGGACCGAAAGGTCGACGACCTTCGCCCGCATATAGGCTTCCTTGGTCACCAGCCCGAGGCCCTGCAGGCGCTTCACCGCCTCGCGCACCGGTCCGCGGCTGACCGAGAAACGCTCGGCCAGCGCGACCTCGTTCACCTCGGCGCCGAGAGGCAGCGCACCGCTCTGGATCAGGTCGAAAATGTCGTTGAAAACCTTGTCGACGAGGGTGGAGCCTGAAACTTCCATGAGCAACCCGATTAGTGCCAACACTTATTCAAAATATGTCCCACGCCGACTTGATAAAGTCAATTGCGAAGCCGGATGAGCTGCGAAAAATCCAAAAGTATTGACACTTTTGGGTCATGCGCCTAGGGTCGCGGCCTGAGGAGGATCCTGCTCCCTTGGTCCAGGAAAAGATTATCGCACGTCTGGCCGCCGGCGACGACCGGGGGTTCGTGGATCTCGTCCGCCTGCTGGACGGGCGCGCCCGGCCGCTGCCCTTCTGCCTGCGTATCGTCCTGGAGAACCTCGTCCGCAACGCCGATCCCGAGGGCGAGCGCACGGCGCTTGCCGGGGAGGTCGCGACCTGGTCGGCGAACAGCGGGGCGCTCGCCGTGCCGCTCGCGGTCTCGCGGATCATCATGCCCGATTCAAGCGGCCTGCCGGCGCTGCTGGATCTCGCCGCGGCGCGGGAGATGCTGGTGGCGAAGGGGCTCCCCCCCTCCGTCGTCGAGCCGGTCATTCCCGTCGATCTCGTCATCGACCATTCGCTGATCGTCGACGAGGCCGGCACGCCCGGCGCCGAGGCGCACAACATCGCCCAGGAATATCGCCGCAACGGCGAGCGCTACGCCTTCTTCAAATGGGCCGAGCAGGCCTTCGAGCAGTTGCGCGTGGCTGCCCCCGGCATGGGGATCATCCACCAGATCCATCTGGAGAAGCTGGCGCGGCTGATCGCCGTTCATCGCGATGCTGAGGGCCGTGAATGGATCGCGCCGGAATTCGTGCTCGGCTGCGATTCCCACACCCCGATGATCAACGGCCTCGGCCTGCTCGGCTGGGGCGTCGGCGGCATCGACGCCGAGGCGGCGATGCTCGGCCAGCCCTATTTCGTCCGCATCCCGCGCGTCGTCGGCGTCCGCCTGCTGAACGCGCTGCCCGCCGGCGCCACCTCGACCGACCTCGTCCTCACCGTGACCGAGCGCCTGCGCCAGGTCGGGGTGGTAGGCGACTTCGTCGAGTTCTTCGGACCCGGCCTGCCGGCGCTCTCGGTTCCCGACCGCGCGACTATCTCCAACATGGCGCCGGAATATGGCGCGACCGTCGGCTACTTCCCGATCGACGCGCGCACCATCGACTATCTGCGCCAGTCGGGACGCGAGGAAGCCCATATCGAGCTCGTGGAGCGCTATGCGAGGGCCGCCGGGCTCTTCGCCGAAGGCGGCGAGGAGCCGGAATACAGCGAGGTGGTCGAGATCGACCTCGCCGCCGTATCGCCGAGCGTCGCCGGCCCCAAGCGTCCGCAAGACCGCCACCGTCTTTCCGATCTCGCCGCCTCGTTCCGCGCCGCGCTGACCGCGCCGGTCAACGAGGGCGGCTTCGGGCTCGAGGGCGACGCCGCAGCCCGCCAGGCGAGCGTCGAGACCGGCGGGGCCGCCCATACGCTGACCCACGGCTCGGTCGTTATCGCCGCGATCACCTCCTGCACCAACACCTCCAACCCGAGCGTGATGATCGGCGCCGGCCTGCTGGCGCGCAACGCGGTGGCGAGGGGACTGGCGGTCGCGCCGGGCGTCAAGACCTCGCTCGCGCCGGGCTCGCGGCTGGTCGGCGAGTATCTCGCCAATGCCGGACTGATGACGCCGCTGGAGGCGCTCGGCTTCCACATCGTCGGCTATGGCTGCACCACCTGCTCGGGCAAGTCGGGGCCGATCGAGCCGCGGATCGCCGACGCCATCCAGCGCGAGGGCCTCGTCGCCGTGTCGGTGCTCTCGGGCAACCGCAATTTCGAGGGCCGCATCCACAAATCGGCGCGCGCCGCCTATCTGGCGTCGCCACCGCTGGTCATCGCCTTCGCGCTCGCCGGGCGCATCGACATCGATTTCGAGACCGAGCCGCTTGGGCTGGCGACCGGCGGCGAGCCGGTGTTCCTGCGCGATATCTGGCCGGACGGCGCGGAGATCGCCGGGCTGGTGCGCGACAGCCAGATGCCCGAGGCTTTCCGCCGCAGCTATTCGACCCTGTTCGACGGCACGCGGCTGTGGCGCGAGCTGCCGGCGTCGAGCGGCGCGCTCTTCGGCTGGGACGAGGCGTCCGAATATATCCGTCGGCCGCCCTTCTTCGACGACCCCGAGGCGAGCGTACCCGACCGGCTGCAGGGGGCGAGGGCGCTCTGCGTGTTCGGCGATTCCCTGACCACCGACCATGTCACGCCGAGCGGCGAGATCCTGCCCGACAGCCTCGCCGGCCGCTACCTGCTGTCGAAGGGGGTCGCCCAGAACGATTTCAACGCGGTGACCCAGCGGCGCGGCAATCACGAGGTGATGGCCCGCGTGACCTTCGCCAACCAGCGGCTCAAGAACCGCCTCGCCGGCGGCGTCGAGGGCGGCTGGACGCGGATGGAGCCGGACGGCGACGTCGTCGCCATCCACGACGCGGCGACGCGGTTTCGCGAGGCGGGCGTTCCCACCATCGTCATCGCCGGGCGCGACTACGGCATGGGCTCGAGCCGCGACTGGGCCGCCAAGGGTCCGAAGCTGCTCGGCGTCCGCGCCGTGCTCGCCGTCTCTTTCGAGCGCATCCACCGCGCCAATCTCATCGGCATGGGCATCGTGCCGCTCGTCTTCGCCGAGGGCGAGGACGCCGGATCGCTCGGCCTCGACGGTTTCGAGAGTTTCGAGATCGCCGGCATCCACGAGGCGATCCGCTCCGGCGGTGAGGTCGCCGTAACGGCGATCCGCCGCGACGCCCGCGCGATACGGTTCGCGGCGCGCGTCGATCTCGCCAGCGGCAGCGAGCGGGAACTGTTGATGAGGGGCGGGATATTCCCCGCCGTGTTGGAGGAAATGACCGCGCGCGCCCGGCGTATGCGGTCCGACGATGGAGCCGTTTCATGAGCGATCTGGATAGCGACAAGAAGCTGGTGGAAAACTTCCTGGTGGCGTTGGGGGCGAGGGATATCGAGCGTGCGCGCTCCCACCTGTCCGCGACGGCCCGCTTCGTCTTTCCCGGCGGGCGCGAATTCGGCTCGCTCGAGGAGATCGTCGCCGGGCTGAAGACCCGGTATCGCTCGGTGCGCAAGCGGATCGCGAATGTCGAGGGCTATCGCGACGGGGCGGTCTCGGTCGTCTGGGTATCCGGCACGCTCTACGGCGAATGGCTTTCGGGCGACCCCTTCGAGGGCATCAGGTTCGTCGACCGTTTCGAGGTCGAGGGAGGCCTGATCCGCGACCAGCGGGTCTGGAACGACAGCGCTTATGCGATGATCGCACTCGGCGCGGCCGGGCACGAAAGGGTCGCACAGTGAAATTCGACCTGCTGTTGAAGAACGGGGAGATCGTCTTCCCCGGCGAGGGCGTGCGGCGCGGCTCCATCGGCGTCAGCGGCGGCAGGATCGCCGCCCTGCTGTCGTCGGCGGAGAACGTCCAGTCGGCGCGCGAGATTGATTGCGCCGGCCGCCTCGTGATGCCGGGCCTCATCGATCCCCACACCCATATCGGCTTCGGCGCCGGCGAGAAGGATTTCGCGACCGAGAGCCGCTCGGCGGCGCTCGGCGGCGTCACCGGCCTGATGAGCTTCCACCGCTCCGACGACCTGGCGCAGTCGACGGGCCCCTGGCGCGATGCCGGCGAGGCGACCTCGCTGATCGACTTCGGCCTGCATTTCGGCGTCACCAGCCGCCGCCACGTCGAGACCCTGAGGGACAACGCCGCGCGCTTCGGCATCACCTCGATCAAGGTCTATCTGATGTACAAGGGCGCCAACGGCGCCGCCAAGGGCTTCACCGAGGTCGACGACGCGCTGCTGTTCCACGCGCTCAGCGAGGGCGCGAAGCTGAAGGGTGGCGTCGTCGGCGTCCATTGCGAGAATGTCGAGGTCATTCCGTTCTTCCGCGCCCCGCTCAAGGCGGCGGGCCGCGACGACCTCGCGGTCTGGGACGAGCAGAGCCCCGGCTTCCTGGAGGCCGAGAACGTCTTCCGCGTCTGCTATTTCGGCGGCAAGGTTGGCTGCCCGGTCAACATCGTCCACATGTCGAGCGCCGAGAGCCTCGATGTCGTCCGCTCGCTGCGCAGGCCGGGCCGCGCCCCGATCCATGTCGAGACCTGCGCCCACTATCTGTCGCTGAGCAGCGACGCGCCGATCGGCGATCTCGGCAAGGTCAACCCGCCGCTGCGCCCGCAGGCCGATATCGACGCCCTGTGGGAGGGGGTGCGCGGCGGCGAGATCACCACCATCGGCTCCGACCACGTGCCGCGCAAGCGCGCCACCAAGGGCCCCGACATCTGGACCGCTACCGCCGGCTTCCCGGGGATCGCGACCCTGCTGCCGGTGCTGATCGAGGAGGGCATGCACAAGCGCTCGATCCCCATCGAGACGCTCGCGGCGGCGACCAGCCGCAATGTCGCTTCCCTCTATTCCATCGCCGGCAAGGGCTCGATCGCGCCGGGCTACGACGCCGACTTCGCCGTCGTCGATCCTGACCGAGCGGTGACCGTCGATCCCGACCGCCTCGAATCCCATTCCGACTACAGCCCCTACGAGGGCATGACGCTGAGGGGCGCTGCCACCCACACCGTGCTGCGCGGCCGGGTGATCGCCGAGGACGGCGTCATTCCCGACGGCATCGACGCCGACGGCAAATATCTGTTCCGCAAACCCTGACTGGATTGACCGATTATGGAAAAGCGCATCTGGGACGACTTCCTCACCGACCGCGACAAGGCGGTCTACAAGGCTGCCGGCTACGGCAAGCGCGGCGGCTTCGGCAAGCGCCCGGCGCTCTTCATCATCGACGTGCAGTATAATTTCTGCGGCGACGAGCCCGGCGAGAGCATCGTCGAGGGCGTCAAGAAATACCGCACCCATTGCGGCGAGGCCGGCTGGAAGGCCGTGCCCCATATCGAGCGCCTGATGAAGCTCGCCCGCGAGAAGAACATCCCGATCTTCTATACCCAGAGCGAGCGTCGCCCCGACATGATCGACAGCGGCGTGCAGGTCGGCAAGAACCATCGCGGCGGCGAGAAGACGAGCACCGAGGGCACCCACGCGACCCGGACCGTCGAGCCGCTGGCGCCGCGCCCGCAGGACATCCTGATCGGCAAGCGCAAGCCGTCGGCCTTCTTCGGCACGCTCTTCATGAGCCACCTGAACTTCCTCGACGTCGACACGCTCATCATGACCGGCTGCACCAGCTCCGGCTGCCTGCGTGCGACGACCGTCGACGCCTATTCCTACAACTTCAAATGCGTGATCCCGGAGGAGACGGCGTTCGATCGCTTCGAGGCGAGCCACGCGGTCAATCTGTTCGACATCAACTGCAAATATGCTGACGTCATCCCGACCGCCGACGTCGAGGAATATCTGCGCGGCCGCGAGGGTAGGGCGTCCTCAGTGTCCTGACTTCAGAGCGCTGATGGCGGTTTCGCAGGCGGCGAGCGCGCGCTCGATGTCGCGCTCGTCATGCTCCGAGCACAGATAGACGAGGCCGCGGGGCAGCGGCTGGACGCCGGCGCGCACCATCTCGCCGGTGAAGCGCAGCGTCGCGTCGCGGTCGACCCGCTTGAGGTCCGAGATCCCGTCGATGCTCTCGGCGCCGACGAATATCTGCACCGCCGAGCCGATCCGGTTCGCGGTCACCGGGACGCCGGCGGCGCGCGCCATGCGGATCGTCTCGCCCTGCAGCCTCTCGGCGAACGCGTTCATGCGCGGATAGAGGGAGCCGGCATGGCTGCGGATGTAGCCGAGGCAGGCGATCCCCGCCGCCAGCGACAGCGGGTTGCCGTTGAACGTGCCGCGATGCATCACCCGGCCGCTGGTCACCGGCTCCATCGCCTCCGGCGAGCCGGCGACGGCGCTGATCGGCAGGCCGGCGCCGAGCGCCTTGCCGAGGATCACTAGATCGGGCGTCACGCCGTAGATTTCCTGGGCGCCGCCCGGCGCCAGCCGGAAGCCGGTGATGACCTCGTCAAAGATCAGCATGACGCCGAGCCTGGCCGTCAGCTCGCGAAGCCGCTCGAGATAGCCGGCCGGCGGCGCGAAGCACCCGCCGTTGATCGCCGCCGGCTCGAGGATCACCGCCGCATGGTCGGCGGTCAGCGTGCGCTCGACGGCGTCGATGTCGCCCCAGTCGAGTATCGTCACCGAGGCCGAGGCCTGGGGGTCCTGTCCTGCGGTCGACGGGCCGTCGTTGCCCGGGCCGGAGGCGACGTGCAGGCTGTCGGCCCAGCCGTGATAGTTGGCGCGGAACTTGACGACCGGGACCCGCCCCGTGGCGGCGCGGGCGATGCGCAGCGCGAGCTGCACCGCCTCGGTGCCGGTGCTGACGAAGGTCACGACCTTCGCCGCCGGCACCGTTTCCGCCATCAGGCCGGCCAGCTCGCCTTCGCCGCGATGCACCGAGGCGGTGCGCAGGCCTTTCGCGAGCTCGCGCTCGACCGCCTCGATGACGGGTTTCGGCGTATGGCCGAGGATCAGCGGTCCGTAGCCCAGCGCGAAATCCACATAGTCGTTGCCGTCGACGTCGAAGATATGGGCGCCCTCGGCCCGCTCGATCACCAGCGGGACGGGAAGCTGCGAGCCTCTCGGCGTCGACGACACGCCGCCCGCGAGATGCCGGCTCGCCGCTTTGCGCTGCGCGATGGAGTTGCTGAATCGCGAAAGGTCGTTGGAATCGCTCACGCCGGGACGTCCTGCTCGTGGAGGGAAGGGGTGGGGGGCGTATAAGTATTTAAGATATATGAATAAGACATATGGATCAACGCCGAAAGGCCGGATTCACAGGCGATTTGCACGGACCCGCCGGCCGCCCGGGCGGCGGCCGGAGCGTGTTTGGTACTTAATTCAATACATGATAGCGATAGCCGGCTCATAT
>JBFWXZ010000077.1:0-13582 GCA_050186955.1 Flavobacteriaceae bacterium
CCTCTTCCATCGTCGGCGACAGGGCGGGCATCAGGATTTCGATGGGCATGCAGTCCTCATCTCGTTTCTATGACCGCCTCAGCCGGCGGTCATAAGCCAGAACTTGTATCCGAGGATCGCGACCAGGGCCGCGATCAGCAGGAAGCGGATCGCCTTGAGCCAGAGCGGCGTCGGTCCCTCGACGGCCTCGCGCTCGATGGCCGCGCGCTGCCTCGCCGCCGCGCCGTCGCGCCAGGCGACGAGCCGCCGCAGGTCGCCGACGATCCGCACCGCCACCAGCCAGAAGAAGAGGCCGAAAAGGGCGATGACGCCGAGCGCCAGCAGCGCGGCGTAGAGATCGAAGCCGGCGACCATGGCGAGCCGCTCACCGCAATATGTCCGTCCACAGCTCGGAAGGATCGGGTTCGGGGTCGGTCTGCGCGAAATCGGCGGCGTCGGCGACGATCGCGCGGACCTCCTTGTCGATCTCCTTGAGCTCCTCCTCCGTGACCATCTTCTTCTCCAGCACGCGGGCCTTCACCTGCTCGATCGGGTCGTGCTCCTGGCGCATCTTCTGCACCTCTTCCTTGGAGCGGTACTTCGCCGGATCGGACATCGAGTGGCCGCGATAGCGGTAGGTCAGCATCTCCAGGATGTAGGGGCCCTCGCCCTTGCGGCAGAGCTCCACGGCGCGCTCGCCGGCCGCCTTCACCGCCCGCACGTCCATGCCGTCGACCTGCTCGCCGGGGATGTCGAACGACGCCCCGCGCTCCGACAGGTCGGTGTTGGCGGAGGACCGCGCGATGCTGGTTCCCATGCCGTATTTGTTGTTCTCGATGACGTAGACCACCGGCAGCTTCCACAGCTTCGCCATGTTGAAGCTCTCGTAGACCTGCCCCTGGTTGGAGGCGCCGTCGCCGAAATAGGCGAACGACACGTTGTCGTTGCCGCGGTAGCGGTTGGCGAAGGCGAGGCCGGTGCCGAGCGACACCTGGGCGCCGACGATGCCGTGTCCGCCGTAGAAGTGCTTCTCCTTGGAGAACATGTGCATCGAGCCGCCCTTGCCGTGCGAATAGCCGTTGCGGCGGCCCGTCAGCTCGGCCATGACGCCGCGCGCCTCCATGTCGCAGGCGAGCATGTGGCCGTGGTCGCGATAGCCGGTGATGACCTGGTCGCCTTCCTTGGACGCCATGCGGAGCCCGACGACCACGGCTTCCTGGCCGATATAGAGGTGGCAGAAGCCGCCGATCAGGCCCATGCCGTACATCTGGCCGGCCTTTTCCTCGAAGCGCCGGATGGTCAGCATCATCCGGTAGGCGAAGAGTTCGTCCTCCTTGGAGAACTCCGCTATCGACGCCGTCTTGCCGCCCCTGGCGGTGGACTTGCCGGCGGATTTGGAAGCGGTCTTCTTGGCGGCAGCGGCCACGCGGCACCTCCCCTTTGGTTCTGTCGTTGAACCGCCATTAGCATGCGTCCGCGGCGCCAGCCAGACGGATTCTGCGCGCAAACACTTTCGCGCATGCAGCAAGAGCATGATTTAACAGGGGAATTCGAGATTAACCGAAATTGAGTTACGGAAAAAATCCGAGCTGAATCAAGGCCGTCCGATGGTGATCACGACCTCGTCCTTGCGCGCCTGATTGAGCAGCAGCCGCGCCCTCTCGTCGAGCATGTCGGGGTCGAGGCTCTCCGGCCTGAGCAGCGAAACCCGATGCTCCAGGAAGGCCTTCTCCTCGAGCAGCCGGTCGCGCTTGGCGACGAGCTCGCCATGGCGCGCCTCGAGGTCCTGCATCGACAGGATGCCGTGCCGGCCATAGGTGGTGTGATAGCCGAAATAGCCGGTGACGACGGCGACCACGGCCCAGACGACATATTGCCGCCGCCGCGATTTCACCTGCCGATTGCCCATGCGCCGAATCCCCTCGGGAGAGGACCCGATTTGGCCTCGCGGGCGGTTACGGAAGCGTTAACCCTTGGGGGTGGCGCGGGGCTTTGGCGGGCGAGGAATGGGAAGTAACCAGCGGCCGGTGTTCGCGGCAGTCGTCCTTGCTGGATTCCGGCCTTCGCCAGAATGACGATTGGGGCCGGTGCCTCACTACTACCCGTCATTCCGGCGAAGGCTAAGAATCCAGTTGCGGCTTTTACGACCGGCTGCGGCCCATCCTTCGAGACGGGCCGTGCCCGGCCCTCCTCAGGATGAAGTGGGAGTTCACGGCAACCTTCCGCCCTCACCCTGAGGAGCGCGGAACGCGCGTCTCGAAGGGTGGGCGGCAGACCAGATGCCAGCCCCAGTCGTCATTGCCGGACTTGATCCGGCAATCCATGCCGGCAGTGTTGCGAACCCTCGCTCCCGCCGCGTCTGCCGACACGACGGCGGAATGGATCACCGGGTCAAGCCCGGTGATGACGTGTGGCCAGGGAATGAGATTCCTTGAGAGGCTGGCGTCTGTCGCAATCGTTATTCTGGATTCTTAGCCTTCGCCGGAATGACGGGTAGTAGTGAGGCATCAGCCCCAATCGTCATTCCGGCGAAAGCCGGAATCCAGTTGCGGCTTCTACGACGGGTTGTGGCCCTTCCTTTTAAGGCTCGGCTTCGCCTCGCACCTCAGGATGCGGGCGGGAGCTTGCGGCCGGTTCCTTGGCCGCATCGATATTCAGGCTTCGGTCGCCTCAGTCGAACGCGGCGAGCGCGCCCCTGCCGGCGTAGCGGGCGACCGGGCCGAGCTGCTCCTCGATGCGCAGGAGCTGGTTGTATTTGGCCAGCCGGTCGGAGCGCGCCAGCGATCCGGTCTTGATCTGCCCGCAATTGGTCGCCACCGCGAGGTCGGCGATGGTCGCGTCCTCGGTCTCGCCGGAACGGTGCGACATCACCGCCCGGTAGCCGGCCTTGTGGGCCGTTTCGACGGCATCCAGCGTCTCGGTCAGCGTGCCGATCTGGTTGACCTTCACCAGGATGGCGTTGGCCGCCCCCTTCTCGATCCCCTCGCGCAGCCTCGCGCTGTTGGTCACGAACAGATCGTCGCCGACGAGCTGGCATTTCGAGCCGACAGCCTTCGTCAGCGCGACCCAGCCGTCCCAGTCGTCCTCGGCCATGCCGTCCTCGATGGAGACGATCGGATAGCGCGCGGCGAGATCGGCGAGATAGGCCGCCTGCTCGTCGCTGGAGCGGCTCGCCTTCTCGCCCTCGTAGACATAGCTGCCGTCCTTAAAGAACTCGGTGGCGGCGCAGTCCAGCGCGATCACCATGTCGTCGCCGGGCCGATAGCCCGCCTTCTCGACCGCGCTCATCACGAAGTCGAGGGCGGCGACCGAGCTTTCCAGATTGGGCGCGAAGCCGCCCTCGTCGCCGACATTGGTGTTGTGGCCGGCGTCCTTCAGCGCCTTCTTCAGCGTGTGGAACACCTCGGCGCCCATCCGCAGCGCGTCGGCGAAGGTGTCGCCGCCGACCGGCATGACCATGAACTCCTGGAAGTCGATCGGGTTGTCGGCATGCGCGCCGCCATTGAGGATGTTCATCATCGGAACCGGCAGGACGCGCGCGCCCGCCCCGCCGACATAGCGGTAGAGCGGCAGGCCGGCCGCCTCGGCGGAGGCCTTCGCCACCGCGAGCGACACGCCGAGGATGGCGTTGGCGCCGAGCCGCGACTTGTTCGCCGTGCCGTCGAGGTCGATCATCGCCTCGTCGATGGCGATCTGGTCCTCGGCCTCGAGGCCGACGAGCGCCTCGGCGATCTCGCCGTTCACCGCCGCGACCGCCTGCTGGACGCCCTTGCCCATGTAGCGCTTGCCGCCGTCGCGCTTCTCGACCGCCTCGTGGGCGCCGGTGGAGGCGCCGGAGGGAACGGCGGCGCGACCGAAGGCGCCGTTTTCCAGCACCACGTCGACCTCGACCGTCGGATTGCCGCGGCTGTCGAGGATTTCGCGGGCGGTAAGGTCGAAAATGGCGGTCATCGGCAGCCTCTCGGGGTGGGGAAAGCAAAGGGCAGCGCCTTATTGCGCCGCGCCGCGCGCTTGTCAAAGCCTCGCGCGCATGGAATCTGCTGGTTGCGAAAGGGATGTGACATGAGCGAATTGCAACTCGGCCGCGAGGTCGCCCTTCCCGCCTCGCCCGAGGAAGCGGTCCTCGACGCGGTGCCGAACGATGATCCCGGCGAAACCTACGTCGCGCGCTTCACCTGCCCCGAATTCACCTCGCTCTGCCCGCAGACGGGCCAGCCCGATTTCGCGCATCTGGTCATCGACTACGTGCCCGACCGGCACCTTCTCGAATCCAAATCGCTGAAACTCTTTCTCCATTCCTTCCGCAATCACGGCGCGTTCCACGAATCCTGCACGGTGATGATCGGCAGGCGCGTCGTCGAGGCGATCAGGCCGCGCTATCTCAGGATCGCCGGCTACTGGTATCCGCGCGGCGGCATTCCGATCGACGTCTTCTGGCAGGCCGGAACCCTGCCGGACGGCGCGTGGCTGCCCGATCCCGGCGTTTCCCCCTATCGCGGCAGAGGCTAGGCCTCGGTTTCCCGGCCGAACACGTAGCGCCAGGCGATCAGTCCGAGGCTGGCGATCATCAGCGCCTCGACGAGGATCATCGGCGTCCGCCCGGCGAGCGCCGAGGCGAAGCCGAAGAGCGGCGGCCCGATGGCCTGGCCGAGGAACAGCGACAGCGCGAAGATGGCGACGGCGGAGCCGCGCGCCGTCTGGCTGAGTTCGGTCGCCACCGCCTGCAGTGGGTTGTGGAGCATCAGGAACGAAAAGCCGAAGACGAAGAAGAACACGGCGTCGATCTGCCAGACGCTGCCGAAGGCGAAGGCGGCGAGCGCGCAGCCGGCGAGCGTCGAGCCGATGACCACCATGCGGCGCGGGCCGAGCAGCGCCACCAGCCGCTTGACCAGCAGCGTGTAGATCAGCGCCCCGAAACCGAACGAGCCGATCACCATGCCCGCCTCGAACGCCCCGACCCCCTCGCGGTCGATGAGGATCGCCGCCACGTAAGGGTGCGTGGCGAAGACGGAGGCGCCCTCGAGCATCGTCAGCACGTAGAGCGGCATCGCCTGCGGATTGGCGAAGACCAGCTTGTAGCGCTCGATGGCGCCGCTCACCGAGGGCTTGCTGCGGACCACGCCCTTGCGCGGCGCGAAGGTCGGGAAGGTGACCAGCGTCACCGTCGCCGTCACCAGCGCCGCCGCCATCAGCACGCCGCGCCAGCCGATGATCCCGGCCAGCGCCCCGGCACCGCCGGCGCCGGCGATCTGGGCGATGAAGATCAGCAGCAGCAGCCGGCTGATCGCCACCTGCCGCTCGGCCACCGGCACCCGGTCTCCGATGAGCGCCATGGCGGCGGGAATGACGCCGCCGGCGGCGATGCCGCAGAGGATGCGCGCGCCCGTCAGCGTCGCGAAATTGGGCGCCACCGCGCAGCAGGCGAGCCCGACCGCCAGCACCAGCAGGCTGGTGCGGATGAGCAGCGACTTGCCGACGGCGTCGCCGATCGGGCCGAGCACCGGCTGGAAGATCGCATAGGGGAGCGCGTAGGCCGTGGTCAGGGTGGCGACGGTGGCGATGGACAGGCCGAAATCGCCCGCGATGCTCGGGACGAGCGGATCGACGAGGCGCATGGCGATGTTGCTGCCGAGACCGGCAAGGCTCAGGGCGAAGACGAGGTCGAGCTTCAATTCGCCCCGTCCGGCCGCCGCTTGGCGACGGCGTCGAAGGCCATCAGTTCCTCTATCAGCCCCGGCATGTCCTTCAGCGCGATCATGTTGGGGCCGTCGGAGGGCGCGTTGTCGGGATCGGGGTGGGTCTCGATGAAGACCCCGGCGACGCCGACCGCGACGGCGGCGCGCGCCAGCACCGGCACGTATTCGCGCTGGCCGCCCGACGAGGTGCCCTGCCCGCCCGGCTGCTGCACCGAATGCGTGGCGTCGAAGATCACCGGGCATCCCGTCGCCGCCAGCTCCGGCAGCGCCCGCATGTCGCTGACCAGCGTGTTGTAGCCGAAGGACGCGCCGCGCTCGGTGACGAGGACGTCCCGGTTGCCGGTGCCGGTGACCTTGGCGACGACATTGGCCATGTCCCAGGGCGCGAGGAACTGCCCCTTCTTGATGTTGACGACGCGCCCGGTGCGCGCCGCCGCGATCAGCAGGTCGGTCTGCCGGCACAGGAAGGCGGGGATCTGCAGCACGTCGACGATCTCGCCGACCGGCCCGCACTGCGCCTCGGTATGAACGTCGGTCAGCACGGGAAGTCCCAGCGTCTCGCGGATCTCGGCGAAGACGGGAAGCGCCTCCATCAGCCCGATGCCGCGCGCGCCGCCGAGGCTGGTGCGGTTCGCCTTGTCGAAGGACGACTTGTAGACGAGGCCGATGCCGGCGGCGGCCGTCATTTCCTTGAGCGCCGAGGCCGTTTCCAGCGCGTGCGCGCGGCTTTCCATCTGGCAGGGGCCGGCGATCAGCGAGATCGGCAGCGCGTTGCCGAAACGCACGTCGCCGAGCGTCACGACCGGGTTGGGCGAGGTCATCCCCCGGCCTTTCTGAAGGCGATGGCGGCGCCGAAGCCCTGGCTCGCCGGCACCACGATGCGATCCTTGCCGTCGGCGTGGTCGATCTCGCCCTTCTTCAGCGCCTTGCGCACGGCGGCGAGGCTTTCCACCGCCACCGTGTAGGCGGCGAAGCGCGGCCGCTCGAAGTCGTCGACGTCGATGGCGCCGCCCCACAGCGATTTCGCCGCCCGCGGGGTCAGGATGCGGATCGTGCCGCGCGGCGTCGGCACCTCGATGCCGATGCTCGAGGAGCGGATGTCGCGGTTGCCGGTGAACACCTGCATGAAGCGGTGCAGGTCGACCGGCGCACGGGCGACCATCACCACGTCGTCGACGGCGACGGCGGTGTTGGCGTGCTTCTGGAACTCGCTCTTCCAGAAATGCTCCGGCGCCAGCTGCTCGCAGACGAAGAAGCCCGCCTCCGGCGCCAGCGGCTCGCTGGCGAAGGCGAGACGGAAGCCGACCCTGGCGTGCGATCCGTCCGGCAGGCCGGCCTTTCGCGAGAACTGGAACGGCAGATAGGCCTGGATGCCCTCGCGCGCGAAGGTCTTCGCGTCGGCGCGCGCGTCCTTGCTCTCGGCCACCAGCATGCTGATGCCCTCGTGGCGCTCCAGATACAGGAAGTTGAAGCGCGGAAAGCTGAAATGGCCGGGCTTGCCCAGGGGCATGTCGTCGGGGTCCTCGACGCCCAGCAGCTCGAGGAAGTTGCCCTGGAGCTGGATCAGCGAGTTGTAGGTGCCGAAGGGGTGCCTGTTGACCGGCGTCAGCGTGAAGCCCATGCGGGCGTAGACGTCGCGCGCATGGTCCATGCCATGCACCGCCAGCACCAGATGATCGATGCCGCGCATGTCTAGACGAGCCGCGACTGAACCAGCGCCGCCTCGATGAAGGACGCGAAAAGCGGATGCGGCGCGAAGGGCCGGCTCTTGAGCTCGGGGTGGTACTGCACGCCGATGAACCAGGGATGGTCGGGATATTCGATGGTTTCCGGCAGGATGCCGTCCGGCGACACGCCGCAGAAGCTCATGCCGCCCTCCTCCAGCATCTTGCGGTAGTCCATGTTGACTTCATAGCGGTGCCGGTGACGTTCGGAAATCTCGGTCGTCCCGTAGATTTCCGCGATCCGCGACCCCTTGGCAAGTTTCGCCGGAAAGGCGCCGAGGCGCATCGTGCCGCCGAGATCGCCGCCGGCGGCGCGCGCCTCGAGCTGGTTGCCCTTGAGCCATTCGGTCATCAGCGCGACGACCGGCTGCTTCGTCGGGCCGAACTCCGTCGACGAGGCGCCGTCGACCCCTGCGAGCGAGCGGGCGCCCTCGATCACCGCCATCTGCATGCCGAAGCAGATGCCGAAATAGGGAACCGCGCGCTCGCGCGCGAAGGTCGCGGCGCGGATCTTGCCCTCCGAGCCGCGCTGACCGAAGCCGCCGGGCACCAGGATGCCGTGCACGTTCTCCAGCCACGGCGCCGGGTCCTCCTGCTCGAAGACCTCCGACTCGATCCACTCGACATTGACCTTGACCCGGTTGGCGATGCCGCCATGCACCAGCGCCTCGTAGAGCGACTTATAGGCGTCCTTGAGCCCGGTATACTTGCCGACGATGGCGATGGTCACCTCGCCTTCCGGATTGCGGATGCGGTCGACGATGTCGTTCCACACGCCGAGGTCCGGCGTCGTCGCGTCGGCGTCGATGCCGAAGGCGCGCAGCACCTCGCGGTCGAGCCCCTCCTCGTGATAGGCGACCGGCACCGCGTAGATGGTGTCGACGTCGAGTGCCTGGATCACCGCCTCGGGACGCACATTGCAGAACAGCGCCAGCTTGCGCCGCTCCTCGACCGGGATCGGCCGGTCGCAGCGGCACAGCAGGATATCCGGCTGGATGCCGATGGAGCGCAGCTCCTTCACCGAGTGCTGCGTCGGCTTGGTCTTGAGCTCGCCGGCGGAGGGAATGAAGGGCAGCAGCGTCAGGTGGATGAAGATCGCCTCGCCGCGCGGCAGCTCCTGGCCGAGCTGGCGGATCGCCTCGAAGAACGGCAGTCCCTCGATGTCGCCGACCGTGCCGCCGATCTCGCAGAGCACGAAGTCGACGCCGTCATTGCCGCTGAGCACGAAGGACTTGATGGCGTCGGTGACGTGCGGGATGACCTGCACCGTCGCGCCGAGATAGTCGCCGCGGCGCTCCTTGGCGATGATTTCCTGATAGATGCGGCCGGTGGTTATGTTGTCGCTCTGGGCCGTCGAGACGCCGGTGAAGCGCTCATAGTGCCCGAGATCGAGGTCGGTCTCCGCCCCGTCGTCGGTGACGAACACCTCGCCATGCTGATACGGGCTCATCGTGCCCGGATCGACATTGAGATAGGGGTCGAGTTTCTTCAGCCGGACGGAGTATCCGCGCGCCTGCAGAACCGCGCCGAGCGCCGCCGAGGCCAACCCCTTTCCGAGCGATGAAACCACGCCGCCGGTGATGAATATGTACCGCGCCATGGAACTCAACAGTAAAGCGCCGGAGCGCGATTCGGGTAGCGGAAAAACGGGGGTCGAGGCCGGTATCCCCAATCGGTTACCGGCCGGCTCGACCCGCGCGTCATGCCGGGCGGCCTACTGGGACTGCGGGACCTGCGGGCCGTCCGGGTTCGGCGCCCCGCCGAGCTGGTCGAGCACCGACGAGCCGTCATTGGCCGCCGGAGCGCCGCTCTGGGTCTGGCTGGCGCCGGAATCGAGCACCGAGGGAGCCGTGCCGCCGCCCCGGTGGAGGACGGTCAGCGCGATGCTGGTGACGAAGAAGCCGGCGGCCAGATACATCGTCGTGCGGGTCAGCGCGTTCGCCGCGCCGCGCCAGGTCATGAATCCGCCGCCGCCACCGCCGATGCCCAGCGCGCCGCCTTCCGACTTCTGCAGCAGGATGACGCCGATCATCGCGACGACGATCATCAGATGAACGACAATGAGAACGGTTTCCATGGGAGGTCCGTTTTTCCTTGAATTACGGGGTCGGGGCGCCTTCTACACCAAGGCCGGAGGCTTTGCTACCCGCAAAGGATGGCCGAAATCAGCCGATCGACGCATAGGCGCCGGCGATGCCGATGAAGTCGTCCGCCTTGAGGCTGGCGCCGCCGACAAGCGCGCCGTCGACATTGGCCACCGCCATCAGCTCGGCCGCGTTACCGGGCTTCACCGAACCGCCATAGAGGATCCGCATGCGCGCCCCCTCGCCGCCGAAGCGCGCGGCCAGATTGCCGCGGATCGCGGCGTGCATCGCCGCCACGTCGTCAACAGTGGGTGTGAGCCCGGTGCCGATGGCCCAGACCGGCTCGTAGGCGATCACCGTGTTGGCGGCGCCGGCGCCGTCCGGCACCGAGCCGTCGAGCTGTCCGGTGACGATCTTCACGGCGCGCCCGGCGTCGCGCTCCTCGCGGGTCTCGCCGACGCAGACGATGGCGAGCAGCCCGGCGCGCCAGGCGGCCTCGGCCTTCGCCCGCACCTGAGCGTCACTCTCGCCGTGGTCGCTGCGGCGCTCCGAATGGCCGACGATCACCGCCCGACCGCCGGCATCGGCGATCATCTCGGCGGAAATGTCGCCCGTATGCGCGCCGGAAATCGCGGCGTGGCAGTCTTGGGCGCCGATCATCACCGGCCCGGAAACGCCGGCGGCCGCCGCGACCAGGGTGGCCGGCGGGCAGATCATCAGGTCGACGGCGGCCTTCAGCGCGGCGTCGTAGCGCGACGCCATCGCCTCGATCTCGGCGAGCGCGGCGCGGGTTCCGTTCATCTTCCAGTTGCCGGCGACCAGCGGGCGTATGTCAGGCGTCATCTGGCTCTCCTGTGATTGCTCGCGTGCCCGATAGCAGAGCTTTACCGGTTGCGTAAGCCTTGCTTGTGGCGGTAACACCCTGCGACTACTATCCGCGGCCGGAATCTGCGGTGGAATTGCGACCGCGCCCGGCACTCATCCGACAGGCTCGAAGGGTCTCAAATGCTTCAAGGTTTGCGTCGCAGCGCCGGTTCGTGGGTCGTCAAGGCCCTGATGGGGCTGCTCGTGCTGAGCTTCGCCGTCTGGGGCATCGCCGACATTTTCACCGGCTATCGCGGCACGGCGGTCGCCACCGTCGGCAATACCGAGATCGACGGCGAGGAATTCCGCCAGAAGTTCCAGAACGAGATCCGCATCCAGTCGCGCCAGCTCGGCCGCCCGATCGGCTACGACGTCGCCCGCTCGCTCGGGCTCGACACGCGCGTGCTTTCGAACCTCGTCTCCGAGGCGGCGCTGGACGACTTCGCGGCCAGGATGCGCCTGCGCGTGACCGACGAGGCGGTGGCCGCCGACATCCGGGCCGATCCGTCCTTCCGCGGCCCCTCGGGCAAGTTCGACCGCCAGTATTTCGAGGCCGCCATCCGCTCGCTCGGCTACAGCGAGGCCGGCTATGTCGCCGAGCGCCGCCAGCTCATGGCGCGCCAGGCGCTCGCCGACGCCGTCGGCGGCGAATTCGCGCTGCCCGACGAGATGGAGCTGCTCATCGCCCGCTACCGCTTCGAGGGCCGCCGCCTGCGCTACATGGTGGTGACCGAGGCCCAGGCCGGCAATCCGACCGAGCCGACCGAGGAGGAGCTGAAGACCTTCTTCGAGGAGAACAAGGCCCAGTTCGGCGCTCCCGAATACCGCAAGATCTCGGCGATCCGGCTCGAACCCAAGGACCTCGCCGGCGGTGTCGAGGTGTCCGACGAGGACATCGCGTCGACCTATGAGAGCCAGATCTCCAAATACACCACGCCGGAGCGCCGGCGGATCAAGCAGATCGTCTTCCCCTCGAAGGCCGAGGCGGAAGCCGCCGCCAAGGCGATCGCCGACGGGCGCAAGTTCGACGACATCGCCTTCGAGCGCGGCCTCAAGCCCGGCGACTACGAGCTCGGCCTCGTCGCCGAGAAGGACATCGCCGATCCGACCGTCGCCAAGGCCGCCTTCGCGCTCGGCGCCGGCGACACCAGCGGCGTGATCGACGGCCGCTTCGGCCCCGTGATCGTCCAGGTCGCCGACGTCGTCGCCGGCGGCACCAAGCCGCTCGACGCGGTGAAGGAGGACATCCGCAGGGAGATCGCGCTGTCGCGGGCCCAGCAGGAGGTGCTCGATCTCTTCGATTCCATCGAGGACGACCGCGCCGCCGGGCTGACGCTCGCGGAGATCGGCGCCAAGAAGAAGCTTCCCTTCCTGACCGTCGACGCCGTCGACGCCGAGGGCAACGCGCCCGACGGCTCCGCCGTCGAGCTGCCGCAGAAGGACGACGTGATCCGCGCCGCGTTCGAAAGCGACGTCGGCATCGAGAACGACCCCGTCCAGCTCGGCCAGAACGGCTTCCTGTGGTTCGACGTCGACGCCATCACCCCGGCGCGCGACCGCACGCTGGAGGAAGCCGGCGGCAAGGTGCGCGACGCCCTGATGGCGAAGCGCCGGGCGACCCGGCTCGACGAATTCGCCGACGGGCTGGCCGATCGCGTCCGCCACGGCGAGAACATGGCCGAAATCGCCAAGGAGGCCGGCGTGCCGTTGACGCTGACGCGCGCGCTGACCCGCGCCGACCGCGGCGACGACTTCGACGCCCCGGCGCTGCAGACGGCCTTCTCGACGCCGCAGGGCGGCATCGCGACCGTGACCGGCGCCGAGCCCGGCAGCCGCGTCGTCTTCAAGGTCGAGGAGATCGTCGAGCCGAAGACCGCCGGCGAGGCCCTGCCCGAGCAGATCGCCTCCGACCTTCGCAACGGCTACAGCGACGACCTCGTCTCTGAATATATCCAGGGGCTGCAGTCGCGGCTTTCGATCACCATCAACCGGCAGGCGATGGACCGCGCGCTGGGGCTGTCGGAGCCGGGAAGCTGACGGGATTTGCCGCGCGGGCGGGAAGCGTGTCTCATGAGTGACATGAAGCAGTATATCGCGAAGGTCGCGGCCGGCGAGACGCTGGACAAGGACGAGGCGACGGGCGCCTTCGACATCCTCATGTCCGGCGAGGCGACGCCGTCGCAGATCGGCGGCTTCCTGATGGCGCTGCGGGTGCGCGGCGAGACCGTCGACGAGATCACCGGCGCCGCCAAGACCATGCGCGCCAAGATGCTTACCGTCGACGCCCCCACCGACGCCGTCGACATCGTCGGCACCGGCGGCGACAATTCCGGCACCTACAACATCTCGACCTGCACCGCCTTCGTCGTCGCCGCCGCCGGCATCCCGGTCGCCAAGCACGGCAACCGCGCGCTTTCCTCCAAGTCCGGCGCCGCCGACGTGCTGATCGCGCTCGGCGTCAATGTCGACGCCGACGCCGCCCTGATCGCCCGCTGCATCCGCGAGGCCGGCGTCGGCTTCATGTTCGCGCCCAACCACCACGCGGCGATGAAGCATGTCGGGCCGACGCGCGTGGAGCTCGGCACCCGCACGATCTTCAACATCCTCGGTCCCCTCTCCAATCCCGCCGGCACCAGGCGCCAGCTCATCGGCGTGTTCTCCCCGCAATGGGTCGAGCCGATCGCCGAGGTGATGCGCGAGCTCGGCGCCGAGAAGGTCTGGGTCGTCCACGGCAGCGACGGCCTCGACGAGATGACCACCACCGGCCCGACCCGCGTCGCCGCGCTCGACAATGGCGAGATATCGACATTCGAGGTGTCGCCGGGCGATATCGGCCTTGCCACCGCGAACGCCGCCGACCTCAAGGGCGCGGACGCCGCGACCAACGCCGAGGCGCTGCGCGGCGTGCTTACCGGAAAACCGGGCGCCTATCGCGACATCGTCGTGCTCAACGCCGCCGGCGGCCTCGTCGTCGCCGGCGCCGCGAAGGACCTCAAGGAAGGCGCGGCGCTCGCCGCCGAATTGATCGACAGCGGCAAGGCCGCCGAGCGCCTCGAGCGCCACGTCGCCATCTCGCAGGACCGCACATGAGCGACATCCTCGAAAAGAACGAGGCCTACAAGCGCCGGGAGATCGCCGCGGCGAAGGCCGAGCGGCCCTACGAAGTGCTTTGCGGCGATGCCGAAAAGGCATTTCCCGTCAGAGGTTTCACCAAGTCCCTTCGCGCGAAGATCGA
>JBFWXZ010000078.1:0-13006 GCA_050186955.1 Flavobacteriaceae bacterium
GTGCGGTAGCGGCGGCTGCAGTATTCGTACCATTCCTGCGAGCCGACCCAGGCTTCCTCGCCGGAGGCGGCGGGGCGCGAGGTGGCGACGTAGTAGTCCGGATAGGGATCCTCGACCGCGTAGGAGGGGCCGTAATAGCCCGTCGAGGGCGGCGGGTTGTTGAGGCCGCCGACGATCGCCGAGCCGATCACCACGCCGGCGATGCCGGCGGCGATGGCGGCGCCGTCGTCGCGGCGGTGATGGTAGTAATAGGGCGCGCGCCAGCCCGGGCGGTAGGGACCGCGGTTCCAGCTGGAGCCGCCGTGATGGCTGTGATAGCCCGGCCCGCCGCGGCCCTGCGCGACGGCCCAGCCCTCGCCGGCCTCAGCCGGCAGCGACAGCGCCGCCGTCGAGACGGCAAGGGCGGCGACGACGAACTTCGATACGCTCTTCATGGCTCTACAAGCCTCCTGGCAGGCCGCGTCCGGAACATCGACCGGGTGCGGCAAATTCTCATGGTCCCTATCCTGCACCGCCGAGACTGAACGCCGTCTGAACGGATTGGGGCGCGATCGTGGCGGCGCGCGGACGCCGCCGCGCGCCTGACAACGAGGCTCAGCGGCCGGCGGTTCCCGCCCCGTAGCCGCCGAAGCGGTTGCACAGCCAGCCGATGACGAGGCCGGTGACCGCGCCCTCGGCGATGAACCACCAGGGCGAGGCCCAGATGCTGCCCTCGCCGAAGAAGGACGCGCCGGCCTCGGCGAAGACATCCCACATCATCAGCGTGGCGACGAGGTTGAGCCAGGCGCCGAGCAGCACGCCCATGACCCACCAGGGGAGGCGGATATTCATCACCGGGTGGCGGTCGATGACGCCGGCGAGGCCTATCATGGCGCCGAAATTGATGTACCAGAGCAGCGTCGCCCACTGCACATGGCCGGGCACGGCGACCCAGTACCACGGCCAGACGAAGAACTCGACGAGGCCGACGACGAGGCCCGCCAGCTTGCCGACGCCGGCGCGGGCGATCAGCGACGGCTTGGCCGGAAAGAGCGTGTTCGCAACGGCTGTATCGGACATTTCAGCCTCCTTTCGCCAAGGCCAGCACCTGGTTGAGGTCCGTGCCCGGGCAAGGTCAGTATGTGGACAGGAATCATATGGGGAGCGGCGGCGCTTCGTCCAATCCGCCCCCCCTTCTCTCTCCCTCTTCCCGTAGGGCAGCAGGCAGGGTTTGTCTTGCTGGCGTCACAATTCGCCCGTATAAGCGCGGGATCGAGATTTTGGCTTGAAGTGACTTTACGCCACGCGACCCGCGCTGCTGACGTCCACCTCCTTCCGGAACATTCGATCGGAACGCGGCCCGGTTTGGCCGCACGTCACGCTACGCGACATAAAGGATACGCGATCATGGCAACCGGCACTGTTAAATGGTTCAACGCCACCAAGGGCTTCGGTTTCATCCAGCCGAACGACGGCGGCAACGACGTCTTCGTTCACATCTCCGCCGTCCAGCGGGCCGGCATGAGCGGCCTCGATGAGGGCCAGACGGTGAACTACGAGCTCGTCAAGGACCAGCGCTCCGGCAAGTCCGCGGCGGAGAACCTCTCCGCGGCGTAAAGCCTGGACGACAACATCGCCGTTCGCGGCGCCGCCCGACCACGGATGTACTGGCGGGAGAGGCGACAACGGCGCGAACCGGCCTTCAGGGGCCGGGACGGGAAGGCGGGCTATCAGCCCGCCTTTTTTGTTGCGCGCTAGCGGCGGCGGAAGACGGTGATGCCGCGGAAGCGGTGGTTGGTCGACTTCCACATGCCGATGGCGGCCTCGAGGGCGAAGCATTCCTTGCGGTACATCGGCAGCACCTGGTCGAGCCAGACGACATGGGCGCCGGCCCTCAGCCGCGACAGCGCCCGCATGACGCGGTTGCGCTTGACCATGGTGGCGCCGTAATGCGCCGCGTCCTCCACCGAATAGGGCGGATCGGCGAGCACGATGTCGTAGTCGCCGAGCGGCACCGTCTCGAGGCTCTGGGCGTCGTCGAGGAAGGTCGGCGCGAGGCCGGGGTCGATGTCGACCGTGTCGCCGGGAAAGGCGTCGAGATCGACTCGGCCGGAGAACAGGTGCAGGGCGCGCCGCTTTTCGGGGAAGAGGGCGCGGACGCGGCGCAGATAGCCGGCCGGGTAGCCGCCGTAATAGGCCGACTTCACGCGGTAGTCGTTGCCCATGATCCAGGTGCCGACGACGCGCCCGTCATCGGCGACGAACAGGCTCCCGGGAAAGCCCGTCGCGGCGGCGTAGTTGTCTATCCGCTCCTGCCAGTCCATCGCGATCCGTCTCCCCCGCGACCATCATGGCACGGCGGCGCGGGCGGTACGGATCACGAGCGCGTGTGGTGGCGTGTGGTGCGTGCCGCGTATGCCGTAGCTGGATTCCATTCCGGCACTCGGCTTGAAGCGTTAAGGCGTTCGGACCTGAAATCGCGCCCCCGGAGCGATTTCCCAACGGCCCTCACCCTCATCCTGAGGCGCGAGGCGAAGCCGAGCCTCGAAGGATGGGCCACAGAACGCCGCACCATCGTTTCTGGATTCCGGCCTGCGCCGGAATGACGATTGGAACTTAGGCCTCGATATTACCCGTCATTCCGGCGCAGGCCGGAATCCAGCAAGGAAGGTGGCTCCGGACCCTGGCGGCGCGAAATGGAGCAAGACCCGCCGCGAATATCGAGCGCCGCGACCTCATCCGCCCGACGTCTTACGGCACCGGCAGCGTCAGGTCCGGCGCGGCCTTCCATTCCTGCACGGTCAGCGTCTCCGGCCCGAGCCCCGTCATCAGCGTCTCGGTGCGCACGGCGCGCTCGTCGGCGCGGCGCACCCAGTATTTGGTGCGGATCTCGAAGGTGGCGTTGACCGTGTTGGTCATCTCGGCCTCCAGCGTGTCGACCGTCTCGCCGCCGAACTCGGCCTCGCCGCAGCGCGCGTTGCGGACGGTGGAGACCTGCTGGCGGACCGTCGCCAGGCCGGCGGCGGCCGTCTCCTCCTGGTTGAACGCGTAGAGCTTCTTCCAGCTCTTGCCGCCGTCGTCGGACTGGTGCGTCGCGCCGCCATGGGTGAGGTACCAGGCGCCGGCGGGCTCGGTCATCTTCACCATGTAGTGGCCGGGGCCGGCGAACAGCATGTCGTTCTCCGTCCTCGGCTGGCCCTTCGCCTCGGTGACGATATGGGCGACGCCCGGCAGCGGGTTCTCCATCCAGTGGAGGGTGAGCCGGGCGAAGCGCGCCGCGCAGTCCTCGGCGGCGGCCGGGGCGCAGAGCGCCAGGGCGGCGCACAGGGCGAGGAGCGGGCCGGCAAAGGTTCCGGCAGGCGGCCTGACATGCGGGCGCGGGGCGTTCATCGGGGACCTCCGGTCATCTGCGGCGGCCCTCGACGGCCGGCGGCGACAGTCGACCACATCTGCGCCGCCGCTCCAACGGGGAAGGGGCGGCGGCGTCATCGCGTCTCGAATGGGGCGCGGGGGCTCAGGCTTTCGGCTCGGGGCCGGCGCCGTGCTGCGCTTTCACCTTACGAAATGCCCAGACGGCGAGCGCGATCGCGCAGACGATGCCGACCGCCGGGGCGATGGTGAAGGCGAAGCCCATCGCGATGCCGCCGTCGCGGTCGTCCTTCTGGAAGAGCGGATAGAGGCCGAAGAACGCGGCGGCCCAGCCACCGGCGAAGCCGGCTATCGCTGCGAGTGTCGCTGCCACGAACGGCATGGGGGGAGTAGATTATCCAGAAGCCCTATAAAATATTATTTTCCAAGGTTTTCTAGATCTTGCTGCAATAAAATCCTAATTGAATCAGCTATTTCACACATTAGTCTGGGAACGGATTCCGTGTAATCTAAAACATCAGAAATACTTGATGCCGAGGATTGGAAATTTGCGTCGATTTCAATGATTTCCTGATATTTGTTGTTAAATGTATCAGACCAGCATTGAAATTTCGAGATATCATCTCTATCAGCTCTATTTAAAATTGAGTTTATATGTGATGATCTATTCGTGAAATCTGTCATAATATCCCCCATAATAATTTTCGCCTGTTCAACTGATGGGCACGCCTTTCCATTATTTATTATATCTTCAGCAAGTTTCTCAATTTCACTTAACTGAATATCGAGAGGAGATTTTATATTTGAAGAGTAATTCTCGATATTTATCTTGTATAACCTTTCCTGTATTTTCCACCGCCTTGTTTGCTGGAACATGTAAAAGTTTGACATTAGGGATATAATAGATATGACCCAAGGTATCACGTCTCCCCATTGAAAGCTGGGTGGAGCGTATGTATTTGGATCATTGATATCGATTTTACTAACGATTCCTATCAAATCTCAAGCCAATTAATATTTGCCTAAGAATTAACGGTGTTGAAATAAATTTGTATTTATTAAAAAATAGGACGTCCGTATGATATTTCTTTAAACTATCTCCAAACATGCCCTGTATAAACGAGCTCCCAATAGCATATATATACGGTGGTATATTTATGGTGATTATCTCGCAATCATCCTCAATGCTATTGAGCTTAAAGTGCTCCCTAGCTCTAAGTCCTCGTTCGTGCCCACTAATGTTCCTGATCTTCCCGTTTCCAGTCAGTTCAGAAAAATCAATCGAGCAATTATTCTCGTTCGACTGCGTCATCTAGGTACTTTCGATCTAGTTGAAATTGAAGCGTAACAAGGGTGCCTTGTATGCGGTGAGGTAGGGTTTTTACATTCCCTAACTCTGGCGCCTCGAATTCCGAATTTTGCTCGTTAAACCATATTTCGCGTGGGAACGGCGAGGTCGCCCTCTTGCGTCCTTGATGATAGGGGTGCACTAAGCGGATCGCTGAGTTGCCGGAAACAACCGCAAGCTTAGGCAGTTTCGCAATTTCGTAACTTCCACCCACATCATTCATAAAATCGAAAACGCTCTGGAAGCCGATACCTCCTCGGTTTCCGGCAATAGCTTTTGGGTCGCTTGTAACGTAGTCCTGAAGTGCAAATATGGTATTCAGTATTTCTTCGGGATATTCATTAGATTTGAATTTAGATATATATTTTGATAGTCGTATTTTATTTATCCCCGTAATTTTTTCAATTGTCTCGGATATTGTGGCTCCAGTACTAAGGACGGAGATACTTATGATAAATAGGGGCTCTTCGTCAGAGCCGCGTTGAGCCATAAATCCAGCGATTGACCAATTTCCCCTTTGGGTTCCTGAAGAGCTATACCGTTCGGCATTGTCAAGTAGCTCATTAAATATGTTTGATATCCATCCTTTCCCTTCTTCAGTTAATTCTTTTCCAATATCTGGGATTCCTATACATTCATCGATCCAATCAATAAATCTATCGATCGTCTTTTCTTGTCGTTGCGGCTCGTTAAGACCCTTTGTGTCAAGCCCCCCAACTGGCTCAATACGGCGCTGAAGAGGGAATGCCCAGACACCGGAGGTATCTTTTAGGCCGCGAAAACGTGCCATAAACAAGGGTTTTCTCAAACCTACCGATTCTATTACCTTCATTACGCTATGACTCATTCTTCCACCTGTAAAAACCGGTGCAAAGTCGGACCAAACATCTGATAAAATAAGATACGGGCCAATATCAGATATTCTATTTTGATTAAAATTCACGGTACAAGAGTACATATACATTTCTGCGGATGAAATATTATACAGGCTTTCAACAGCACCTACTGGATCATCAATAAAAGAAAAATTATTTAGGTCTATTTCCATCTTGTCGTACTCTGACCTTAATTTTATAGGCCTCCACAGATCTTGCCTATTATTGATAATACTATCTAGTATGATATTTTTTTTAGGCGATTTAAATAAAAGCATCGACTTCCGGCGTACATTTAGCGGCGGTTTTGATGCACGTTCCGGAAATATAACATTTATTCGTCGTCGAAAAACATCGTATCCGAAGCGTTTTCTGTTAAGTTTTTCGGAAGACGATCCTTTCGTCCGAATACTGTTGGCAGAGCGTGAGATTGCACGCTTGGTGGCTTGAGCTTTGATTATCTTATCCGTATCGTCATTCATTATATTTTTCTGGCGATGCTTGGCCTGTTTGTCAAACGCCGCGTTGCGTCGGTTGTAAGAAATACTGGGGGGCCTACCCCCTCCTCTTCCTCTCCGTCCTACCCACGGTCATCTCGTCCAGCGTATTCTTCCTGACCCTGCCCGAAGGATCGGGGAGGGTTTCTTGATCGTTCGCGGCCGAGCGTTCGCTTCGCTCACTGGCCTTGCCGGACTTCGTCCGGGTTGAGGTTCCTCTTTGGCGCCGCCCCCCTGAATCCTCGCCCGCCTCGAGCCGCGCCAGCGGGTCGTCGGCGACGGCGAGCTCCATCGCCTCCAGCCGCTTGACCTCGTCGCGGAGCCGCGCCGCCTCCTCGAATTCGAGATTGGCGGCGGCCTCACGCATCCGCTTGGTCAGGTCCTCGATCACCGCCTTCATGTTGTGGCCGTAGGCGGCGCCGGCCTCGGCGAGGCCGCTGTCGACGGTGACGCGGTCGGCCTCGTAGATCGAGCCCATGACGTCGGCGATGTTCTTGCGCACCGATTCCGGGGTGATGCCGTTGGCGGCGTTCCAGGCGGCCTGCTTCTCGCGCCGGCGGTCGGTCTCCTCGATGGCGCGGGCCATCGAGCCGGTGACGGTGTCGCCGTAGAGGACGACCCGGCCGTCGACGTTGCGGGCGGCGCGGCCGATGGTCTGGACGAGGCTGGTCTCGGAGCGCAGGAAGCCCTCCTTGTCGGCGTCGAGGATGGCGACCAGCGCGCATTCGGGGATGTCGAGCCCCTCGCGCAGCAGGTTGATGCCGACGAGGACGTCGAAGGCGCCGAGCCGCAGGTCGCGGATGATCTGGATGCGCTCCAGCGTGTCGATGTCGGAATGCATGTAGCGCACGCGCACGCCCTGCTCGTGCAGATATTCGGTGAGGTCCTCGGCCATGCGCTTGGTGAGCACGGTCACCAGCGACCTGTAGCCTCTCGCGGCCACGCTGCGCACCTCGTCGAGCAAATCGTCGACCTGGGTGGTCGCCGGGCGCACCTCGACCCTCGGATCGATGAGGCCGGTCGGGCGGATGACCTGCTCGGAGAAGACGCCGCCGGTGCGCTCCATCTCCCAGCCGCCCGGCGTCGCCGAGACGTAGACGGTCTGCGGGCGCATGGCGTCCCACTCCTCGAAGCGCAGCGGCCGGTTGTCCATGCAGGAGGGCAGGCGGAAGCCGAACTCGGCCAGCGTCGCCTTGCGGCGGAAGTCGCCGCGATACATGCCGCCGATCTGCGGCACGGTGACGTGGCTCTCGTCGACGAAGACGAGGGCGTTGTCGGGGAGGTATTCGAACAGGGTCGGCGGCGGCTCGCCCGGCGCGCGGCCGGTCAAATAGCGCGAATAGTTCTCGATGCCGGCGCAGGAGCCGGTGGCCTCCATCATCTCGAGGTCGAACAGGGTGCGCTGCTCCAGCCGCTGGGCCTCCAGCAGCCTGCCGGCCTTGTGCAGCTCGTCGAGGCGGGCCTTGAGTTCCGTCTTGATCGACTTGATGGCCTGGTTGAGCGTCGGCTTCGGCGTCACGTAGTGCGAGTTGGCGTAGAACTTCACCTGGTCGAAGCTGTCGGTCTTCTGGCCGGTGAGGGGGTCGAACTCGTCGATCGCCTCGACCTCGTCGCCGAACAGCGAGACGCGCCAGGCACGGTCCTCCAGATGCGCCGGGAAGACCTCGACGGTGTCGCCGCGCACGCGGAAGGTGCCGCGGGCGAAATTGCCGTCGTTGCGCTTGTAGTGCAAGGCAACGAGATCGGCGAGGAGCTGGCGCTGGTCGATGCGCTCGCCGACATTCAGCGCGAAGGTCATCGCGGTGTAGGTCTCGACCGAGCCGATACCGTAGATACAGGAGACCGAGGCGACGATGACCACGTCGTCGCGCTCCAGCAGGGCGCGCGTCGCCGAGTGGCGCATGCGGTCGATCTGCTCGTTCACCGACGATTCCTTCTCGATATAGGTGTCGGTGCGCGGCACATAGGCCTCGGGCTGGTAGTAGTCGTAATAGGAGACGAAATACTCGACAGCGTTGTCCGGGAAGAAGCTCCTCATCTCGCCGTAGAGCTGGGCGGCCAGCGTCTTGTTGGGCGCCAGGATGAGGGCGGGGCGGCCGGTGCGGGCGATGATCTGCGCCATGGTGAAGGTCTTGCCGGAGCCGGTGACGCCGAGCAGCACCTGGTCGCGCTCGGCCTCGCCGATGCCCTTGACCAGCTCGGCGATGGCCGTCGGCTGGTCGCCCTTCGGCTCGAACTCGCTGGTCAGGCCGAAGGCGACGCCGCCCTCCGACTTCTCCGGCCGGGCCGGGCGGTGCGGCACCCATTCGGGGGCGTCGTCGGGCACGTAGAAGGGCCGCCCGCGCGCCAGCAGCGCCTCGAGGTCCTTCTGCGCGGGGATGGAGAGCGAGGGCCGGCCCGACGGCTCGTCGGGGCCCATCAGCTCGATGCCCTCGGTGCCGTCGATGCGCGGCGCGCGCTCGGGGCGCCGCGCCTTCGGCTCCTTCTTCCGGCGGCCGGCCTTCTCGAGGATCTTCCGGCCTATCGCCGAATCGGTCTCGGCCGGCTCGAAGCCGCTCTGCGGGGCCTCCGACAACCCGCCGGGCGCAGCGCCGTCGCGCTGGATGAAGGGTTCCAGCGCGGCCTCGATGGAGGGCGGCTTCTGCTTGCGGGGGGCGTTAGGCATGGAGGCGAATATGGGCCGGCTTCGCGGCGATTGGAAGGGGGCGGGAGAGGCACCCGAGGGGAGGAATCCATCCCCTGTTGCACAGACGCTACAGAGTCCCGCGCCGTTTTCCGTTAAGGAATCGGAAAGAAAAGGAACACGGGGCTTCAACGATGAAAAAACTGTTCGCCATCCTGCTTCTCGCCTTCGCCGCGACGACCGGCGCGCGCGCCGCCGACATGGCCGAGACGCCCTACGGCTTCTCCTGGGAGGGCAGCTATGCGGGCATCTTCGCCGGCTACGGCTGGGGCGATTCCACGCATACGCAGCTCGGCGTCACCACCAGCTTCGACCTCGACGGCGGACTCGTCGGCATCACCGGCGGCCACAACTGGCAGCGCGGCAATATCGTCTACGGCATCGAGATCGACGCGGCGTGGAGCGGCATCGACGGCTCGACCACCGTGCTGTGCTCGACCGTCTGCTACACCGAGATCGACTTCCTCGCGACGCTGCGCGGCCGCCTCGGCGTTGCCGTCAACAATTGGCTGTTCTACGGCACTGCCGGCATCGCGCTCGCCGCGGTTGACGCCGGCCTGACCGCGCAGCCGGCCGCCGCCAGCGAGACGGAATTCGGCTGGGTCGCCGGCCTTGGCGCCGAGGTCGCGCTCAACCCGGCGTGGAGCGTCAAGGCCGAGGTCCTATTCGTCGGGCTCGACGACACGCCCTACGGCTTCGGCCTCATCAACACCGATCAGGGCACGCTGACCACGGCGCGCATCGGCTTGAACTACCACTTCGGCAGCATGTGACACGCGCCGAACCGCCGGACCACGTGGAAACGCCGCCCTCCGGGGCGGCGTTTTTGTTTGCGGCGGGGCGCGGCGGCGGATGCTACAGGTTCCCGATGCGATCCGAACGCCACCCCGCCGACAGCGCCTCGGGCGCCCACGACCATCCGCCGCCCGGCCTCGTCAAGGCCGGTGCCGTGGCGGGGCTCGCCGTCTTCGCCGCCGCGGCGCTGGCGGTCGGCGCGGGCTGGACGGACGGCATCGACCGCGCGGTGCTGCTGTCGCTGCGCGAGGCCGGCGATCCGTCGAACCCGATCGGGCCGCCCTGGTTCGAGGAGGCGGCGGCAGAGATCACCGCGCTCGGCGGCTATCCCGTCCTCGTCACCGTCTCGGCGGTTGTGCTCGGCGTCCTGCTGCTGCTCGGCAAGCGGGCGGCGTCGGCCTTCCTCGTCGTCGCCCTCATCGGCGGCACCGCGCTGTCGACGGCGCTTAAGCTCGTGTTCGAGCGGCCGCGCCCCGACCTCGTGGAGCATCTCGACCGCACCTTCACAGCGAGCTTCCCGAGCGGCCACGCCACCGTCGGCATGCTGGCCTGGCTGACGCTGGCCGCCATCGCCCTGCCTTTCGTGCCGCAGCGGCGGGTGCGCGTCTTCCTGCTCGGCGCGGCCTTCGCGCTGGCGCTGGCGATCGGCGCCAGCCGGGTCTATCTCGGCGTCCACTGGCCGAGCGACGTGGTCGCCGGCTGGGGGCTGGGCCTCGCCTGGGCGAGCCTCGCCTGGCTCGCCGCGCGCGGCCTGCGCGAGCGCGGAAACCGGCGCGGCGAGGGTTGAAGGGTCCTCAGCGGTGCTGTCGCGGCGTTACTTGGTCACCAGCCATGGGCGGCTCCATACGCGCATGATGCCCTGGTAGCCGTTCTCGACCAGGATGCCGAAGCCGAGCGTTTCCTTGGCCCAGTCGCCGTCGCCTCCCAGCGCGCCGGACAGCGCCGAGGAATAGCCCCTTCCCCACAGGCCGCGCTCGAGGTCGAGAAACCGGAGCACCGTCTCCTCGACCGTGAGCGGCTGGTCGACGATCTCGTCGAGCGCCTCGCCACGGATGCGGAAGGTGTGCGCCAGGCCGTGGCGGGAAACGAGGCGGATCTGATGCAGATAGCGCTGTGCCGCCGTGTCGTCGGCGGCGGCGTAGAACACCGCGAAGGTCTTGTCGGTCTTGTGGACGCCCATGAGTCCCAGGGCGGCGGCCACCGCCTCGTCGGCGACGAAGCCGTCGAAATAGATGCAACCGCCGCCATAGTCGTTGGCCGGCGCGTTCAGGAGCGGGTCGGCGGTCTGCGCCTCGCTCGCGTAGAAGCCGGGGCGGCCGAGGGCGTCGCCCAGATCGTCCCAGGGCTGGACGACGACCGGCACGTCGAGGCCGATGCCCTTGGCGGCGAAGGCGGCGAGATCGCCGGGCTTGGGACCGCGGTGGCCGGCCGGCCAGTCGCGGCCCTGGATGCGCACTGCTTCGCCCAGGGGATGGCCGTCGTGGCGGGGCAGGGTCATGTCGCGTCCTCCGCCGTCCAGTCTAGAGCGGTTCAGGGCTTGCTGGAAACGGTTCTGTTTCACGGCCGGCTGCGGGCCTTGCGGGGGATGACGGACGCCTTCACCGGCGCCACCTGGAAATTGCCCCAATCGGCTGCGATCTGCTAAGGCGTTCGGCAACCCTCGCGGGAGCTGCCGCGAAGCCTGAAGGAAACAAGGGATTTGAACGAGCGCATGCGCAGATTGACATCACGCCTCGCCACCCTCGCGCTGATCGCCGTGGCGGCGATCCATCTCGCCGCCGGCGCGGCCCTCGCCGCCGACAAGAAGGAGATGGCGGCCATCATCGCCGGGCGCTTCTACAGCGCGCCCATCGAGCAGCAGATCTACGAATCCTTCTGGCCGAAGCTGGAGGACGAGCTGAAGGTGGCGAAGCCGGACCTTTCCTCGGCCGCCCTGGCGCGGGCGCAGATCATCGCCGGGCAGAAGGCCTCCGACATGTTCGAGCAGTCCAAGGGGCCGCTCGTCGACGCCATCGCCGAGTTCTACACCGAGGACGAGCTATCGAAGATCGTCGCGGTGAAGCCCGGCTACGACTTCAGGCAGTTCCTCGAGTCCGAACTCGGCGCGAAGGTGCGCGGGCCGGGCGCCAAGGCCGTCAACAAGGCGATCAACGGCCCGGTTCTCGAGAACATCAAGAACGAGGGCGAGACCTTCGTCCTCGAGGTCATCGCCGCCGCCGTCGCCGAGGGGCTGATCCCGCCGCCGGAGAACGCCGAGCCGGTCAGCATCCCCTGGCACATGATGCCGACGCCGCCCCAGCAGGCGCCGCAGCAATAGGGCAGGGCGCGGCCCCGCCGCGCCTTCCCGGCAGTGGAATGGATCACCGCGTCCGCACTCGGTGATGACGGGCCGGATCGCAAACGGGCGGTTTCTTGGTGCCTGAGCTAGCGGTTGCGTCTTTGCTGGATTCCGGCCTTCGCCGGAATGACGATTGGGGCTGACGCTTCGCGATTATCCGTCATTCCGGCGCAGGGTGAGACCGTATAGGAAACGCGCCAGCGGCGCGTTTCCAGGGTCGAACGCCCGAGGTCTGAAGCCGAGGGCTGGATGGAATCCACATGCGGCGTATGTGGCAATCCTGGTGCCTCGGGCGCTTGGCTCTCACCGCGGGGCGACGCGGACGTCCTTGAGGCCGAGGAGGACGGCGGCGGCGATCATCAGCGCGCCGGAGATGCGGTTGAGCAGGCGCGAGCGGCCGCGCAGGCGGCCGAGCACCTTCTCCGCCATGCCGCCCCACAGGCAGAGCAGCGTGCCGTCGACGGCGATATAGGTCGCGCCGAGGATCAGCAGTTGCGGCCACACGCCAGCGGTGGGGTCGATGAATTGCGGGAACAGCGCGGCGAAGAAGAAGACCGCGCGCGGATTGGCCGCGGACGTCAGGAAACCCTGCCGGAACAGTGTCGCGAAGCCGTCGCGCGCCGCCGCCCCGCCGCCGATGTCGCGGGGCGTGGCGCGGAAGGTGCGCACGCCCATCCAGACCAGATAGGCGACGCCGGCCCATTTGATCACGGTCAGCACCTCCGACGAGGCGGCGATGACGGCGGCGAGGCCGAAGGCGGCGGCCGTCATCTGGAGCGCGTTCGCCGAGAGGTCGCCGGCCGCCGTGGCGAGGCTCGGCCGCAGCCCGTGGCGCAGCGAGTTGGAGATCATCAGCACCTGGCTGGGGCCCGGCGGCTGGGCGAAGAAGATGCCGACCGTGGCGAGATAGGCGAGATAGGTCTCGAGCGTCATGATCCGGTTCCCAAACTTCTAGCTGTGCTTCCGGTTTCTGTTGAGGCTTTCCCTGATATTGTTGGATACGAACAGGGTGAACCAAGTCGCGATCAAGCATAGCATTGAGAATATTATGTATATAATCAACATAATAAAATTTCCCTGATCGGTCGCGTCCCCCTCAATCCTGAATTTATAAAGACATAG